>NZ_CP061868.1:2740677-3043808 GCF_022646885.1 Priestia koreensis | reverse complement strand
GATCATCTGTCGTTTCGAGCCCTTTGGCGATTAATGAAACGAGATGCAAGAAAACACCCAAGCCCAAATAGCGGATACGGAGAAAGCGCCATGGCGGCTCTTCTTGGTATTCGTCTTGGTGGCCTAAATATGTATAAAGGCATACCGTCCCATCGTCCAGAAATCGGTGATGCAAAACAGCCGCTAACAAGTGCACACATCAAGCAATCGGTATCTGTGATGAGGAGAACGGTTTTTGCTTATTGGTTTTTATTATGTGTTATAGGAGGCGTCATCATTGTCATTACCTACCCATGGAGCTAATCCCCATTACTTTTTAAAAAAATTAGGAGTTCGTACTGAAAAAGATGTGGTGGACTTTAGCGTGAATACGAATCCGCTTGGAAGTATTTTGGATCATCATAGTCTTCACCTTCAGGAGCTGATGATGAATTATCCGGATCCAAATGTAACGACGCTTCGTCAAAAGCTTGGGGAGACGTATGATGTGTCGCCCCATCAAGTCCTCGTTACAAATGGAGCGGCGGAAGCTTTTTTTCTCATCGCCGCGCATTTTTCAGGAAAGAAAGCTTTGCTGCTTCAGCCTACGTTTGTTGAATACAAGGAAGCGTGTGAGGCGTTTCAGTGTGAGGTGCACTCTTTGCAGCTAAAAGAAAAGGAGAATTGGACATGGCCGTTTGAACAATTAATGGATTTGCTTCCGTCTATGGACATTGTGTGGATCTGCCACCCTAATAATCCAACCGGAATGCTGTACCCAAACGAGCAGTGGGAGCTGCTGCTTCAAAAAGCTAAGCAGCACGACGTTACGGTTGTGATTGACGAAGCGTTTTTTGATTTTACAGAGCGAGCGATGCGCTTTGAGTCTTACATAAACGATTATCCTGTCATCGTTGTACGCTCAATGACAAAAATGTTTCATATCGCAGGAATTCGCTTAGGCTATATTTTTGCTGCACCTTCTCTTATCACAGCTCTTTCTATGAAACAACCACCGTGGAGCGTAAACGGTGTTGCCCAACAGGTGGGTGAATTTTGCTTAGAAAATGACGAATTTGTCCGCCAAACCGTCCAATTTGTCGGTCAGGAGCGGGAGTGGGTGCAAAAGGAGCTTCATGCACTGGGCTTGAGAACCTATCCATCGTTTACCAACTATTATTTATGTGAAATTCCAAAAGGATGGAACGGACGGGAGTGGATTTCTTATCTCGCAGCAGCAGGCGTGATTGTTCGTCATACGGAAAATTTTCAAGGGTTAGACGGGCGCTACATGCGTCTGGCTGTTAAAACGAGAAACGAGAATGAGAGATTACTTGCGGTATTTCGCGAAGGGATGGCACAGCGTGATCTTTGTTAGTGGAGGAGTACGCAGCGGAAAGTCCAAAAAAGCGGAAGAGCTTGTTCAAAGATCGGAAGGTGAACGACACGTCTATATTGCGACAAGTCGTATAACCGATGATGAAATGAGAGAGCGTGTTAATCTACATCAAAAAGCGAGAAGGGATGCAGCGCGACCGTGGGTGACAATTGAACAGGAAATTAATTTTCATGATCTTGTCCCAAAGCTAAAGAAGACGGATGTAGTATTAGTAGACTGTGCAACGAACTGGATGGCGAATGAGCTGTTTATTGATGCACAAAGCTGGGAGGATCATCAATTCTGTCAGTCAATCTTAGAAAAAATGAAGCAGGATCTTCTCGCAATAACATCGTGTGTAAAAGAGGTAGTTGTTGTTTCGAATGAATTATTTGAAGGAGACGTACCGGACGAAGCGACAGAGGTATACATGAGACTACTAGGTTCCTTTCATCAATTTCTCGTAGAGGAGTCTAGTACAGCAGGGGTAATGGAGTACGGTCTATTTAAGGTAAAAAAAGAGGCGATCGTGCTGTGAGGGAATTAGTAAACGTCATTCGTATTTCGCTACAGTTTTTTACGATTCTCCCTGTTGCTAAAACGATTGAATGGACGGAACGACGTGTTGCCTCTTCGATTCTTGTCTTTCCATTTATTGGGCTTGTCATTGGGTTGTGTGAGTACGGTCTTTTCAGAGGAATGAGTGAGCTTTCGATTAGTGTAGCTGTACAGTCGATGCTGCTCGTTCTATTGCCAATTGCCTTAACGGGTGGTCTTCATCTAGACGGTTGGATGGATGTAAGCGATGCATATTTTTCAAGACGGCCAAAGGAGAAGCGCTTAGAAATTTTAAGTGACCCAAACATAGGGGCTTTTGCGGTTCTTTCGCTTCTCTTTTTACTGAGCTTGAGGTGGATGGCAATTCATGAACTGCTCCTCATCAAAGAGGTGCCGCTCTCTATGTGGATAGTCGTTTCTTCTGTGCCACGTTTATCTGCTGGATGGGTGCTAAGGGTGGCGCCGCTTGCAAAAGATACGGGGCTTGCTGCGTATTTTAAACAAGGATTTACGAAGCGAATTTCGGTCATATACATCGTTATTACCATTTTATTTGCGGTATATGCTTGTGTGGTGTCCTTATGGTTGCCTGTCGCGATTACGCTGCTGTTATGGACCATTGCATTTATCGCCTGGTGCCGTAAGCAGTTTGGGGGTATCACGGGAGATATGATTGGTACGACCGTGGAAGGAGGGATCACACTCACATGGATCAGCCTATGGTTATTACACTTATTCGTCACGGCTTAACCGAAAATAATCAAAAAAAACAGTACATCGGGTGGTCCAATCCTCCGCTGTTAATATCGGAGGAAAACCGAATTCGTCCCTATACAGAAGAAGTTGACTTGGTAGTTGGGAGTGATCTAACACGCTGCAAAGAGACGGCCAAGCTATTGCTTCCAAACCATTCGTACGTAGCGTCTGAAAAATGGCGCGAAATGAATTTTGGTGCTTGGGAAGAAAAAACGTATAATGAATTGACAGAGCAAACGGCTTATCAAAACTGGTTAGATGATCCTTTTCACGCACCGGTTGAAGACGGTGAGTTGTTTAGCACATTTAGCGAGCGAATTTGGCGCGCCTTTCATGAAAGTGTGGCACAATTGAAAACGAATGGCGGAAGAAATTTGGTCATTATTACGCACGGAGGGCCTATTCGCCTTGTTGCCTCAACATGTTCCGGTACCGCTTTTTTTGATTGGAATGTCGCTCCCGGTGATGGGATAAGGCTGATTGGACAGGAAACAGATGAAAACAAATTTTCTGTTGAACCGTTTTTTGTACATAGTGAGGAGTGAACGCAGTGCATTTTATTATAGGTGGAGCATTTAATGGAAAGCATGAATGGGTCAAAAAGGAATATGATCATTTGACTTGGTATTCAGCGTATAAAAAGGATTCGCTGCCAGAGAAGCTACCTGGTGACGAAGTCATTGCAATAGAAGGAATTGAACGATGGATCAGAGAATATATTCTTGAAAACGAACAGATAGACGCCGTGTGCGAACGATTCCAAAAGCGTATTGACACGTGGATGGAATGGGAACAGGGAACAAATGGAACCATTGTTGTCATTGGAACAGAGGTAGGAAAAGGAATCGTTCCAATGAATGAACAAGACCGTTCTTTTCGCGATGCGTGTGGATATATTTATCAATATCTGACAGAAAAAGCGGCGATTGTTGATCAAATCTGGTATGGCATTCCGCAACGATTAAAGGAGGAGTTAACATGAACATTTATACAAAAACAGGTGACAAAGGGCAGACGAGCTTAATTGGAGGTCGTGTTTATAAGGATGATGTGCGTGTAGACGCATACGGCTCAATTGATGAATTGAATAGTTTTGTCGGGCAAGCCGTTCAGCAATTAGCGAACCAAAAAGAACTCGCGGAGGAGCTCTTGAACATTCAGCATGAGCTGTTCGACTGCGGAAGTGATCTCGCTTTTGCAAGAGAAGATCATCCTTATAAAGTAAATGAAGACATGGTAAAAGCGTTAGAAAAAAGCATTGACGCTTATATGAAAGAAGCGCCAGAGATTGAACGTTTTATTTTACCAGGAGGGACAGGAGCAGCTGCGTCCTTACATATTTGTCGAACGATTGCAAGACGATGTGAGCGTCTCGTTGTAACGGTTCAAAAAGAGCATAAAATCAATGAGCAGGTGCTTCATTATTTAAATCGCTTATCTGACTATTTCTTTGCAGCGGCGCGCGTCGTGAATGCACGAGAAGGCGTAAAAGATGTCGAGTACATTCGCAGTGCGAAAGTGTTTCGTACAGGTAAAAAAGCAGACGTATAATCGAGTGAAATAAATTTTTTAGTCACTTAATAGTTCATGTGAGAAAACATCTTGTGAAGACAAGGTGTTTTCTTGTATGATAAGAGAAGTTCTTAATAGATAGCGAGGAAACAAAATGAAAAAAGGAAGCGATCAAAGCGCTGGAGTAATTTATACAGCTATCGCGTATTTATTGTGGGGGATTTTCCCTCTTTATTGGAAGTTACTTTCAGGTGTACCTTCTGGCGAGATTTTGGCACACCGTGTTATTTGGTCATTTGTATTTATGATTGTTCTTTTATTGGTGAATCGAAAAATACGCGTCTTTTTCACAACCTTTAAGCAGCTGTTACATAAACCAAAGCAGTTTGTGATGCTTGTGGTAGCTTCTCTGCTTATTAGCGCCAACTGGGGCATCTATATTTGGGCGGTTAATCAAAATCATATTATTGAAGCAAGCCTTGGTTACTATATTAATCCGCTTATTAGTATTTTACTAGGCATTATTGTGTTAAAAGAGAAGCTGAATTTTTGGCAAGGGGCAGCAGTTCTTGTAGCGGCTGCAGGCGTTGTTTTCCTAACGTTTAACTATGGTCACTTTCCATGGGTTTCACTGGCGCTTGCGTTTAGCTTTGGATTGTATGGACTAGCGAAAAAAATGATCTCGTTTGAAGCGGAAATTGGTCTGACCCTAGAAACAATGATGGTGACCCCGCTTGCGCTTATTTATATTGTTATTTTGGTTGTACAAGGTCATTCAAGCTTTGGAACAACAGGTTCCATTGTAACAACCCTGCTTATGGTAGGGGGAGGAGTAGCGACGGCCATTCCTTTACTTTATTTTGCAAAGGGAGCCAAGCTGATTCCACTCTCGATGATTGGTTTTTTACAGTATATCGCTCCAACGCTTTCCTTGTTGCTAGGCGTTTTTGTTTATCATGAGCATTTTACGTACGTTCATATGATTGCTTTTTCATGCATTTGGATCGGATCGGTTATTTTCTCTTTGTCTCATACGAAGTTTATGATGAATCATCAGCCTAAGTGGAGCAAACGATCGGTTGGGATGTAATAAATGGAGGTTCAACACGTTAGTTGAGCTTCTTTTTTTTATTTTCTGAAAATTTCTAATGGAATTTTAATCTTTCTTACATGTCGTTTTAACGATTGGTCTGTAGAATGGGCTTACATTCATTCTTGTAAGGAAAGGTCTGAACGAAAAATGGGATATTATGATGATCATTCAAGCAAAAAAAGAAGCGTAGCCAAAAAAATTCTTCCTGCGTTTTTAGGCGCATGTTTTGGTGCTGCTTCAGTAGGAGGAACGCTTGTCTATTTATCAAAACCAAACGTTCTATCCGTAAAGGAGCACTCCGTATCGGCAGCGACGACGAAGTCTGTAGAAGTTCATGAGTCATCTGATGTGACGAATGCAGTGAACAAAGCAGCTGATGCAGTCGTAGGTGTCTCGAATTATCAAACAGCTGATTTAAGCAATGAGCTTAGTGAAGCGAGTAGCGGTTCTGGCGTCATTTATAAAAAAAGCGGAAGCTATGCATACGTCATAACAAATAATCATGTTGTGTCTGATGCGAAGAAACTAGAGATCAGCCTGCGAAACGGAAAAAAAATTCCCGCAAAGTTGCTAGGAACAGATCCTTTTATGGATTTAGCCGTTCTGAGAGTAGACGGAAGTGAGATTCATAAAGTGGCTGAATTAGGACATTCAGATTCGCTCAAGCTTGGAGAGCCTGTTGTTGCGATCGGAAACCCGCTTGGAGCAGAGTTTTCAGGGTCTGTAACAAAAGGGATCGTAAGCGGATTGAAACGAACGGTTCCTGTTGACATTAACGGCGATGGTCAAGACGATTGGGAGGCAGATGTAATTCAAACGGATGCGGCTATTAACCCAGGAAACAGCGGCGGTGCGTTAATTAACATCGAGGGGCAGGTAGTTGGGATCAATTCCATGAAAATTGCCCAAGCGGAAGTAGAAGGAATTGGCTTTTCCATTCCCATTTCATCTGCGATACCGGTTGTTGAGGATTTAGAGAAGTACGGAAAAGTGAAACGCCCTTATATTGGAATCGCGTCACGATCACTCGATGAAATTTCGCTTGATCAAGCGGAGTCGGCCTTAAAACTTCCTGAAAGTGTACGAAAAGGAATCGTCATTGAAACGGTAGAAGACGGATCACCTGCTTCACGTGCAGGGCTTAAACCGTATGACGTGGTCACAAAGGTCGATAATGAAGCGATTAGTAGCGTAGCTGATTTACGCAGTTACTTGTATGAGCACAAGCAAGTGGGTGAAAAGGCTGCAGTGACCTACTACAGAGATGGACATAAGCATCATACGTACTTGACGTTACAAGAACAGCACTAAACAAAGTACTGATAAGGAGGAGATCAAGATGCTTTTTTGGATTCGGTTAGTACCCGTTGCATTTTTCTCTATTACAGCTCTTTCATTAATTGCGTTCCAGTCAGTCGAAATTGTGCATGCTTTTTTGAACCTATTTTCACATAAACAATAAGGGGAAAAACCGTCACGATCGCTGGCGGTTTTCTTTTCGATCTAGAAGGGGAAGATGAAATAAGGTCATATAATCAAAAAAAGTAGATGATATGCCTTCAAGAAAGCTACTGTTCGATGTTTTTTATAGTAGTCTGTCGCTCATGTATACGGCGTCCAGCTCATTTTGTTTATAATAGAGGAAAGAATCGAATATAGCAGGTGATAAGGATGAAAAAGATTTTAGTAATTGAAGATGAAAAAAATTTAGCGCGGTTCATTGAGCTTGAATGTAAATACGAGGGCTATGATGTGTCTGTAGAATACGACGGCAGAACAGGCGTAGAGGTGGCGCTCAATAACGAGTGGGATTTAATTTTACTTGATATTATGCTTCCAGGTTTAAATGGACTTGAAGTTTGTAGACGAGTTCGTGCTTTGAAGGATACGCCCATTATTATGCTAACCGCGCGTGATAGCGTGATAGATCGCGTTTCAGGATTAGATAGTGGTGCAGATGATTACTTGGTAAAGCCGTTTGCGATTGAGGAACTTCTGGCACGCATCCGCTCTTTGTTTCGACGATTGGAGCATCAGGATCATGGAAAAAGCGGTCATCGCTATCAGTATAAAGATCTAGTCGTAGAGGAAGATTCACGATTAGTGAAGAGAGACGGTGAAATTATCAACGTGACGAAGCGAGAATACGATTTACTCGTTACGTTTATGGAAAATAAAAACGTTGTGCTAACAAGAGATCTACTGCTTGAACGCGTGTGGGGATACGATACAGAGGTGGAAACAAACGTTGTAGACGTATACGTAAAATATTTACGAAACAAAGTAGATCGAAAAGGTGAGCCAAGTCATATTGAAACGGTGAGAGGAATGGGTTATGTGATGAGAGAATGAACAGATATAAGCAGTTATCATTAAGATGGAAACTTGTCCTCATTTCATCTCTGTTAATTTTTGTCGCCTTCTTCTTGTTTACGATTTCACAGTATCACCTTGTATCAAAATGGCTTTACCGGGAAGAGCAAGAATCAATGAGCCACACGTACAAGGAGATTAAGAGCTATTATGCTGCTGGAAAGAAGAAAGATGTTCGAGCTGAAATTACGCGTAATAAAGGCGTATTGGAGAATTTCAATCAAGAGCATCAGCGCATTCGGATTATGGACGAGGACGGGCGTAAAATTGCTGATGTTAACAATCAGTTTACGCCTGTTATTGAAGTTCCTGCTTCTAGTGAAAAAAAACAAACGTGGCAAAAATACGAAGAAGATAATCGGGAAATCGTTTCACTCAAAGGGCCGATTACGATTGGGGACTTCAGAGGAACAATTGAAATTACACGAGAATTAAATCGCTTCAATCGAATGACGGAAGCACTGTTCGTGATGATGACGTTTTTTGGCATTGGCGCCATTATTGTCAGTGCGATCTTAGGAATGGTCATTTCAAAGCAACTTTTACAGCCCGTGAAAGAATTATCGGAAACGATGCGGGGAATTAAACAAAAAGGATTTCAACAGCGGATGAAGCCGGCGCGGTCTGGGGATGAACTGACGGAGCTTACGAATATTTTTAATGAAATGATGGACGATATTGAATCCTCTTTTACGCAGCAAAAGCAGTTTGTTGAGGATGCCTCACACGAGCTTCGAACGCCTATTGCCGTATTAGAAGGGCATTTACGCCTATTAAAGCGATGGGGGAAAAATGATCCCACCATATTAGAAGAGTCACTGGATGCGGCTCTTTCAGAAACGGCTCGCCTGAAACACTTGGTGGTGGAGCTATTAGAGCTTTCGAGAGCCGAACAAACCCGTTCGCCCAAGGAAGAAATGGTGGATATTTTTGAAGTCTCTGAGCAGGTTGTGCAGCGATTTGCGACCATTCACCCGCGATTCTTTATCCATCTTGAGGCACAAGATCAAGGAACGATTTTTGCTGCTATTTCTGAGCATCACTACACGCAGCTACTGCTTATCCTGCTTGATAATGCGGTTAAGTACACGAGCGATCATCGTGAAATTGAAGTACATCTCTTTAAAGGAACATACGATGTCCGAGTGGAGGTAAAAGATTACGGAGTTGGAATACCGGCTGATGAGATCGCTCACGTTTTTCAACGCTTTTACCGTGTGGATAAGGCGAGAAGCAGAGAGCTTGGGGGAAGTGGTCTTGGACTTGCGATTGCAAAACGCTTAATCGAGCGGTATGAGGGCACCATTGAATTAAAAAGTGAGGAAGGTAGGGGAACGACGGTCATTTTGACACTACCTTTATTGATACAATAGCGATGAGGAGAACATTTGTGAAAAAATGTTCTCTTTTTTTATGGTATAATGAAGGATAATTTCACCATTTCACAAAAGGGAAGTTTGGAGCAAAACGGTGAAATTCTTACATACAAGCTCAAGAAAAGAGGCATAAATTTGGAAGCGATTAGTACAATTCTCATCTTACTAGGAATGGTGGGCGGTCTGCTCGGGATTATTGGCGTCATTAAAGGAAACGTCCGCATATTACGCCTTGCTAGTCGGAAAACGAGTGCTTTTTCTATTTTAGTTGCCTTCATTATGATGATGATCGGGGCAGCGGTGTCGCCCTCAGTCGATCAACCTTCTTCAAAAGAAGGGCATACGAAAGTAAAGGTAGAGCAAAAAGAAGCGAGCGTGAGTAAAACAGAGGATAGCCACAAGGTGGCAGAAAAAGACGCACCTGTATCGGTTGCGCCTAAATCATCTGCGAAAAATAACTTAGAGGTTCATTTTGTAGACGTTGGTCAAGGCGCCGCACAAGTGATTGTTATGCCAAATAAAAAGGCAATGGTCATTGATGGTGGCAACAACGATGACGAAGAGACGATGGTGGCCTACTTACAAAAGCTCGGTGTGAAAAAAGTTGATGTGGTCATCGGAACACATCCTGATGCCGATCACATTGGCGGAATCGACGCCGTGATTGATTCGTTTGATATTGGAAAGGTGTATATGCCGAAAATTCAAAGCAACACCCAAACGTTTCAATCAGTCTTAACGTCCATTAAAAATAAAGGGTTAAAAGTCACCACTGCAAAAGCAGGTCTTGCTTTAAGTCTTGATCCGAATGTGAAGGTTGATATGATTTCTCCAATGGAAGAGGATTCTCATACGAATGAAATGAGTGCGGTCGTCCACATGCAATACGGCACGAAGTCGTTCCTATTAACGGGTGACGCAGGTATTCCGACTGAGAAAAAGTGGATACAGTCAGGAGCCAATTTAAAGTCAACGGTTCTTTTAACTGGTCACCATGGAAGTAATCATTCTACGAGTGAAGAACTTGTAAATGCTGTTCAACCAACATATGCAGTCATTCAGGTCGGGAAAAACTCCTACGGTCATCCAACGAGCGAAGTGCTTGATCGCCTTCATCGCCACAGCGTAAAAATCTATCGCAATGATACGGATGGAACCATTGTGTTTAAAACGAATGGCACAAACATGGAAGTCAACAAGCATGAGTGGGCATATACAGGGAAGAAGACAGGGGGGGTTGCGGTACCTAAACCGGCACCGAAAGCGCCACCTGTTTCTTCCGCACCCAAAGCCCCTTCGCATGCTGACAAACTAACGGCAACGGCGAGTATTGATGATAATCATCCGCATCAGAATGAAGAGGTAACCGTAACGGTGACCGTTAAAAATGAGACGGGGCAGCCTGTAGGCGGAGCCGATGTAACGCTTAACCTGGCCTACAAATCAACGGACACAACGTATACGGCCGTTACGAACGCACAGGGAGTCGCGATGCTACCGTTTCGAATTGGAAGAGCAGCCGCCGGATATACCGTTAACGGAGATATTTCGATCGCTGCACAAGGAATGTCCACAACGGCTCATACAGATTTTACGCCTAACTAAAGGAAGTGAACGAGATGAAGGGAATCGTTGATCGTTTTGAAAATGATATTGTTGTAATTGAAATCCGCGGTCAAACGGAGGACGTTTCAAAAGACATCGTTCATGACAACGTTCGTGAGGGGGATGTGGTTCTCCTTGTGAATGGGAAATGGGTGAGAGATGAGGAAGAGACAAAAAAGCGCGAACGTGAGATTCAAACCTTAATGGACGACGTTTGGGAAGATTAACGATAGCGAAAGAAACGCAGCGCCACTTGCGCTGCGTTTCTTTTATTTAATCGAGTTAAAATAGTTCGTAATTCCTTCAACAATTCCTTTTGCCGCATTTTGCTGAAAGGAATTCGTGAGGATTTTATCTTCTTCATTTGGATTCGATAAAAATCCTAACTCTAGTAAAGTAGCTGGGTCTTGATTTTCACGAATCACGTGGAAATCACCTTTTGCTACGCCTAAATCCTTCATGCCCGTATATTTCACAAGACCTTTTTGAATATAGGTTGCTAGATTTTTATCTTTTGATTCCGTGTAGTAATAGCTTTCAATGCCGCTTGCGCTTTTTCCAGCAGAATTATAGTGCATGCTGATGAATGCGTCTGCGTGGTACTTATGACTGATAGCAACGCGGTCTGAAAGAGTTGGATACGTATCACCGTCTCTTGTCATTACTACTTTTGCACCAGCATTTTCAAGACGTGATTCAACTAGCTTGGCTGTTCGAAGCGCTACTGTCTTCTCGTATGTACCGTCTGCTCCAATGGTACCCGAATCCTTTCCACCATGTCCAGGATCGAGCACAAGCACTTTTCCTTTTAAGACACTAAGATCAGCAGATAGTGACGTCAACCATGACGCGACCCAAGCGGTTTTACTAGCAGAAAGCTGAATTTTAACCCAGTCATTCTGTTTCGTCACGATTGGATACGTGTCATTCTTTTTCCCTTGCTTTACAATAGGATAATTTGTTCCAGGGCCTTGACGTAAATTTGCATTTGCTGTGAGCGTTAACTTAGAAGTTGGCTGGGTGCTTGTATACTGTTTAGCGACCCATCCTGTTTTTCCGCTTGGCGTTTTAATTTGCAACCAGGCGCCAGACGTTTTTAAAACGGTTATTGCCTGCCCTTTTTTTAAGGTAGCTACAACGGCGCTACTCGTGCTAGGTGTGCTGCGAACGTTTAATGTCGTAGCGTTCACGTAAGCGTTTGTAGTCGGCGACGTAACTTTTTTTACATAGCGAACGGCAATCCAACCGCTCTTTTGCCCAACCATTACTTTACCCCATCCGTTTTGTTCAGCAAGCACATTGATTCGCTGATTGTACTTGAAAGAACCGATAATACTACCCGATGTAGAGGGGGTAGAGCGTACGTTTAACGTTGTTGCCGTTACGGTTGCGCTATAAGTAGATGGAGTAGAAGCGTACGTCGAGTGCTGTGTACCAAAAAAGCAGGTCACCAATAGGATTCCAATCAAACATTTGGATAAAATCTTGTTTGCCAAAACTTCCCCTCATTTCTAACTTATTCACATAGTTGATTATATCGTCAAAGTTTAGCGCATTCCTATAGTGATTAAAGCTCATTTTTGGTAATGAAACATACGCAATATACGTTGAGATGCATCAAAGGATATACCTTTCTGATAAATGAATAAAAAAGAGAGGAAACGTGGGACAGAAGATTGAATTATAGATAGGACATCTGATTGAGAAGGCAGGGGAATTTTGAAACTCATGGGAATTAAAGGGGCTATATTATGCACAAAGAGGTTCACTAAAGAAGAGCCGCTTTTTAGTGAACCGAGAGCCTTATGTAGGAAGCAATAGGTAGTTACATAGTGTTAAAGTTTTTGATGAAAATGTGCATTGATTTGACCGCGTATCATTTGATCTCGAACGTCTTTTGCTTTTTTCTCATCTTTCTTCGCGAGCTCGGTTCTGATTTCGTGGGTTTGAACACCTTCTTCAATACGATCTGCAATTTCCATTAGTCTTTCAACATCAGAAAATGAATATTTGCGAATGCCTGTATCCGTTCGTTCTGGAAAAAGGAGCTGTCGTTTTTCATAGTAGCGGATTTGACGCTCGGATAAACCCGTTAATTCTTTGACAATGCCAATAGACATCACTTTTTTGTCTCGGTAGGAGGATTCATTCGTATTCAAGCTTTTCACCTCTTCAAATTTTAAGTGTTTTGTAGACTGAGTGTGTGTTTTCTAGGGTGAAGGACGGATTTTTGCTTTGCTAGAACCCGCGTGGTGGCTCATCTTATTCTTTATGTTAAATATTCTAACATGTTTGTGTGAGAAAAGAGAATAAATGTGTAAGGAAATCTAACATAAATAATGTCACGATTGAAGAAAATACGTATGATGTAGATATCATATACGATAAGGGGCAGAGCGATGGAACCTCAAAAAGTGGATTACTCTAAAGTTGTTGAGCTTGCAAAGCAAATTATTGAACTAGATTTAAAACGAGATGAAAAGTGGGAAGTGCTCACTCAATTAGCTGGAAATCGAGCGTTTGAAGTACTAAGGCGCGTTCAAAATAGTTAAAAAGCCGGTCAAAGCCGGCTTTTCTTATTGTGTTGAGGAAGCTTCAAGCTGTTGAAGCTCTTGCTGTAGTTTTTGATGATCAAGATTTTCACCGATAAAAACAAGGGTGGAAGGAAGCTTCATCAATTCTTTCATATAAATAGGCATCCCGTAGGAATATTGAAACATGTATACTTCATCAGAGTGAGTGAAGCGAAGATAACCTTTAATTCGATAAATCGTATCAGGCATTTCGCGCAGCCATTGCTCAAACTGATCCACATCAATTTTACTTGTAAACGTATGAACATACGTTTTTAAATGTAGGTGATCATGGACATGAGCCTGTTCATGATTTCCTTTTCGCTTGTTTTGACCACTTTGAAGGAATTTTAAATCCACCTTTGAAAACTGTGTAAGAAACGTTTTCGCCTCAGCGTTAATAGATTGAATTTCATATAAAATTGACGCTTGTTCCGCCTCAGAAAGTTGATCCACTTTGTTAATTAAAATCGTATCCGCGTGATGAACCTGCTCATGAAGCAAACGCTGAAGCTGAATGCTTAAGCTGTCTCTAGAACGCCAGCGGGCAGCGTCAATGGTTGTAATAATTCCTTTAATGGTAATTTGCTCGGCGAATAAGGGAGACATACAGGCATCAAGCACCTCAACAGGGTGAGCGACACCGGTCGTTTCTAGATAAATTGCGTCTAGCTCGTACTCCTGGAGCATGGAATGAAGCTGTGTTTCGAGCTGACCTTGAATGGTGCAACATACACAGCCGTTTAATAGTTCCTTCAAAGGTGTTTCGCCCGGTACGGCGTTTGAATCAATCGACGTTTCGCCGAGCTCGTTCATAATGACCGCTACTTTACGACCTTTTGACTGTTCTTCTTGTAGGGCTCTTTGTAAAAGCGTTGTTTTTCCGCTTCCCAAAAAGCCTGATAAAATATAAATTTCTACTTTTTTCATTGTGCATCTCCAACCTTTGTGCTTTCTTCTATCAAGATTCTGTCTTTCATTATAACAAGTTTTGATGCGTAGAGCTTTATTTCCTTCTTTATTTATGATGTGATAAACTATTAAAGGAATATTCTGAAATTTGGAGGGTGACTATGAGAATTTTAGTAGTGGGAGCAGGAGGGATTGGCGGTTATTTTGGCGGTCGATTGCAAGAGAATGGGCATGACGTAACGTTTTTAGTTCGAAAGAAACGAAGAGCACAACTAGAGAAGACGGGACTCGTCATTGAAAGCTATCATGGAGACGCTCATTTAATTCCAACCCTTTTAGTATCAGGGGAAGAAGCAGAGCCGTTTGACATAGTGATGCTTTCGACAAAGGCGTATCATCTTGCTCAAGCGATCGAAGATATTAAGCCCTACATAAGTGAAAATACATACATTTGGCCATTGTTAAATGGATTTCAACACCTAGACGTATTAAAAGAAGCGTTTGGAGGGGAAAAAGTACTAGGTGGACTTTGCTTTATTGAAACAACGTTAAATGCAGAAGGACATATTATCCAAACAAGCCCTTCTCACAATGCCCTGTTTGGTGCGTTGCACGACGATCAAGTCCATATTGTCCGTGAAATGGCATCCGCCTTTACGAGCACAAAGGCATCCTTCTTATACAAGGAGAACATTTTACAAGAAATTTGGCATAAGTATTTATTTATTACCGTGCTATCAGGTGTCACAACCTTAATGCGAGCACCAGTCGGCCCGATTCTAGAAGTAGAGGGTGGGGACACGCTGACAAGGCAATTGTTCCAAGAGGTAGAAGGTGTGATGAAGGCGATTGAGGCTCCGCTAGCAGCTGAGATTATAGATACACAAATGAAGACGATGAAGAGCATGACCTACGAGATGAAATCATCGATGCAACGAGATATGGAGAAGGGATATTCGACTGAAGTGGAACATCTGCAAGGCTATCTTCTTACCATCGCAAAGAAAAAGAAGCAACATACTCCTCTTCTTGAAGCCGTCTATCATAACGTGAAAACGTATGAACTGATGAATCGTTTAGGGTAGGAAATAAAAAAGAAGTTCCGCTGAACTTCTTTTTTATTTGAGCTCATTCATGAGATAAGGCAGAAGGACAATCGATAATGCACAAACCGAGCTAATAATCTCATGCATTTCGATCACTGCCACGATAAAAAACATAATTGAAATATATAGCTGTAACCCTTTTAATAACCATGGCTTTATCTCAAAGAAAAAATCACTCAGTACAAAAATAATAAAAATAATGCTTGCTGATACAACATTAACGGTTAACGAAACATCTCCGTCTTCGAAATCAAAGAAAATCAGCCCGAATAATAAAATAAGTGCGAAAAGCTTCATAATAAGAATAAGACGTGCTTTTTTCATTTTTACACCTTCAATACAATATGCATGGTTATTTCCTATCCTCTATCATTGTAATAGATTATGTTAAAAAGGCAAATAACTACTAGGAAAACATTAACAAAAAATTAATAATTCCCCTGTCACGGCCATTTTTTTAGGAACACCTCACCATTTGCGAAAAATCGTTAAACATGTGAAGTGCTCTGACAACAATGCCTAATAAATAGTACATACCAAACATCAATTTGCAGCGCTCTGGGGTAAAGTGACGATTTCCATCTATCTCTGTGAGGGGTAAAAAGCATCAGAAGAAATTGACGTTAAAAATTAGAAAATGATATAGTGGATAAGCTATTTTGCCCTAATGAAAAAGATAAAAGATGCATGACAGAGAGGAATAGATACGATGAATAAATTGTTGTTAATTGATGGATTTAACTTATTAAGCAGGTGCTATTTTGCAACATCCTACGGAAGAGATGAGGAGCAGCTCCGCCGTAATAGCGAAGGACTATGTATCAGCGCTTTGCCCGTTGTATTTCGAAAGCTGTTAGATCTTATTCATACATACCGTCCAACTCATTTACTAGTGGCTTGGGACGTCAAGCGCGAAGATACGTCACGAAAGCAGCTTTTTGATGGATACAAAGATACAAGAAATGAGCTTCCGAGTCCTCTCATTGAGCAGTACGAGGCCCTTACCCACATCTTCCGTGAGATTGGGGTTTCACAGCTTGCGCTTCCACCTTATGAAGCCGATGACTTACTAGGAGCGCTCGCAACAAAATGGTCGAGGGAACAAAATAGCGACTGTTTTATTTACAGCAATGACAAAGACCTTTTTCAATTAATTGATGAAAACGTCTCTCAAATCATCGCTGTTCCAAAACGTGGCGATAAAGTGTATACAAAAGCAGATTTTGAAGCCGAATATGGCATTTCACCAACTCAATGGGTGGATGTAAAGTCGCTGCTTGGAGATCGATCTGATAACATTCCAGGTGTTCCTGGTGTGGGAGAAAAAGCGGCGCTTCCGCTCATTCAGGAATATAAGACGCTAGAAGGAATTTATGAGGACGTTGACAAGCTCGATACCCGCTTTAATCGCTACAAAAAGAAGCTAACAGAAGGAAAGGAATTCGCCTTTTTGAGCAGAGAACTCGCGCAAATTATTGTGGATATTCCGGAGATCACAGAACGCTCGTTTGAAACGCTCTCATTTGAGCTTAACCCTATTGCTTGGAATGAGCAATTAAAAAAAGTCGAGCTAAACATTATCATTCCGTAAAACTTTTTAGTACAATACTCTATAAGTGAACATGGAAGGGAGCTAGTAAGCTTGAAACCGATAGATAAAGTTAAACTACAAGAGCAACTCACAAACTATTTTACTGATGATGTGTACGTGCACTTAGAAACAACAAATGGTGCATATGCGTCACATTTTAACGATAAAGTAATGACAGTTGGGGCCTTTATCCGAAACGGAAAGGTGCAAATCAAACAAGGTAAAATTACAGGAGATCGTCCTTACCGCGTAGGTTTGGAAATGAATGATGGATGGATTTATGCTGAAGGCCTTACAGATTGGGAAATCGATGAGGAAGGCCGCCTATTAATGGCAGGTCACGACTTCGACGGCCGTCTAGCAATTGCCCTACAGTTAAGTCATACGCCATTCGCGTAAGGAAGGAGAGTAATCACAATGGAAGAACGTATTTTAGTTGTATTCCCTCATCCCGATGATGAGGCATTCGGAGCAGCAGGAACAATTGCGCTAGCTAAACAGCGCGGCGCTTCAGTCACATATGCATGTATTACACTTGGAGAAATGGGGCGCAACATGGGAAGACCTCTATTTGCAAACCGCGAAACGCTCCCAAAAATCCGTAAACACGAATTACAAGAAGTAAGCAAAGTGCTTCAATTAGATGAGCTTCGTATGCTTGGTTTACGCGATAAAACGCTAGAGTTTCTTGATGAAGATGAATTTTCAGGGAAAATTAAAGCGATTATCGATGAGGTTAAACCAACGCTTATCATTACACACTACCCTGGATATGCGGTTCACCCTGACCATAACGCGACAGGTGCAGCGACGCTTCGCGCGGTTGCGAGCATGAAGGAAGAAGATCGCCCAGTCGTTTGGTGTCATGCGTTTTCTCGTGATCGTATTGAACATATCGGACATCCTGATGTGCGAATTGACGTATCACCGGTAAAAGAAATTAAAATTGAGGCTATTAAAGCACATCGTTCTCAAACAGAAGGAATGATGGGTAACATGGACCTTACAAAAATTGAAACAGATCCACAAGCCGCTCGTCTGTTGAAAAACGAAGAGTTTTGGACATACAAATTTTCGTGATCACAGAGGAGACGACTATATGAACAAACAGCGTATTTTATTCATTGGGGCAGGAAGAATGGCTGAGGCTATTTTTTCTGGCCTCCTTACAATGAGTAAGGAACACATCGAGAGCATTACGGTATCAAATCGAAGCGATGAGGCACGTCTTGACTATTTGAAGTCAACGTATGACATTGAGGTAACGGCAGACTGGAAAAGCGCTGTTGCACACTCTAACGTAATTGTGCTTGCGATGCCTCCACAGGCTCACGAGCCGCTTCTCAAAGAATTAGCAGCTCGTACATCCGGTCAGCTAGTAGTAACGGTCGCTGCAGGAATCGGGCCTTCGTACTTAGAAGCACATCTTCCTACCAACACGCCAGCAGCATGGATTATGCCGAATACAGCTGCTACGATTGGTGAGTCAATGTCTCTATATGCGGTCGGACAGCACGTAACTGATGAGCATGAAGAAGTACTTGAGATGATTTTAAAAGGCATGGGAGAAGCACAAAAATGTACGGAAGAAGAAGTACATAACTTAACCGCAGTAACGGGAAGTGCACCAGCTTTTCTTTACTATTTTGCCGAAAGCCTAATCGATGTAACGAAGAAATTCAACATTGATGATGAAACAGCGAAACAATTAGTCGTGCAGATGCTATACGGATCTGTGGCGATGTTAAAAGGCGGTACAGAACCATCTGATCTTCGTGAGCAGGTGACAACGCCTGGTGGAGCGACGGCAGAAGGGCTGAAGGTGCTTCAGAATCACGATTTTGCTACTATTATCGATGAAGCCATCGCCGCAACGAATAAAAAAGCTAGAGGAAATTAAGGAAAGAGCTTGGACAGATTTAACCTAACTAGACTATGATGAATAGTGGATACTATGTTTAATGTAACGTAGATTATCCACTATTTTTTTATATATTATTTTCACTCCCACCTTTTCCAGTTTGAGGATGCAGGAGTTAAAGATTCCACTGCTATCTCAGGAGAATACATCATAACTATTTTTTAGAAAGAGGGTACATTTTAATGAAATCAATGAGTAGCATTTTGAGGACTTCCGCATTTAGAAAAATTGTGCCTGTATTATTTTTTTCATGTGCAACGCTTGTAGGCTGTTCAAACAATAACGTTCATGTTGAATCAACGAAACCAAAAAAAGAGGAAACTACCTATAATCATGATTTTGCCAAGCTTGAAGAAAAATTTGATGCTAAAATGGGTGTCTATGCGTTGGATACTGGTACAAACCAAACAGTAACTTATCATCCAGACGAGCGTTTTGCTTATACATCTACTCATAAAGCTCTAGCTGTAGGAGCACTTTTACAACAGAAATCAATAGAAGGCCTTAATCAAAGAATTACCTATACACGTGAGGATCTTGTTAATTATAATCCGATTACAGAAAAGCATGTTGATACGGGGATGACTCTTAAGGAGCTTGCCGATGCTTCTCTTCGATACAGTGACAATACTGCTGGAAACCTTATCCTTAAACAATTAGGGGGACCAACTGGATTTAAGAAAGCATTGGAGGGAATTGGTGATAATGTTACCAACCCTGAGCGATTTGAACCTGATTTAAATGAAGTTAATCCAGGTGAAACTCAGGATACGAGTACACCAAGAGCGCTTGCTACTAGTCTTCAGGCTTTTACACTGGGAGATGCACTTCCAACTGAGAAACGTGCACTTTTAATAGATTGGATGAAGAGAAATACTACTGGAGATACGTTGATTCGTGCTGGAGTGCCGAAAGATTGGGAAGTTGCTGATAAGACTGGATCAGGATCATATGGTACACGAAATAACATTGCGATCATTTGGCCACCAAAAGGAGACCCTATCGTTCTTGCTGTACTTTCAAGTCGTGATAAAAAAGATGCTGATTATAACGACGAGCTTATTGCTGAGGCAACAAAAGAAGTAATTAAGGCTCTTAAAGTCAAAAATAACTAAAAATGCTTGTACTAAAAAAGGTTACGTTAAGTAGCCTTTTTTTATGTTCTTACCCCCATTTTCGCTGAAAAACGACACTTTACAAATAAAGGGAAAAGGGATTCCTATCCAGGAGTAGAATTTATAGGATGTTTGAACTACAACAAAAGGGATGGGGAAGATGAGAAAGTTTGGATGGTTACTTGGAGGAAGTTTGGCTTTAGGAATTATTCTTTCGATGTATTCGATTTATTCGGCAGCAGACATTCGGGTGCAGGCGTTGCCAACACCATATAAGTATCGCATTATGTTCATTTCACCTGAGCTTGGAAATCCATACTGGAATCCGCTCATTAACGCGGTGAAAAGTGAAGCGAAAAAGGAGCATATTAGCATTGAAGTAAGTGGTTCGAACCGTATGAACGCAGAAGAGATGCAGGAGGCGATGAACATGGCGATTGCTTCCCGAGTAGACGGTATTATTTTGCTACCAATCAACGACTCACATATAACGGAGATGGCTAATAAAGCGACGGTCAGTGGGATTCCCGTTTTTACGGTTATTAATGACATTCCAACAAGTTTACGAAAGTCATATATAGGCACAGATCATATTCAGTCAGGTGTGAAGGTGGGAAAAGACATCGCCGCTTATTTACATGGTACAGGGAACATTGGGGTCGTAAAGGACAGCAATTTCCTGTCTCTGCAAGAGTTGAGGTTAGCGGGGATAAAGCAGGCCCTGAAGCTCTATCCGAACATTCACCTTATTGAACTATCCCAAGATCAGGTCATGAGTCGAAATGCGAGTCAGCAAACCGATCTGTTATTAAATGAACATCCTGATCTGTCCGCTTTTATTGGATTAGGGCAGAACGATAGCTCAGGGATTGTTTCGTCTATTGAACATCGCTCAACGGTTGAAAATTATGCGATTTATTCCTTCGACTATACGGAAGAAGTTGCAAATTTAATGAGACGACGTGCCATCATTGAAAGCGTGGAACATGATTTACACCACATCGGGTTAAAAAGCGTTCAGCAATTGTCCGCGTGGCTCGAAGGAAAACAATTGCCGTTACCAACTCATTCCTACACAAATATGCACGTCATCTCCTCTGAAATAGGAGGAAACTAACATGATGACGATACAGCGCAAAATTATTTTGCTTTCGATTACGATTTTACTGATCATGGGCTCCTTTTGGGCAGTGATCGGCTATTTTAATCAAAAAACAAACGCACAGTACAATGAAATTTTGGAGCGATATCTTCTTTTACACCAAACGTCCGCAAGAAGTGAACAGTCTCTGTTGTACTTAAGTAATGTGCTAAATAATCAAGGTGAAAAATATAATGATGATTACAAAAAAGAACGTCAGCAGCTAACGGGAATGAGAAAAAAACTCACGTCTTTAAAAAATGAAGACAATCAAGCGGTGCTGATGAATTATACAAATATGATTTCTAGCCAGGTGGAAGCGATGGATTTATCTTTGCGAGCGTTCAAGCTCGGGCAGCTTGAGGAGATGACGTATCAGTATAACGAAGCGACGAAAATCTCCCAGTACGTAGCGAACACCACGCTTACACTTATGAAAAAGGAAATTACCTTTCAAAAGCAATTTTATTTGTCTGTGATCGATGTAAGTCGAAAGCTTCAAAGCCTCGGGATCTGGACGCTCGGAGGGGTGTTTCTCATATTAATTGGCTTTTCCTATATGTTTTCAAAAGGCATCACGCGCTCGATTAATGAATTAACGATGGCAGCAAAGGAATTGTCGTCTGGACTGTTTGACCGGCCCATTCATATTACCTCTAATGACGAAGTGTTCTTTCTAGCTAAAACGTTTGAGCATATGAGGCAAAACATCCGTACGCTAATTGAAGAAATCCGTCAAAAAGCACAGGTGGAAAAAGAATTGCAGGAGTATCAGCTGCTATTAAAAGAAAGCGAGCTCAAGAGACTACAGCATCAGATTAACCCTCATTTCCTGTACAATACGCTCAATACGTTAGCGAAAAAAGCGTATTTAGAAGAGTCATATGAAACGAGTGATTTAATTACAACTGTCGCGAATTTACTTCGCTACAACTTGAAAAAGGTGAATACGCCGGTGACGTTAAAGGAAGAAATGGAACTTATAAACGATTATTTAACGATTTTAAAAGCGCGGTTTACGAATCGAATTACGTTTTTTCTGCAGATTTCACCAGATTGCCTAGACTTTAAAATGCCGCATTTTGTGCTACAGCCCATTGTGGAAAATGCCTTTAATCA
This sequence comes from Priestia koreensis, assembly GCF_022646885.1. Classification (GTDB taxonomy): domain Bacteria; phylum Bacillota; class Bacilli; order Bacillales; family Bacillaceae_H; genus Bacillus_AG; species Bacillus_AG koreensis_A. The sequence goes on along the minus strand of NZ_CP061868.1, from coordinate 3,021,700 downwards.
TGGAATCGAACCCTACGAAAAAGGGGGAACGATTTTTATCGGCGTCAATCGTCTAGAAGAAGGAATTCTCATTCAAGTAAAAGATGACGGGGCAGGTATGAGTGAGGAACAAGAGCAGCTGTTGCAAAACTATGAGTTTGATCGACCCCAAAACGAGAACTCGACGGGAATCGGGTTAAAAAATGTCGTGAAACGACTGTCGCTATTCTACGGAAAACATGATATTTTCTCTGTTTCTAGTCGTAAAAATGAGGGCACAACGGTTAGTCTTCTATTGCCATTTGAACGAAAGGATGAGATGACATGATTACAATTTTAATCGTAGATGATGAAGAAATCGAACGTATTGCGCTTCAAAAAATTATTGAACGCAACCTTCCAAATACAAGCGTCATCGCAAGTGCTGAAAACGGTCGTGAGGCAATCGAGTTTGCGATACGCTACAAACCCGATTTAATTTTGATGGATATTAAAATGCCAGGAATTAATGGATTAGAAGCCATTAAAAAAATTAAGGAAGACGTGACGAATGCCCGCATGGTTATCGTTTCGTCCTATGACACATTTGATTATGCGCAAAGTGCGATTCGCTTAGGTGTGAAAGATTATTTGCTGAAGCCGAGCAAACCAGACGTAATTGTTGAAACCCTTCAAGGAGTGATTGATGAAATTCTTGTCGCTAATCACGCTCAGAAAGAACAAGAAAAAGTATCGAATAAGTTAAAGAAAATGCTTCCGATTATGGAAACCGACCTTGTATCGCAGCTTCTTTTTGACCAAGTTCATGACGTTCATCTCGAGGAAATGCTTGATCTATTAGAAGTTTCAACAACGACCAATGCCTTTGTTTGTTTGCTTACCCTCTCAGAAGATGCGTCTGATGAGCAGTATAAGCTTTATAAAAAGGTAAAAGAAACGTTTTATCTGCATGCAAAAGGATGGATCGGTGCCCTTTCAAATCGTCAAATTCCGCTCATTATTTTTATTGAGGAAGGAAGCTTTCGCTCGAATGCCCTTGCTACTGCGAAAAAACTCATTGATGGTGTAAAAGGAGAGCTATCGGTCGGAATTGGCAATCCGTACGTATCGCTTCACGATATTCATCATTCGTATCATGAAGCAATTAGGAGCTCAGTCCGAAATTACCCTTCTAAAAAATATCATTTTTATCAGGACATAAAAGAAGAAGAATCGGTATTTGACGATCTTTATGCCAATATCGAGAAGCAAATGTTTGAAAAAATGAAAGATAATCAATGGAGTGATAGCAAGCAGTTAATTGAAGAGGCCATTTCGCTTTGCCGAAAGCACGCATGCTCGATTTTGGAAACACAGCAGCGTATTTGCAGTACGATGATGGCAATGAAGCGTTACATGTCGGAAATCGGCTATCCTTTTACGGCGCCGATCGTGTTAACTGGAATGAGCTACGAACAAATTGCACGGGAGGCTTCACACCTTATGGATTTACTCACACAATCACATCATATTTTGAATCAGCAACAAGAGCACGATATTGCACAGCGAATGAAGCACTATATTCAAGAGCATTATCATACGATGATTTCACTAGAAACGATGGCTGATAAGTTTGATCTAACGCCTCATTATTTAAGTAAAATTTTTAAAGATAGCTTTCAAATTAGTTACATTGATTACTTAACGAAGTTTCGAATCGAGAAAGCAAAAGAGCTGATGCGTAAAACGGATCAAAGCGTGAAGGAAATCGCCATTGATATCGGATATACGGACCCCAACTATTTCAGCCGTGTGTTTAAAAAGGTGTGTAAAATGTCGCCGTCTCAATACCGCGAACAGCTTCTTAAATCACAATGATTATGTAAGCGCTTTAAAAATGTGCTAGTCATTGTAAAAAAGTGAAGGAGAACGCTTTCAAAAAGATGGGGCGTGTAAGGTACAGTTAAGGTGTAGTTAAAATCAGATAGACAAAAGGGGTTGTAGGAGAAAATGTTGAAAAAATTGGGGATGCTGGGGGCATTATTAGTATTAGTTTTCTCACTTGTTGCATGTAGCTCAGGAGCAACAAAGCCTGAAGACAGTAGCAAGCCAAGCGGTGGGAAAAAGAATGGCAAGTTAGTCATTGGATTCTCAATGGATACGCTTGAAGAAGAGCGCTGGCAAAAAGACCGTGACCTGTTTGTAGAAAAAGCAGAGTCACTTGGTGCAACGGTAAACGTGCAAGCAGCGAACGGAGACGATGCGAAGCAAATTTCACAGGCAGAAAATTTAATTAGCCAAGGTGTCGATGTATTAGTTGTCGTACCACATAATGCAGAAGTAGCAGCTTCCATCGTTGAGATGGCGCATAAAGAAGGCATTAAAGTTATTTCATATGACCGCTTAATTAAAAATTCCGATGTTGATTTATATGTATCCTTCGATAACGAACGTGTAGGAGAGATGCAGGCAAAAGCAATTACAGAGCTTAAACCAAAAGGAAATTATGTACTGATTGAAGGAGCAGACACAGATAATAACGCTCACTTATTTAAACAAGGACAAATGAACGTTCTTCAACCGTTAATTGATAAAGGTGATATTAAAGTTGTGTACGATCAATGGACAGATGAGTGGGATCCAGCAAATGCGTTAACAAACATGGAAAATGCGTTAACGGCAAATAAAAACAAAGTAGACGCAGTTGTAGCAGCAAATGATGGAACAGCAGGCGGTGTTATTCAGGCACTAGCGGCACAAAAATTAGACGGAAAAGTGCCAGTTTCAGGGCAAGATGCGGAATTAGCAGCGGTTCGCCGTCTTGTAGATGGAACACAAACGATGACTGTGTACAAACCAATTAAATTAATCGCTGAAACGGTAGCAGATGCTGCAGTGAAAATGGCAAAAGATGAAGATGTAACAACGGATGATAAAGTTAACAACGGGAAAATTGATGTTCCTTCTATCTTGCTTGATCCAGTAGCAGTAACGAAGGAAAATCTTGATGACACAATCATTAAAGATGGCTTCCATAAAAAAGAGGACGTATACAAATAAGCGTAGCACAAAGGGCGACTCAGTGGAGGGGATTAAGCCGCCTCTAACGGAGTCGCTTTCTATTTGAACGCTGAAAGGAGAAGACATATGACTGTTCTTGAGATGGAAGGAATCGTCAAGGAGTTTCCAGGTGTAAAGGCACTTGATAACGTTTCTTTTTCTGTACAAAGAGGAGAAATACACGCGCTGTGCGGAGAAAACGGAGCCGGAAAATCAACGCTTATGAAGGTGTTAAGTGGATTATATGCACACGGATCGTACGAAGGAAAGATTATGATGGAGCACGGAGAGCAGATGTTTAAAACGATCAAAGATGCCGAGCATGCGGGGATCGCGATTATTTATCAAGAGCTTGCTCTCGTGAAGCATATGACGGTTGCTGAAAACTTAATTTTAGGAAATGAACCCGCTCGCTTCGGGGTGATTAATCGTCATGAAATGTACCGCGAAACCGAAAAATGGCTTAGTCGAGTAGGATTAAAAGGAGTAAGTCCTGAAACGATTACAGGAACACTAGGAATTGGACAGCAGCAGTTAATTGAGATCGCGAAGGCACTCTCAAAGAATGCTAAAATTCTCATTTTAGATGAACCGACCGCTGCCCTAACCGAGCAGGAGGTAGACATTCTTTTATCCATTTTAAAAGAGTTTCGTAACCAAGGCGTGACGTGTATTTACATCTCTCACAAATTAAATGAAGTATTTGATATTGCGGATCATATTACGATTCTACGAGATGGAAAGACAATTGGTACTTATAAAACGAGTGCGATTACGGAAGACCAGGTAATTGCATACATGGTCGGAAGGGAAATGACCAATCGTTATCCAGACATTCAGTTTAATCCTAAGGAAGTCGTTTTATCGCTTAAAGACTACAGCGTGTATCATCCCGATTTTCATCATAAAAAGGTGATAAACAACGTGTCACTTGAAGTTCGTAAGGGAGAAATCCTTGGTATTGCGGGTCTCATGGGGTCAGGACGCACGGAGCTTGCGATGAGCTTATTCGGGGCCTACGGTGGAAAAACAGAGGGTGACGTGTACATTGAAGGTGAGTATGCGCGCATCAAAACGACTCAAGGAGCGATTCGAAAAGGGATTGCACTTGTGTCAGAGGATCGTAAAAAATATGGCCTCGTCCTAAATATGGACATTAAAAAGAATGTTACGCTTCCGAGCTTAAAAGCGATTACGTCATTCGGCTCCATTAACCAAAACGAAGAAGTACGCTACGGAACCGATTATTTACGAAAGCTTCGTATTAAAGCAAAGTCGGTTGAAACCGTCGTCGGAACGCTTAGCGGTGGAAATCAGCAAAAGGTTGTCATCGGAAAGTGGCTGATGACAAATCCAAAGGTGTTAATTTTGGATGAACCAACTCGTGGAATTGATATTGGAGCCAAGCTGGAAATCTATCAAATTATGCATGAGCTTTTAAATGAGGGGGTCGCAATTATTATGATTTCCTCGGAGCTTCCTGAAATTTTAGGAATGAGTCACCGTGTGGCCGTCCTATGTGAGGGAAGACTTGCGGCGACGCTACCGATTAAAGAAGCAACGCAGGAAAATATTATGAAAGCTGCGACAGGAGGAGTATAAAATGGAGGCTGGACGTGTAACAGATCTTGAGGTCAAACCGGGAGCGGGAAAACGAAAAGTAAGCTTTCAATTCGACATGCGTGCTTATTCCATGATTGGAGCACTCATCGTCATTTGGGTCTTCTTTGCCATTATGAATGAAACATTTTTAACGCCAAGGAACTTATCAAATCTATTTTTACAAATGTCGGTTACATCCGTGCTTGCAATCGGGATGGTGCTTGTCATCGTATCAGGACAAATTGATCTATCCATTGGTTCTCTCGTTGGACTAACGGGCGGGATTGCGGCTATTTTAAATGTATGGTTTCATTGGAGCGCCGTTCCAGTAATTATTGCAACGATCGTTTTAGGAGCATTAATCGGCCTATGGCAGGGCTGGTGGGTAGCATACCGGGCCGTTCCTGCCTTTATCGTAACGCTTGGTGGAATGCTTATTTTCCGGGGAATCTTAACCGGTATTACAGATAGTCAAACCGTAGCACCGCTAACGGTTGACTTCAAAGCAATTGGTCAAGGATATATCCTTCCTTGGTTCGGTTATATGATGGCAGCAGTCGGGGTGCTGATTATGGCATTTTTAACGATTCGACAGCGTCAAGCACGGGTCAAATATGGCTTTGAAGTGGCGGGAATGGGATTAACGAGTGCGAAGCTCATTGGATATGCCGTACTGATCATGGGCTTTGCTTATGTGATGAATCAGTATCAGGGAATTCCAATTCCAATTATTATTGTAATTGTGTTAGCACTAGTTTTTACTTTTATCGCTAAAAACACGGTGTTTGGTCGTCAAGTATACGCCATTGGTGGGAATACAGAAGCGGCGGTCTTATCAGGGATTAACAGCAAAAAACGCATTTTGTTTGTCTTTGTCCTATGTAACACATTAGCAGCAGTAGCCGGGTTAATTTTAACAGCACGTGTAAATGCGGCGACCGTTGGCGCAGGAAACATGTACGAATTGGACGCGATTGCGGCTTGTGTAATCGGTGGCACAAGCTTAATGGGCGGAATTGGAACCATTCCTGGAGCACTAATTGGGGGACTTGTAATGGCAAGTCTTGATAACGGAATGAGTATCATGAACATTGATTCCTTCTGGCAGCTGATCGTAAAAGGAAGCATCTTAATTATTGCTGTTTCGTTCGATATTTACAGCAGAAGTCAAAAGAAACTTGGATAGAAATAAAAAGGAATGAGGCACTGCTCCTCATTCCTTTTTTATGTTTGAACACCTATTTTCCTTGCAGTTAATGACTACGAGTGGCTCAGTAGAAGAAGCACGTAAACCATTTGACTATTTGATATAATGGATAAGCATGAGATCTTCCTCAGTACCAACGCTCTTTGGGCCGCTATCATATTCCTAACATATGATAGGGTGTTAAAAACAAGAGCGAGAACTTCTTTTCTCAAACGTTAGTTCAAGAATCGCTTTCGAACATCAGGGGTAGGAATCATGCAGGCATCGCGTTTTCCAAACCACTTGTAGCGATTTTTCGCTATAATGGAGTAGATATAATCACGGATGGGCCTTGGGACAATGATGGCGGCATAAAATAGTTTCCATCCTCCGTCAAGTCGCCGTGCAATTTTTAAGGCGGCGGTTGACTTTACATAACAGCGATTGTTTTCAATGTATACGAGGCTATCTAAATAATGATCGGGAATGGAAAAGCTTTTGAGGGTGCGTTCTCCCGCTTCCGATTGCAAAGGGGCGAATTGAAATGTACCTTTTTGGTCATGCTTAATGATAAAATTAATACTGCCGTTGCAAAAATTACATACGCCATCAAATAAAACGAGAGGGCTTGTTTCCATAATGGTTCACCTCTACTTATTTTCGCTACTTCCATTGTATAAAGCTTTCCATTCCATTGCAAAGTAAATAATGAAGATTAAGTATGAGAAAAGACGGGTATGGTTAATAAGTTAGTTAAAAATACCTATTTTGCTGTTTTGGTGATCCATTTTACTATTTCTTCCGTTAGAATAATGACAGCAGTCATCACAGCAAACGGATCAAAAGGAGAATTATATGGAAAAGTTGAACGATGCTGTTCTGTATGACAGGGTGAAGCATGGTGATCAATCCGCGCTCGAACTGTTATACGATCGATACGAAAAGATATTGTATTCATTTGCGTTTAAATTAACGAGTAACATAGATGTAGCAGAGGAAGTTGTTCAGGAAGTATTCATCAAGCTTTGGAAAGGGCGAGGCATTTACGATGAGACGAAAGGGAAATTCTCATCGTGGATTCTAACCATTGCTCGAAACACAGCCATCGATTTAATTCGTAAACGAAAAGACCAGCCGTTTCAAGATGCGGAAGTATTGAATCTACTAGCGGACGAAAACACGCATGTTGAAGGAGAAGTAGAGTGGCAGGAGGAACGAGAGCGAATCAAGCGAGCTGTATCACAGCTTTCAACCGAACAACAAGAAGTCATTGATTATGTTTATTTTAAAGGATTCACACAGCAAAAAATTGCGGAATCACGGCAAATTCCGCTCGGAACAGTAAAAGGAAGGATACGATTAGCCTTGAAAAATTTACGACAGTACCTAGTAGCGGACCACGGAAGGAGGGGAGATGCATGAACAACGATTATTGCCACTTAGTGATTGACTACTTTAATGGAGCGTTATCTGATGAGGAACGTATGCAATTTGAGCAACACTTAAAAGAGTGCCACAGCTGTCAAGAAGAGCTTCGGGAGCTTCAAGAAGTGGTCGGTGATCTTGCTTTTTTAGCAGAACCAAAGTCTCCCCCATCTGACATGAAAGCACGTGTACTAGCGAACGTATTTGCAGAGGAGCAAGAGAAACCTGTTCAGTCCGTAGATCGTTCAGAAGAAGTTAAAAAGCCGTCCGTTGTAGAGAAGCCACGACCAGTAAAAAGACGAGGACAGGCGCGGTGGTTAATGCCTCTTTTAGCAGCCGGTTTACTATTATCACTGATTGGAAACGGATATGCCGTTGTGAATTGGGACAAAGAAAATGAAAGCGCCGAGCCGCTAAGAGCGACGAGCACAGATTCCATTAGCAAAACTCTAAGCCTGCAGGCAGCGTCGACAAAACCAGCTACTGCCACAGCTTCAATGGTCAACACGACGAACAACAGCACAAACATGGTCATTCAAGCACAAGGTCTTTCATCTCTAAAAGGGAATGAAGTCTATCAAGTTTGGCTGATCAAAGATAATAAACCTCAGCCAGCAGGTTCGTTCGTAACGGACAGCCAAGGAAACGGTGTGATGGTATATACGCTAAAACCACAGGAAGCGAAAAAGAAGTGGGATACGATTGCGATTACGCTTGAAAATCAACCAAACCGAAAGCTGCCACAGGGCGATATTGTACTCAGCTCGAAATATGATTAATAAAAAAGACTCCTTCTGCGGAAGGAGTCTTTTCTCAAGTGATGGAGAAAACGTTCAACTTTGTGTTCAAAACAGAGGCGCTAGCGGTCCTGCGTGTTCTTTTATGGTGTAATTTCTTTTCTTTTCTGAATACGTGCTTTTATAGATTGGATCATACCAATAATTAACATGATAAGCCCGTTTGCAATAATGACTAGTGCAATAAAACCTCCTACTATCGCAACGCCTTCATTGCTTCCTGCTTCCCCTCCAGTGTCCAGAAAAAAAGACATTGAAACCATACTTATAATAGGTCCTAAAATTCCTATTATGATCCCGGATAACCACAGAGGCATTCTGAATTTTTTGTAGGCTACTATCGCCAAACTATCCAGCAATATAATTACAATAAATAAACCTAGCAATATATATGAATCTGCTTCCATTCTATACCTCCTCATTTACCTTTAAATCATTAAAATAATAATCAGGATTAAAACATAACGTCTTTTGATCATCCAAATATCTAGTGATAAGTAGTATGAATTATTTGTTCAAGTCTTGTTTCATTCGCTTCATTTCATTAATATCTAACACATTTTCATTAAATGATAAATCAATTTTTATTAGATTATGATTAGCTCTTTTCAGCTTAGTAAGATCTTTTTCTTTGATGGATTCCTTAATTAGTTGATTCACCTTAACAAGATCTTCATGGACCTTACGTGTTGCATTTTTCTTTCTAGCTAACTCAACTGCTCCTGCCGAATATTTTTTCACTACGTTTAGAGAGTTTAGTTGAGAAAATGAGGTAGCGTTTTTAACAAGACTATTTAAAAACATTGACGTATTATGTATTCCAGCAGAAATGGTTGAATTGCTTTTTAAGTCTTCGTCAAGTGCGGAGTATATCACTTTTTGAGGCTCGCTATTGGTCTCTGCAGAAGTAACGTCTAATTTATTTATTTCAACACATACCACCGCAATAACAACAAATAAAATACTAAAAAGCCATATTTTTTTCATATAATAACCTCCGTTTTTTATTAATTATTCCTATAAAAATCTTATCTTTTTAACAGTAAATTGTTTAAAGTAAGTCAGCTTCCTATTAAAAAATAAATCAAAAGGAACAACTCGACAATTCTGCTATTCTTTTTAACTTGTATACGATTCAAAAAAATGAATATATTTCCATTTTATATCATAAAAGTAGAAGTCATCAATTCTAATTAGTAATAAAAACGTTTGAATAAAATAATAGAGGTGGTTTAAGAAGATTATTTACGGATCTTTTAAAGGGAGGTTGCTATGAAGGCAGATGGCTTAAAGCTGTGGGTAAAGAAACATGATATTGAACAACGAGCAATTAACGGCTTTTGGAAGTAATCTGAACGAATGGAGAAAAAATGAGGATTATTATTTTGAGTTTGAGTATGGTGAGATAGATACAGGATTAATTGAATTAGAAATGATTAAAATTCAATATACACACATATTGGATTTTGATGATTTTATGTATGTCATACTTGATGTACACTATGATGGTTCCGATATCAATTTGTTTATGCGTTGGACGGAGAAGTGGAAGATGACTCTCTGAAGTTTAATGATAAAAGTTATATCAAGCTCCTTGTGGAAACGACAAATAAAGCAATTGAAATTGCTAAAAATGCACTAAAGGAAGTCATTTCTCAAGAGGTAATAGTAAAAATTACTGGTTTGGACGCTAGTTTAATAGATGATATCTGAAAAAATATGTAATTTGAGCTGCTTAAGACTGTTGTTAATTTCTAGAGTTTAGGTGAAGTTAAAGGACGCTTAGGAGTCTAATCTCGGCGGCCTTTCATCCTTTATAATGGGGGTTGAACAAAACGTACAAGGTTTAGAACCATTATTCATCTGTGATATAAAGGTTAAATGATTCTTCCCAGTTCTCCCATTTAACATTTACTTTTACAATGCTGTCTTCACTAACTTCCGAGCCTGCCTCTCCACTAGCTGAAAAAGTTCTCGTTGTCGGCGGTTTCCAAAATTCATGTGACAACCCCTCACCAATATCCATAACGTTAAAGAAGTATTCCAGCTTTTTTATGGAAGACAATTCGTTTAGGGGGCCTTTATAAGTTAAAGCGAAGCTGTAGTGGTTCTTATCAACGTAAAGTCCATCTGTCCCGTTATTGTTTTGCCACACTTTTCTTCCCGTATAAACGTATTGAGCTTTCCAGTGCTTGCTTTCTCCAAAAAACGTATAATTATTGTTCGTAAAGTCCTCTTCAGGAGCCTTTTCTTTTATCATTTCATCTTTGGTCATTTCCTTTTTAGTAGTATTTGTGCATCCTGTTAACACTAGTGTTATTAATAATAGTATAAGTCCTTTTTTCAATTTTCTTCTCCCTTTAAACTGTTTTGTATCTCAACATTTGGCTACGTTTAATATCATTTTTCTATCGCCCATTAACAAAAAATCTAGCCTAAATTAGTCATCCCTATGGAAGTAATTCTTAAGCAACGCTGGTTGAACTAGTACTTTCCAAGAGCGCTAGCCTCAAGACACAGACTATATCTGGTTTCTAGACATAGATTAGACCTGCCTATATTGTATCAAAAGGTTCTATCGCTTTACTGAATAGTCCATTACAGGTATGCATTAACTAATTTTATGTTTCGTGTACGTTAAAACTAACGATAGAAATAATAAACTGATGAAGCCAGAATCAATTATTCTGACAACGATTGCTCCATAATTTAAAAGCGGAGCATAGTCAATAAGCTGCCAAATCATTGCCACTACTAGCATTAATAAAACGAAGGAAGACCAAAACATGAACGTAGATCGCATCGGAATATGTACGTTTTTTCGTTGTTGAGATAAAGAACGGACGTACATGTAAATAATGATGGCGGTTATTCCAAGTAACGTACTACCGTGCTGCAAGAACTTATACAAAGGTATGGTGTATCCGTAAATGTTATACGTGCGAGCAAACACCGTAGGAAATTTAAGCACCATGTATCCATTTAGATGAGTAAAAGAATCCCACACTATGTGCGTGAGCATACCAAACAGTGCTGAATAGCTAAAGATGACTAGTTTCCAGACTCTACTGATGTTCCGTTTGGTAGTGTACGTATCTTGAGGAAATAATGGAAAATAATGAAGTAATGTATGTTGGATCAAAAAACGATAAATGAAATAAATGAGTATAACGAATGGCAAATTATAATAAAAGAATCCTGAAAAGGTGTGCCCAATCTCTCCACCAGGTTGGCCTCTTAAAAAGTATTCAAAGTCTGGAGCCATACTTCCTAAGATCATTGCAGAAAAATGAACGTATGTGCTTTTTTTAGAAAATGGCAGTATGACTGCCGGGTGTGCAAAGGTTAGCGGCATTCTTGTAAACTCCTAATGTGTGCATAGTGTTAAATGAAGACCATTTGTAATGGCTCTCATTTTTATAATAGATCTCTTTCTAATTTTAGAAAAGACTTTTGGTACGAAAAGGCTAATTATAAAGCGTTATTTTTGATCATTAACAGTAGAAATAGATTGTATGAAGGGGTAAGATAGTTTAAGAGGATGTGGAATAAAATTAAAAATAAGGTAAAAATAGTTTATTCTGCAATCTTTTTTGTCATTTTGTTGTTGTGTAAACCATTTTTTATCTTTCTCTACTCATTACCTAAAATGACAGGATATGTAGAAGAAGTATACATCCATCCAATGGCGAATGAAAAATCTATAGTTATCGTTAAAAACCTTTCTCAGTTTAAGAAGGAAGTTAGGCAAAATGGTTTTTTGAAAAAATTAGAAGAAAACGTACTTTTACAATAAACGTTTTTACTTTGAGAGGAGTACGACGACTTTTCGTACTCAAATATGATAAATGGGGGAATAAAAATGAATGCAGTTGATATTATACTAGTGAATGCCAAAGAGATTAGAAGAAGAAGTAAAAAGGTTTGGACAGCCATTCCTGAAGACAAGCTTCATTGGAAGCCAGATCGCGAAGCAATGAGCGCTTTAGAAATGGTGCGTCATGTATTAGAGTCTGAACATTACTATCACCTGGCTATTGTAAACAGGGGGAGCTTAATAGAATTCCATTCACCTTTTGAAAATAGACCGTTTCGTTCGGTTCAGGATGAATTAGCATTTGCAGACTCATACCATCAAGAGTTTCTAAATATGATTGGTGCGTTTTCTGAAGAGGAGTTAAGCACTATTCAAATTGATCGGTCAGATGTAGGCTATGTTCGGTCACTTGGCGATATGTTAATGCGAATTGGTTATCATGAATCTGTACATACGGGGCAACTTCTACAGTATCTACGAAGTATGGACGCTGATCGACCATGGGTTTGGGATTGAAAAGGAGTTTCAAGCGCTATGTGACCGTGTATAGTCCTTTTTATCACGTAAAAAAAAAGACTTCTTCCGAAGAAGGAGTCTTTTCTCTTCTATTAGATGAAAAATAAGCTAGCGATTGCAATGCCCGCAATAAAGCCGATAGCTAAACTATAAGCACCGCCGTAGAAGTAGCCTCCACCGCCGCCATAGTAACCTCCGCCACCGCCGCAGCCTCCACCGCAACCACAGCCACATCCGCCACCGAAAAAGCCGTATCCGTAGCCTCTTCTTGATTTTAATGGCTCAATGTACACTTTCTCACCTGATACTCTTGAAATGCGTCCGACGTGAACTTTTCCGCTACGATCGGTGATTTTAACGGTTTTACCTGTATAACGACGACATAATGAATGATAATCTCTAGTAGACAATAGCACTTACCCCTTTCGTGTTTCTACTATAGCGTATGAAAGATACTAGAAAGGGTTCTGTGCAAATCTCCTAATTTTCTCGTATTGCTAGGGAAAGTTAGGAGATTTTCTTATTTAACCGCACGAAAGATTGAGAATGAAAGGTAGGGAGCAAGTTCTTCGTGTCGCGCTAGGATGTCATAGATGGCTTGTGGAATAGGATGAGTAAGCGAAAAGTCTGTTCCGTTCTCGACCTGTTCTTCGAGATCTTCCTCATATGAAGGAGGGGTAAGGCTGGATGTTTTACGGAAGCCCGCTATTTGCAGCGCTCTTATCCATTCTTGTTCGGTAAGCATACGAGGAAAACGGTAAAAGGTTTGAAGCTCCTTGGTGATTTCCTCAGTTAAAGAGGGATTCTTTGTTGTTTCAATCGCGAGAAGTACTCCTCCAGGCTTCAGAACGCGATAATATTCAGCAAGCGAATATTCAGTGCGAGTAAACGTTGAGACGGATTCTGATAGAACGAGATGAAAGGACTCGTCTGGAAAGGAAAGGCGTTCCGCATTTTCAACGGTTGCCTGAAACGGAAGTCGATGGTGATGGAAGCGCTGGTTGGCTTTTTCGACCATCATTTCATTCGCATCACAGGCAGAAAGCTGTGAGGGAAAGTTAGAATGGATATAAGCGGCCGTTTGCCCTGTACCGCAGCCAACATCTAAGATCGCCGTTTGATCTGTAATGGTTTCCTGTGCTAATAAATAGGAAGTTAACGAAAGGCCTCCAGGGTGAGCACCGCCAACCCCCATTTGAGCAAGAAAATCTAAATACCCGAATTGTGTCATACATATACTCCTTTATTGTCACGATTTCTTTGTAGTATATGAAGAGAGGTTGCAAAGGGAGATTTTCTAAATTTTTCTTTTTATATAGGAATGAAGTATACGTCTTTTTTCTGAAAGTAAAGGTGAAAAATAATGGTTTTTATATACTAATAAAGTTTACAGAAAACGCAAAATCCTTTTTCTTCTTAATAAAATTAATTTTTCCATGTGAAAAACTTCAAAAAAAGTAATCCAAATGTTATATTAGGAAAGTTGTAAAAAACCTCAGGAGGGAAACACATGAAGAAAATGAAATACTTGATAGTAGCTGTGGGGCTAATGTTTGCGCTAGCTGCTTGTTCAGGGGAGCAAGAAACAGCATCAGGAAAAAAGACTGATTCAAAGGATGCTGTGAATGTTCATAAAGGACTATTTAACGTTGAGATTACAATTCCTGCCTCAATGTTTGAAGGACAAGATATTAATAAAGTAATAGACGAGGCGAAAAAAGAAGGCATTAAAAAAGTCACTAAAAATTCCGATGGATCTCTTACATACAAAATGACTAAATCTCAGCATGAAAAACTATTGAAGAGTCTAAACACTGACATTGAGAGTTCTCTTGTTGAAATGAAAACGAGCAAAGATTATACATCTATTCATGATGTAACCCACAATCAAAATTATACTGAATTAACGCTTTTGGTAGATAAACACAAATATGAAAATAGTATGGATGGATTTTCATTAGTAGCTCTTGGAATGAGTGGGATGATGTATCAACTGTATGACGGGAAAAATAACAAGGACATTCAAGTGAAGATTCATGTAAAAGACAAAAATACTAACGATGTATTTAAGACAGTCGTGTATCCTAATGATTTTGATAAAACGGAATAACGAAGAAGTATAAAACAAAAAGACGAGGAGCATCACAAGAATGATACTAAAAAAAACAATAGGATTACTAATAAGTAGTGTCGTTAGTATTGGATTATTAGCTGCGTGTAGCCAAGAGACAGAAAAGGTTTCTGTAAAAGAAGAAGGTACTAAGCAAAAAGAAGAAAAGCAAACGCCAAAACCTGTGGCGAAAAAGGAATCACCGCTTGGAGCTAGAAGTAATCCAATCCCCTTTCAAAAAACAGCTACGATAGAAGATGGTATTTACGATGACAACGGAGATTCGTATCCGATAAAATTTGATCTTACGATGGAGGGAATTATACGAGGAGAACAAGCATATCAAATGCTGAAAAAAATGAATGAATTTAATGAAGCACCTCCAGAAGGATATGAATATATGCTCGTAAAATCAAAAGTGAAATTTGTTGAATCTGAAACAAAGGATTTGGCTTTTAATATTGATGGGATTGTTAATTTTGCAGTGGTAAGTGAAAGTGGAGACATATATAGTGGAGACATTACGCCATCCACAGAACCTGAATTCAGCTTCGAAATGTATGTTGGGAACGAAAAAGAAGGATACATAGCGGGACTAGTAAAGAAAGGTGAAAAAGCACAGCTTCGATATCAAAAAAATCTTGATGGAGAAGTTTTCTTTAACTTACAGTAACACTTATATACAGATCAAAAAAAACGAAGCGCTCCCATGCGCTTCGTTTTTTTGCTATCCTCTATGGAACAGTCCTACTACCTCGACCGTTTCTGTAATGTTTACAAAAGCCTGCGGATCGACATCTTGAATAAGTCCTTTAATATTTGTCAGCTCATAGCGTGAAATAACCGTCATAAGAATTTTACGCTCGGTTTTTGAATAGGCTCCTTCACCATCCATCACCGTAATGCCTCGGTACACGCTGTCTAGAAGACGCTGTTTCATATCTTCACCTTTGCTTGTAATAATCATAAGCGTTAGTTTAATGTGACGCGTGTGCACAGCATCTACTACTTTACCTGTTACAAAGATCGATACAAGCGTGTAAAGTGCTGCGTCCCAGCCAAGGAAAAATCCTGAGATGATGACGACAATTCCGTTCATTGCACTTAAAATCGTTCCAATTGGCATATCACGTTTCATCGTTAAGAGAAGGCTCACAATATCAAATCCACCTGTACAAGCAGAGCTTCGTAACACGATTCCTACACCAATACCGGTTAGGACTCCGCCAAATACGCTTGAAATAATGACGTCGTGTGCAACAGCCTGAATCGGAATGACATAAAGGGCAATAGAGAGCACAACAACAGACAATATACTATATAAAATGAAGTCTCTTCCTAATTTAATGTAGCCAATAATCAAAAGAGGCAAGTTTAGTAAAAAGTTCATCAGTCCTGTATCAAGAGGAGAGAGAATTCCAATAATCATCGCAATCCCACTAATTCCGCTACTTAAAATGTTATGCGGGATTAAAAACCAATTGTATGCGACTGCAATGATAAGAGACCCTACTGTAACGCTAAAAAATCGAAGCATTTCCATCCATCCTTTACATCAATTTCAAGTGTTCGTTTCGGGAAGTCCTGCTTACAGCTTTGTGATATTGTGAGCAATAAGTCCCGATTTTTAAACCATATTTTTTTGTCATCATGACTTGTTTCATACAAAATCGTGTTCGTTTGTCGGATAAATATAATTATATTCGTTTTTATACAAAAACAAGAAAAAAAGATTATTCAGATTTTTTCTGAGATTTTATGAAATAATCTGAATAATAAAAAAGTCGTATAAACCTTGATATGAAAGGGATATTGTTCAACATTTTTAAGAATAAAGAGTGTGGTTTTGAAGGTGAAAATAAGAATAAAACGTTTGGATACACCTTTTGATAAAGGAATTTAAATTCATTTATTTGAATTTAAATTCAATTAGACGCAGCGAAAGGCGGGCAGATTAAATAATCAAGAGAAGGATTCAACGACATACTGACGAATTTTACAGAGAGTTTACGACAGGAAGGATGAATTTTGTGAATTTGAAGGAACAGCTTCGTCTCTTGAATGAAGAAGATGCTCTTTCGGATCAGTGCGATGAATTGATCGATCATATGCTTCATCACATTGGTTCAACGGATGCAGAGCTAAGAGACGAACTCATCTACGGAACGTTTGCACGCTTAATAAGAGGCGGACATTTAGAAAATTATCAACTTCAGCATATGTTAAAAACATGCTTGGATGATAACCACCTGTTTTATCATCTGAGTGAATCGTCTGGGGACGCTGTCTTTACGCGTTCCTTTTCCTCCCTCGTAATTTGTTTGCTGCTAGATCAAGATCATCAGGCACATTTCTTAACAAAACAAGAGATTCAAGAGATTACAGACAAAAGCATCCGGTACGTTAAAGAGGAAAAAGACACGAGGGGATACGTAGAAGAAAAGGGATGGGCTCACTCTATTGCTCACGGAGCTGACCTTCTTGCATCGATTGTTGAGCATCCGTCCTTTGAACTGACACGCTCAGAGGACATACTCTTGTGCATACAGAATGCCCTTTTTAAAGGTACTGTCTATACAGATGATGAGGATGAGAGGCTCATTGTAATTATTGAACGACTGCTGAAAAAGGGGTTAGAGGAAGCCATGCTTGAAAACTGGATCGCGTCCTTATTTCATCATCTTCATATACGTTGGGAGCAGGAAGCAAGATCGCTAGCTGCGTACCGCTTGAAAACGAGCGTGATGAATTTTGCTCGAACGCTGCACTTTCGGTTGCGTTTCTACGGAAAAGGGGAAGATGCACAGAAACAGATTGAGCAACAAATCAATCGTTGGTACAACAAAAAGGCCTAGAAAACTAGGCCTTTTTGTCATTCACGCGTGAATGCGAGTGGAAGTGGAATTAGTTTTTTTCACTTCTTCGGCTTTGGCTGCTCGTTTTCCCCACCATGTGGCGAGCAGCGGGCCGGAGATATTGTGCCACACGCTAAAGATCGCGCTCGGAACGGCTGCGGCCGGTGAGAAATGAGCGAGTGCAAGCGCAGCACCAAGACCTGAATTTTGCATCCCCACCTCAATCGAGATTGCTTTCTGACTAGGATAATCAAGGCGAAGAAATTTCGCTGCTAAAAAGCCGAGTAATAATCCAAAACCGTTATGTAAGATGACAATTAACATAATAAGTAATCCTGTTTTGGCAATTTGCGCAGAGTTAAGAGCAACAACAGCCCCTGCAACCGCAACAATTCCAACAACAGATACGAGCGGAAGTACAGTGACGCTCTTTTCCATCTGCTTTTTAAACAGCGCCTTGACTACAAGACCAAGGACAATCGGAACAAGGACAATTTCTAGAATGGATTGAAACATCGAGCTAGGTGATACCGGCAACCACTTGCTTGCTAAAAGCAATGTTAAAGTCGGGGTTAAAAAAGGCGCAATCAGTGTCGAAATAGATGTGACGGCAACGGACAGTGCAGTATTTCCTTTCGCTAAAAAAGTCATCACGTTTGATGCGGTACCTCCAGGACAGCAGCCGACTAAAATAACGCCAACGGCAGCTTGAGGCGGCAGGTTAAAAAGATTCGCCAGTGCGTACGCCACAAGTGGCATAATAATAAATTGGGCCAGAACGCCGATGATCACGCTCTTTGGTGTTTTTAGCAGTGCTTTAAAATCAGATAATGATAGTGTAAGACCCATCCCAAACATAATGATGCCCAACAAAATGGAGATATAAGGGGCAATCCATGTAAAAGCACTTGGGACAAAAAAACTGATGGTCGCAACCACTACGACCCAGATCGCAAACGTGTCTCCTGCAAATTTGCTTATTCTCTCTACTGTTTTCATTTCGTATAACTCCTTTTAAAAAAAGATGATGTTTTTCATTATAATAAAAATTCTAAATATTTCAATAATTATTTAGTCACTAAATTATTTGTTTTGGAACAAATTCACCAAAAGATCGGATCCTGAATAGCCTAACTAGGGAAAGAAACGGAATGTCAGGAGAGGTCAGGAGGAGAAGGAATGCCTGTATCACTTATATTTAACCAGATTAATGTCAACAGCGTCAGCATGAATTCCTCTGTTACGACAGGACAGAATAGCCAATACGATTGGACAACACAAGGAAAATATAATTTCGGAAACGGTCAAGAAATTGGAATGGTCTTTTCACAAGGCATTTTAAACGTCATCAACGATTGTGACGTATCAGATACACCGATTGCACAGCCAGAATTGAATAATCCACAGCCGAACGTTCAGTGTTAGCGTATTATGAATGTTAACATTCAGTTTGACAATATGAACGTAAACGTGGTAATAAATAATTCAGGTATTTTTACGGGATCAAATAAGCAGATTTACTGGCGAACGTTCCAAAAAAACAACTTTGGATTTGGTGTTACGATCGGGATTAAAAATGATTCCACTGGGATTATGAACGTCATCAACGATCAAGATATTATTGATACCCCCATTATTGAACTCGATAACAATGACGGATAGACGAAAAAGGATTGCGGGAAAAGATGCCTCTTTTCCACAATCCTTTTTTGTTAGTTCTCATCATCGTCTTCCTTTAGCTTTTTTGTTAAAAACTGCTGTAGCCATTCCGGAACGGCTTGTTCATCTGGGTCGTTAATCATATCGATAATATCCGAGTCGTTTAATAAAGAGCGAAGCCCTTGGATATCATTATGATCACCGCTAATATTTCCGAGCCCCTGATTATGTTTTTTATAGCTCGTGAAGTCTGTTAGCCAGTTGTTTCCAAAATTCACCGATGAAGCTCCTTCTACACTATTAATTCGTATGGAACCAATAAAAAATGTAGGAGTAGGGACGCTCATATTATTCCTCCTTCTTTTTTGGATTAAATGAGACGTTAAACCCTTTCTCATGAGGTTGGACTTGACGCAGCGCCTCGCCGGTATTTTCCTGCTTTTCTTCTTTCTTTTTATTTACGCTCACACCAAAATTGTTGCCCACATTTAAGGCACCGCTCACTTCTTCAATGTCAATTTCGTCTAAATGAAAGGACAGCTCTTTTAAGACAGGCTGATGAATGTCCACGTTTTGAATGTGAAAATGGTATTCGACCGGTCTTTTCTCTAATTGCTTTAGAAGAGATTCAAGATTTTCGAGCTTTTGATCAAGTGATTGCTGCATTTCTTCTAGTTCAACGGACCGCTGTTTTTTTCGACGTCTAAACAAATAGAATCACTCAGTTCTACGTTTTCTTCTTTTGATAGAACTCAATTTGATCATCATCCACGACCATGTGCTTTCCTTTTGTAATAGGATTATGATTTCCGAGAATCGCACCATATCCTTGATTAACTTTATGAGTGGCTTTAATACCAGTATGAATATTTTCTCCAGAAAAGATGCCAGAGTTGTTCATGATGCTTTCTACTTTAAAGTCGTTGAAGCGAATGTTAACCATTTGTCATCACCTCGCATTTTGAAGGGGTGTTATAGATGACAAGAGCCGCTCCGTTATTAGAGGACTCTCATCACCTTATCATCTTTTAATCTAGATCCTCATCTTCTATGTCTGCCTCAAACGAAATAGGGATGGTTTGTTTTTGAGGATCTTTTTGAACTCGAACCTCCAGTAAACCCGCTCGATACTTGGCGGTTACGCTACTTTCTAGATAATGAAAAGGGAGGCGGATGGAGCGTTCGAATTTCCCCGTATAGCGTTCTTGCATTGGCAGTTGTTTCTTTGGGTAAGGATAAGGATACGGAATTTCGCCTTGAATAATAAGGTTGTTGGATTCTAAGCGAATTTGAACGTCCGATGCAGACATCAGCCCGGGAATTTCCATGACGACAATTCCTTCCGTATCTGTTTGATACAAATCAATATTTGGAAAACGTTTTGGTAAAATATCGTGCAGGTCGTTCCAAAAGTGGCGTCCGAGAATATCCTCTACCTTGTCATTGAGAGAGCTCCAATCAAAGTTTTTATCATTTTTCATCGCTTTCCCTCCTTCAAATACACCTTGTTACAGCATATGTATGAGCCCAAGCAGTTTTAACCTAAAAAGAAAGAAAGTTCATCTAGAATCAAAAGTCTGAATGCATACGTCTTTATAGGTGAATAGAAAAGGGCAGTTGTCATCATCCAACAGCAAAATAATACAGTGGTGACTATATGTTCAAATTAAAAATGGTGAAAATAAGAACATGTTTATGGTTATTTTTTAAGAGCAACGGGTAAAGTGGGAAAAAAGGAGTTTTTTCGGGCTTATGGCAGGAGAAATATATTAGAATACAGTATAATTATAGAAAATAATAAATGATTAATTAGAAAAGAAAGGAAGGACATATCGATGGGTGACAAACGAACGTCAAGTGGATTTCTATTAAAACAGCGTGCATTTCTAAAACTTTATATGATTACAATGACAGAGCAGGACCGACTGTATGGATTGAAGCTTTTAGATGCGTTACGCGATGAGTTTCGACCATTCGGCTACAAGCCCAATCATTCGGAAGTGTATAAAGCGCTGCATGATTTAATTGAAGATGGTGTTCTGCAGCAGGTGAAGCGTAAAAAAGAAGGAATGAAGCTTCAAGAGGTTGTCTATTATCGCTTTCCTGACGGCGGATACGAAAAAGCACAGCTTTATAAGCGGCAGCTAAAAGTAGAACTTGAACGCTGCGAATCAATGATTAAAAAAGCGATCAGGGACAACTATGGTTATGTAGAAAGCGTCACAAATCCTTAATACATAAATAGCGAGGAACAATTTTCATGATGTGCTCAACTTTTTCAAGACGGTTCATGTCTTTAGAAAGACGAGAGTTATGGAATACAACAACCGTACGGGTAATATCACGTACGGTTTCTTCTGTGTGTTGAAAAAATTGTATAATTATCCCATTTTAGATAAAATGAGAAGGGAAGATCAAGGGGGGATTTTTTTGAAGAGAATCAGCCTGTTTGCTGCTTTATTTGCTGCTACTGGCATTGTTCTAATGGGGATCGCTTTCGCTTACCCTTACCCATCATTTTTAGAGCCTGGAATGCTGTTCGGATTTGCGTCTTTAGCACTTGGAGCGTGTTTAAGTTTTTGGGCGTTCATCAAAAAAGAACAGGGAACGATGAAGCTGTTTCCTGTTCTCGCGCTTGCAGTTGTTGCATTTGCCATTACATGGTTTGATCCGTTCTCTATTTTACGTATGCTTACGTGGCTAAAAAACTAATGAACGAGATGGGAAAAGAAGTTCCGAGGAGGATTATCTTTTCTCATCTAACCGTTTGTCATAGCAATAAAAAGGATGGTTCTTTCCGTGAAAGGACATCTCCCCTCTTAGCTCATATCCATTTCGCTCAAAAAACCGCTGCATCCCTTTATTTAATGAGTATGTATCAGCCTTCATGTAAGGAACGTTATGAGAGATGGCCAATTGCTCAGCGAACGCT
The DNA here is from genome assembly GCF_022646885.1 of Priestia koreensis. Lineage (GTDB taxonomy): Bacteria > Bacillota > Bacilli > Bacillales > Bacillaceae_H > Bacillus_AG > Bacillus_AG koreensis_A. The sequence continues at coordinate 2,999,783 of NZ_CP061868.1, read as the reverse complement.
AAAAGAGAGGAGGCCGTGCCTACACGACGCTCTCTCGGATCGACGAGCAGGCGATGAAATACATAAGCGGGATCATCACTATCCCAAGAAATCGGCTCGTATTCAGCAGCTTCATGTTGATCGACCGTAATCGACCCAATCACCTCACCGTTTTTTTCCTCGACGTACAACGATCCATTTCGGACATCTTGCTCAAATACTTGTTTCTGTGGATATTCGTTTGTCCATTGATCATTATGTTGTTTCTTCATAATGAAAAGGGTTTGTGTGACGATTTCCATAATGCGTGCGAGATCATGCATGGTTCCTTTGCGAATCATTTACACTTCCTCCAATCCATTGTTTTTTCTGTACCCATTTAAGACGGTATGAAAGGCCGATAGCTCCAGCCGCCAGACCAGAAATTAAGCCAATCCAATAGCCGAAAGCAGAAAGATCCGTATAGTTAGCCAATAAATAGCCAGCCGGAAGACCAATCACCCAGTACGAAATGAGGGCCATAATGAAGGTGAAGTTTACGTCTTTATAGCCCCGTAAAATCCCCTGAATCGGAGCTTGAACCGCATCAGAGAGTTGAAAAAACAAAGCGTAAATTAGAAAATGAGCGGTCAATTTTAGGACGCTCGTATCGTTTGTGTAAATGCCTGCCACCTGCTCTCGGAAGAAAAAGAGAATAAGCGCGCATACGAGTGACATCGTCACAGCAAATGAAATACCTAGCTTACTATAGCTTCTCGCATCTTCTTGTCGTTTTGCACCTGTCTCAAATCCGATGACGATCGTGAGTGCCATTGAAATGCTTAGTGGAATCATATACAGAAACGAAGCAAAATTCATCGCTGCTTGATGAGAGGCAATCGTATTCGTGTCATACGCGCTCATAAACAGCGTCACCGCCGCAAAAATGCTCGTTTCAAAAAAGATGGAAAGGCCAATGGGAACGCCAATTTTTAATATTTCCTTCCATGTAGAAAAAGCGATGGAAGAGAATGATTTGAACAGGCGATAATGAGAAAACGGGCTCTTTTTCCAAATAATAAAAGCAGCCAGAACTAAAATACACCAATAGGTAATGGCGGTCGCATAACCAGATCCAACGCCACCTAGTTTTGGAAATCCAAAATTACCGAATATAAGCAAATAGTTCAGAGCAATATTAATAGGCAGCGCAAAAAGCGTAATAAGCATCGTCGTTCTCGTTTGCCCAAGCGCATCAATGAAATTGCGAAGGACCGTGTAAATAAATAATGGGAAAATACCAAATGATAAAGCAATTAAGTACTCTTTGGCGATCCGCTGCACCTCGTGATCAAGCTTCATGCCAGCTAGAATAGGATCGAGTACAAAAAAGCCAATGACTACGATTAGAGCGGCCATCCCAACCGCCACATAGATACCTTGTATTACGGTAAAGGGAACCTTTTTCTTTTCGTTACTTCCTACAAGCTGGGCAATAATAGGCGTGATGCCCATTAAAATACCGCTTAATCCTGTAAAAACAGGGATCCATAGACTAGACCCAATAGCAACGCCTGCTAAGTCATGTTTATTAAAGTGCCCAGACATCGTCGTGTCAAAAAAGTTCATCGAGAACATGGCTAGCTGCGTAATTAAAATGGGAATTAAAATCATAAAAAGCTGTTTGATTTTTTGTGCGTTCGAAAACGTTTGCTTCATTGTTATCCCTCAATGTGTGTTAGACTTTATAACAAAAGCGATTATACCATGCTAAAATATGAAAAACTTACAAATCCGTTAATTTTTTGTACATAAGGAGCGAGATGAGATGGAATTAGGACTTCAAGGTAAAAGCGTATTAATTACAGGTGGATCAAAAGGAATTGGAAAATCGATTACAGAGAGCTTTTTAGCAGAAGGCGCGAACGTAGGAATTGCCGCACGCGGACAAGAATCACTTGATGAGATGAAGCAGCAGTACCCAAACATAAAAGCGTATCAAGTCGACGTTTCCAAAAAAGCAGAGCGTGAACAGCTTATTCAGCAATTTGTGCAAGATTTCGGACGCATTGATGTACTTGTAAACAACGCAGGTGGAAGTAATGGTAGTACGGCAATGGAAACGGATCTTGATACATTTGTAGAAGCGATGGAGCTGAACTACGTATCAGGCGTTCACCTCAGTCAGCTAGTGGTGAACGAAATGAAAGCTGCAGGAAGCGGAAGCATTATTAATATCACCTCTATTTTTGGTCGTGAGAGCGGCGGGAAAGTGACGTATAACAACGCAAAAGCGGCGATGATTAGCTTCACAAAATCGTTAGCTGATGAAGTGATTAAAGATGGAATTCGTGTCAACGGCGTCGCACCAGGAAGCATTCTTCATCCAACAGGCAACTGGATTAAGCGTGTAGAGGAGAATCCAGAAAAAATGAAGAAATTTGTGGCGGAGCAAATCCCTGCTGGACGTTTTGGCAAGCCAGAAGAAGTAGCAAACGTTGTGACGTTTTTAGCTTCTGACAAGGCGTCTTGGGTAGTAGGCGCTACATTGAACGTTGACGGTGGCCAATCACGCATGAATTTTTAAGACAAAAGGAGCTCGTTATGAGAGCTTCTTTTTCTGTCACAGTAGGCAATAAGACATTCCGTTTATGCGTATGATAAGGATGAAAAACAGAAAATTTCCAAAATAGTTTATTTTTTTGCTTTGTGCCAAACTAGGAAATACTAGGGTCTTGGAGTAGTGAGAAGCATAAAGACTATGATATAGTTTGTGTAGCAAGGTGAAAGTGAAAGGAAGGATTTAATTTGATTACGTTAAAAACCGAGCGCGAAATTGCGCTAATGCATGAAGCAGGAAAAGTACTCGCTGCTTGTCACCGCGAAATTGCAAAAATGATTGCACCAGGTGTGACAACAATGGAAATCGAGAAATTTGTAGAGAAATTTTTAAAAGAGCACGGAGCTACGCCTGAACAAAAAGGCTATCAGGGCTACAAATATGCAACTTGTGCATCCATTAATGATGAAGTATGCCACGGATTCCCTCGTAAAAAGCCGTTACAAGAGGGGGACATGGTAACGATCGATATGGTTGTAAACTTAAACGGCGCACTTGCTGACTCAGCATGGACGTATGCAGTTGGGAACGTGTCAGACGAAACGCAGCGTTTAATGGACGTAACGAAAGAAGCGCTATACAAAGGTATTGAAGCGTCTGTGATTGGAAATCGTGTCGGTGACATCGGTCACGTTATTCAGAAGTATGCTGAAGGTGAAGGCTATTCTGTTGTACGTGATTTTACTGGTCACGGCATTGGTTCATCTATCCATGAAGATCCATACGTACCTCACTACGGGCTTCCTGGAAAAGGAGCGCGCTTAAAAGAGGGAATGGTCTTTACGATTGAACCAATGATCAACACGGGATCATATAAAAGCAAAATGGATAAAAACGGTTGGACAGCTCGTACAATTGATGGCGGCTGGTCTGCACAGTATGAGCACACGATTGCGATTACAAAAGAAGGTCCAATCATTTTAACAGCACAATAATCCAAAAAGGCACTGCTTATTTTTAAGCAGTGCCTTTTTTATTACCCAATATTCTTCTTTACGGTACGCTTGATTCCTGTATCTTCCACAATCGCATCCGCTGTTAGCTGTCCTGATAGTGTAACCATTGGGACACCTCCGCCTGGGTGAGTGGAGCCGCCAACAAAGTACAGGTTGCTTAGTAATTTGCTTCTGTTTGCGATGCGGAAGCCGCCGTTTTTCTTGCGATCTGCTGCGACACCGTAAATCGAGCCGCCGTTAGCTCCGTATAAATCCTTGAGCGTATTTGGGGTAAATTGGTGCTCAAATTCAATACTAGAAGACAGATTTGTCACGCCCATTCGCTCAAGCTTCGCTAAAACAAGCTCGCGGTAGCCTTCTGTAAACTGTGACCAGTCCTGTCCTTCTTTTAAAGGCGGAACGTGTGTCAAAACGAATAGATTTTCTTTTCCGACCGGTGAGTGTGTTCCGTCCGATTTTGCGGAAATACCGATATAAATCGTCGGATCATCCGCAGGCTTTCCTTCGTTAAAGATTTGATGGAACTCGCGCTCTGGATCACGAGAGAAGAAAAAGTTATGGTGAGCCAGGTGATCATAGGTCCGGTTCACCCCGAGCAGCATGACTAAACCTGAAACAGATGGGATGAATTTCTCCATTTCGTTGACGGTTTTATGTGCACCGACAATTTTATTTAATAATGTTTTATGAGCAGGAATCGCTTCTAAATTCGATACGATAATATCAGCATGAAGCACATCACCAGACTCTAATACAACGCCTGTTGCTTTTTTCTCCGTCGCCAAAATTTCTTTTACAGGTGTATTCAGACGAACTTCAACTCCAAGCTCATCTAATAATTGGCCAATACCTTCTGCAATCTTGTACATGCCACCGTCTACATAGTAAATGCCAAGACCGAGCTGTACGTGTGCAAGCTGTGATAAAATCGCTGGAGCATGATATGGTGACGAGCCAACATACATCACAAGGAAATTAAACAGCTGGCGAAGGTGCTTGCTCTCAAAGAACTTTCGAGTGGCCATGTCCATCGATTTCGTTGGATCCATCGTCAGAAGTTCCTTTAAGGAATGCATCGTGCGCAGGTCATTTAGACCGCTAATGCTTTTACTATAAAAGCTCTTCATGCTGTATTCGTACATGCGGCTGCAGTACGCTAAATAATCAAAGAAGCCGTTCGCATCCTTTTCAGAAAGCCCGCGAATTTCATCAAGCATTGTCGGGAGATCGCTGCTCACATCAATTACTTTTCCATCTTCAAAAAACGTTCGCCACTGCGGCTCAATGCGCTCGATCGTCATGTAGTTGTTAATGTTTCGTCCAGCGCTATCAAATAGCTTTTCTAGTACCCATGGCATCGTTAAAATGGATGGGCCTGTATCAAACGTAAATCCATTGCCTTTGCGAATATTCAGCTTCCCGCCAATACGTTCTCCTTTTTCTAATACCGTTACATCAAATCCGTCCACAGCAAGACGAACTGCCGTTGACAAACCTCCTAAACCAGCTCCGATAACAATAACTTTCTTTGACATACCATCTCTCCTTATGAAATTCATATTTTTTGACTACACTAGTCCAGAAGACTAACACCGTTAATAGGGAAGGAACCGATGAGCGTGAATAACGATCAAAGTACAGCAGAAATCATGATGAAAAGAGCTCGACAGGCACACACCGGATGGAAAATGTCCACATTAGCTACGCGCTTACGCTACGTGAAAAAACTGCGAGAGCGGCTTTTAAAGGACATTGACGAATGGGTAGAAGCCATACATGAAGCAACGTTTCGTCATAAGGTAGATATTTTAACAGGCGATTTATTAGCCACAATTGATGCGCTCTCTTATTACGAGAAAAACGCTGAAGCTATGTTAGCACCTAAAAAACGATCTACTCCGCTTACTTTTTGGGGTAATCATTCCTATATTCAATACGATTCCTTAGGCGTAGTCTTACTATTTGCGCCTTGGAACTACCCGCTTCAGCTTTCCATTCTTCCCCTTATTTCAGCTTTCATAACCGGGAATACAATTATTTTAAAGATGAGTGAACGGCTCCCGAAGATAGCTGAAAAGGTCGCAATGCTTCTTTCTGAGCTAAATCTTCCAGAAGGAGTAATTCAAGTTACGTGGGGTGATAAAGGAATAGGAGAGCAGCTCATTGAGCAGGGGCCCAATAAAATCTTTTTTACAGGTAGCGAAGGAGTAGGGAAGGAGATTTTAAAACGAGCTGCTCCGCTACTCATTCCGTGTGACTTAGAGCTCAGTGGAAAAGACCCAATGATTGTGCTAGCAGATGCCAACATTGAGCGTGCCGCTAGGGCTGCTGTGTGGGGAAGCTTTATGAACAGTGGACAAGTGTGTGTCAGCATTGAGCGTGTGTATGTTCACGAGTCGATTCTTGAGACGTTTGTTGAAAAGGTGAAGACGTATACGGAAGAAATGGAAGAGTTCATGGGAGGAATGACGACGATTGAAGGCTTTAACGAAGCGCTACGGCAGGTGAGGCAGGCGCTTGATCAAGGAGCTAAGCTCGTTTGTGGAACGCTTGATCAGCTGTATCCACACTGGTCACCCGTTGTTTTAACAAACGCCAATCATACGATGACGATTATGAAAAGTGAAACATTTGCGCCTGTTATGCCGATTATGACGTTCTCGACGGTGGAAGAAGCTATTCGACTGGCGAACGACTCGAAATATGGACTAAATGCTAGCGTATTTACGCGAAATATTAAAGCCGCAGAAGACATTGTGTCTGCTCTTGAAACCGGAAATTGTTTTATTAACGACGTTGTTCGTAATATCTCAAACATGCATCTTCCGTTTGGTGGAAGCAAGAAAAGTGGTTTCGGTCGGTATCACGGACCCGAGGGATTATATACGTTTTGTAATGTAAAAGCCATCATGTCAGGAAAAGGGAGCCGCAACCGAGAAATGAACTGGTATCCCTATAAAAAAGACACGATTTCAATTTTGTCTACCTACATGAAATGGTTTCATCGATAAGGAAGGTGTTAAAAATGAACTGGATTGTAAGTGGTTTGGCCGTCATATTAGGAATGAGTCTAATCTGGAGAATTTCGTATATTAAACGAACATCTTTGCAGAAAGGGCGAAATGCCGTTTCTGTTATTATTCCCGCACGTAACGAGGAGAAAAACATTGAACAGCTGCTACAATCGCTCCTTTCTCAGTGGTCAGACGCACTTGAAATCATCGTAATGGATGATCACTCCGATGACAGAACAGCAGAGATTGCCAATTATTACGGAGCAAGAGTGATATCGGTACCTGATTTACCGAACGGATGGCTTGGGAAGTCGTGGGCGTGCTGGAACGGAGCGCTAGCGGCACAGGGAGAACATCTTCTCTTTTTAGATGCAGACATTATTGTAGATGAAGGAGGACTTCAAAAGCTTCTCAACGCCTATTCGACCGAAAAAGGGTGGCTATCGGTCCAGCCCTATCACCGTGTAGAGAACTGGTATGAGTATGGATCAGCGTTTTTTAATTTAATTACGATGATCTCGATGCGCCCAAAATTTATGCCAAACGGGGAGTCGTCGATGGGCGCATTCGGTCAGTGCCTGCTTTGTTCTAAATCTGCCTACTTTTACTATGGTGGTCATGACGTCATTAAGCAGGAAATTGTGGAAAACATGGCGCTCGGGCAGCACGTTGTTCGTCACGGCGGGAAAATTCGCTGTATCAGTGGAAAAGGAACCATTTCAATGAGAATGTACCCCGATGGCTTTCGTACGTTAGTAAACGGGTGGTCGAAGAGCTTCGCTTCTGGAGCAGCGGCGACGAATCCTTATGATTTGTTGTTAATCAGCACGTGGATTACAGGTAGTATGACCATTGCGATCAAGCTGTTTCAAGCATCAGGAGAGGGGCTGTATGTGTTACTGGCACTATACGGATTGCTGTTTCTGCAGTTTCGCTGGTCCCTCAGTAAGATCGGAAGCTTTGGCTGGTTCACCGCTTTCTTATTTCCCGTCCACATTCTCTTTTTTACGATCGTTTTTACGTACTCACTGTTTTGTATGACGATTTTAAAAAAGGTGTCATGGAAGGGCAGAGATATTGTGGTAAAAGGAGGGAAGGATTCTTGATTGAACTCTCCCCAGTTTGGAGCATTATCGTCAATGCAGGAACATGGCTTTTCGTGCACCTTGGGATTTCCTATGGATGTGCAAAGCTGCCGATCCGCTTCTTTATGAGAAACGGGTCGGTATACAAAGAGAGAGGCTGGGAACAAAATGGTCGCCTATACGACAAGCTACGTATAAAAAAGTGGAAGGATCGTCTTCCAGAAGCAGGGGGCTTATTTAAAGGAGGGAAGGCAAAGCGTTCCCTCGGTGATATGGGGCATAACCTACTGCTTTTTTTGTGCGAAACGAGGCGTGCAGAGTTTGCTCACCTTCTATGTATCCCACCGAGCCTTCTCTTTTTTCTGTGGAATCCAGCTTTTATCGGTATGATGATGGTAGTGTATGCACTGATTGCTAATGTTCCTTTTATTATGGTTCAGCGGTACAATCGCATTCGCTTACACCGAATCATTGGAGACAGCGCAACTTCTAGCGAAAAACAGGTGACGCCTCTTATCAGAGTGGACGAATGACGGCGCGAACCGGACTTCCGTCAGCATCGATAATATTTAACGGTAGCGCGATCAGCTCATAATCACCAGGCGCCACATGATCAAGCCAGGCATTTTCTAAAATATGTACACCGTTATCAAACAGAGCGTAATGAACAAGCATCTCTTTGCTCTCTAAATGATCAACGGACGCTGTATCAATCCCTAAAAGTACGACGCCCTGCTCCTTCAACCACGAACCAATTCGTGGATCAAGCTCAGTAACGTGATCAGGAAAGCGGTTGGGGTCCGTTTGCGGTTTCGTTTTCAGTAAAAGGCGCGGTGGAAGTGGTAGATAGTCAGCTAGCAGCTCTGTCGTCACACAACTTACTTCTGATACGTCGATCACTCTTGCAGTTCCGATATAAACAGAGACATCGAGCGCTCCCACACGTTTGCCCTCTGAATCAAAATGAAACGGCGCATCAATATGCGTACCCGTATGAATGCTCATTGAAATTTTCCCGACGTTTACCGATCCGCTTTCCTCTTTTGGCCAAACGACCTCATATGAAAACGGGGTATCACCTGACCATGTGGCCACTTTTTCGGTAAGCGGATGTGAGATATCTATCCATGTCATAACAAATTCCTCCATGTTTTTCTTCATTTTAACATAGTGGATATTTGAAATTTAAAAATAATCAAAAAAATGTTTGCATAATCTTTGAAACGCCGTATAATAGTAAAAAAACATAGTGATCGGTGAAGAAGAGAGTAGTACAGGTGATTTTAAAAGCGAGTTGGGGATGGTGAAAGCCCAATGAAAAAAGCTTGTACGAAGCGCACTTCTGAGATGTTACCTGAAAAAAAGTAGGGCTAACCGGAAAAGATTCCGTTATCAGATGAGTGGTTCAAATATGAACAACTAGAGTGGTACCGCGGAAAAAAAGCATTTCGTCTCTAACGTAGAGATGAAGTGCTTTTTTTATTGATCTCTAGCCAATACACATAAAAAGGATGAGATGAACGTGGATCAATTTGCTGTTGTAGAATATTTAACGAAGTCACTAAACGGAACGGTTGAAAAGGAACAAATTATCAAACTGCTTGAAATACCAAAGCATGCCTCTTTAGGAGATTACGCCTTCCCGTGTTTTCAGTTAGCGAAGATGCTACGAAAGTCACCTGCGCTGATTGCAAAAGAGCTAGAAGGAGAAAATGAGCAATTTGAACGAATTGAAGCAAACGGTCCGTACGTAAACTTCTTCTTTCAAAAAGAAAAAGCAAGCGGACAAATTATTAAAACCGTGCTAGAAGAAGGGTCACAATATGGCAGTCTCCATATTGGAAAGAATGAAGCAATTGTGCTCGATATGTCTTCACCCAATATCGCCAAGCCTTTTTCAATGGGGCATTTACGCTCTACCGTTATTGGAAATTCGCTCTCCAACATTGTGGAGAAGTGTGGCTATCAAGCTGTGAAGATTAATTACATTGGGGACTGGGGAACGCAGTTTGGGAAGCTGATCGTTGCGTATAAAAAGTGGGGATCAGAAGAAAACGTACGAAAAGCACCGATAGAAGAACTATTTAAGCTGTACGTTCAATTTCATGATGAAGCAGAGAAAGACGAATCGCTAAATGAACAGGCGCGGGAGACCTTTTTAAAGCTTGAACAAGGGGACGAGGGGATAACAGCTCTTTGGAAATGGTTCCGTGAAGAGTCGCTTAGCGAGTTTGAAAAAATTTATGACCTGCTTGGAGTGGCGTTTGATTCGTATAACGGAGAGTCTTACTACAACGATAAAATGCAGGCCGTCATTGCAAAGCTAGAAGAAAAAGAGCTGCTTGTAAAATCAGACGGTGCAGATGTGGTTGAAGTGGATGGCTTGCCTCCTTGCCTCATTCGTAAATCAGACGGTGCTACGCTATATGCAACCCGTGATTTAACCGCTGCGCTTGATCGGTACGAAACGTATCACTTTGCAAAAGCCCTTTATGTTGTTGGATATGAGCAAAGCGTCCATTTTACGCAGGTGTTCAACGTGCTCGGTCAGCTTGGATATGAATGGGCAAAAGAGCTTACGCACGTTCCATTTGGCTTGATTTTAAAAGACGGAAAAAAAATGTCCACACGTAAAGGAAAGGTCGTTTTATTAGAGGAAGTACTGAAGCAATCCATTGAGCTAGCAAAGCAAAATATCAATGAGAAAAATCCAGATCTCCCAAATAAAGAAGAAGTTGCAACGCAGGTGGGCGTGGGGGCGGTTATTTTTCACGACTTAAAAAATGACCGTAAAAACAGCATTGAATTTTCCTTAGATGACATGCTTCGAATTGAAGGTGAAACAGGACCTTATGTGCAATACACGCATGCTCGTGCTTGCTCATTGTTAACGAAGGCTGGAGTTGATTTAACCGCTAGTACTGAACAGGGAGTAGAAGACGAGGAAGGATGGGAAGTAGCCAAACTGCTTTCGCAATTTCCATCGGTGATCGAGCGATCCTTTCAGCACTATGATCCATCACAAATTGGTAAATACGTACTTGATTTGTCACAAGCGTTCAATAAATATTACGGCAAAGTGAAAATTTTAGAAGAGAATGAAGGAAAGATTGCTCGTCTTACGCTTGTAAAGGCAGTTACAATCGTATTAAAAGAAGGATTGCGTCTACTAGGCGTTCAGGCCCCGGAAGCGATGTAAATGTCGTACCTTTTTCTAGGCGTTTGCATATAGTGATTAAAAACCTAGAAGGAGCGAGCGATATGCCAGCGATCGTAGGAGCCGTAACGATTCAAAGTATTGATGCAGGAACAGCAGGAGCACAGTTCGGAGATATTTTTAAATTATCACCAAAGGTTACTGCTAAAACCCACGCAGGATCAGGGTCCTTTAACACCGGAAACTTTATGGATATTACGACAAAGCGAAGCAATACAAATACGCTTGATATGGACGTAAATGACCAAGGCAATTTCTTAAACGCGTAAAAGGCTGTCCTATTTTAAAGGGATCATGCATAAAGTAAATAAAGTCACCTACGAGCGAATGTCTTCTTCACTGAAGGCATTCGTTTTTCTATCGTCTTATTTTAAGCGGAGAAAATGCACATAGCGCGGAAGTTTCTCTTGTTCATTTTGCTTAAGGTTTTGTTTTGGTACAGAGGGGGTACTACATAAAGGGGAGAACGCACGAATCGTATGAGAAAGTGAACATTTTGTGAACGAATGTAACTATTTAAAATAGGTAAATAGTTACATTTTAAAGGGCGATACGTAAAAGGAAGGCAATAAAACGCCCGGCTTGCATATACTGCGAAGGTGTCATTCTCTAGGCCCTGCTTGGTCTAATCGCTGTATCGCAAAACGGGAAAGTGAGAAGCAATCATCAATTAAAAGCATCACCAGAAAATATTTGACTTTTAATTTTATAGAGTTAAAATGTGAAAGTAACATGTTGATGTGCTTCTCAATCGTAATCATTTGGTTGAGAAGTTTTCTTTATTCAGAGGCCATCTAAAACTATATATTTGTTATATTAAGAGGTGAAAACATGAAACAAGTGTCATCAAAAAGCCGAGCGCTGCTTGGTTCAAGCATAGGCTTTTTCATACTTGCAGTTGTGTTATTCTGGATCAAAACGTATACTGCTTATCGAATTGAATTTAACTTAGGTATTGAAAATTTCATGCAGAAGTTTTTACTATTTCTTAATCCACTCAGCTCCGCTATCTTTTTCTTAGCGTTTGCGCTATTAGCAAAAGGAAGAAAGCAGCTTGGATTACTAGTAGGAATTAACTTCGTACTATCATTTGTTCTATATTCAAACATCGTTTATTACCGATTCTTTAATGACTTCATCACCTTGCCGACGTTAACACAAACAGATAACTTCGGTAAAATGGGTGACAGTGTGTTAGCACTAATGCATTTATCTGACGTATTTTATTTCTCAGATACGATTATTTTACTTGCACTTATTTTATTTAAAGTGGCAAAACCAAAAGAGAAGAAGCTTAACCGACGTGCAATTGTCACTGTGTTTACAACAGCCGTTTTAGTATTCAGCGTTAACCTTGCGTTAGCGGAAACGGATCGTCCACAGTTATTAACACGTACGTTTGACCGTAACTACTTGGTGAAATATCTAGGTGCTTACAACTATACGGTATATGATGCGATTCAAAGTTCCAAATCATCTGCACAGCGTGCGCTTGCAGACAGCAGTGACGTGGCTGAAGTGAAGAACTATACGCGTGCTAACTACGCGAAGCCAAACCCTGAGTATTTTGGAAAAGAAAAAGGGAAAAACGTTATTTTCGTATCGTTAGAGTCTCTGCAAAACTTTATGATCAACTATAAGCTGAATGGTCAGGAAGTTACGCCATTCTTAAATTCATTAACAAAAGACAAAAATACGATGTATTTTGATAACTTCTACCATCAAACAGGTCAAGGGAAAACATCTGACGCTGAGTTCATGATGGAGAATTCAATGTTCCCTCTACCACAAGGGTCTGTTTTCTCAACGAAAGGTCAAAATACGTATCAAGCATCACCGGGTATCTTAAAAACAAAAGGGTACACATCAGCAGTATTTCACGGGAATTATAAAACATTCTGGAATCGTGATGAAATGTACAAACAATTTGGTTATGACAAGTTCTTTGATGCGAACTATTACGACATGAACGCAAAAGATACGCTGAACTACGGGTTAAAAGATAAGCCGTTCTTTAAAGAGTCAATGCCGTATCTAAAAGATCTGAAGCAGCCGTTCTATACGAAGTTCATTTCTTTATCTAACCATTTCCCATATCCGTTAGATGAGGAAGACAAAACAATTCAACCGGCCAATACAGGCGATACATCTGTCGATCAGTATTTCCAAACAGCGCGTTATATGGACGAAGCGTTGAAACAGTTCTTTGATGATCTGAAGAAATCTGGTTTATATGACAACAGTGTAATCGTTATGTACGGTGACCATTATGGTATCTCTGAAAACCATAAGAAGGCGATGGCGAAAATCCTAGGCAAAGATAAAATCACGCCTTACGATCAAGCACAGCTACAAAAAGTACCATTGTTCATTACTGGACCTGGCCTAAAAGGCGGGGTAAACCACACGTATGGTGGTCAAGTAGACGTTCGACCAACACTTATGCACTTATTAGGTGTTGATACGAAGGATTACATCCAGTTTGGTACAGACTTACTATCAAAAGAACATCAACAAATCGTTCCGTTCCGTAACGGTGATGTAATGACACCAGAAGCTTCAATCATTGGAAGTAAGTATTACAACACGAAAACGGGCGAACAAATTCCTGAGAAGGAAGCAGGTCAATATAAGAAATATGAAAACATTGCCGAGAAGAAATTAAATCTATCAGACAAAGTGGTTTATGGCGATCTACTGCGCTTTTACAAGCCGGACGGATTCAAAAAAATCAACCCATCTGACTATGACTACAATTTCAACAAAGCAGACAAAAAGTAAGGAGGGGGGATCATCCCCTTCCTTACTTTTTTTGTTGTCTTGAGTAACGAGTAATTCCCTTGCATACTATAGGGGGGTATGGTAAATTAGATGTAAGGAGGGCTGCCTTAATGTCAGAAAATCATGAAGAAATGATGAATGCAGGAGAAAGCTGTCATTCTGCGCGTAAAAGTCATCATTCAGAAGAAACGAAGAAAAATCTTGTGACGCGCTTAAATCGAATTGAAGGACAAATCCGAGGGGTCAAAGGTTTAATTGAGCGAGATACGTACTGTGACGATGTGATCACACAGATCTCCGCCATTCAATCTGCGCTAAACGGAGTATCCAAAATTCTATTAGAAGGTCATATGAGAAACTGTGTAGTTGAGCGTATTCAGGACGGGGAATTAGAAGTTGTAGACGAATTACTTGTCACAATGCAGCGCCTTATGAAAAAATAAAAGAAGTCATCATTTTTGATAATAAAAGGAGAGAGTGAAATGGAAAACGTAACGTTACAAGTACAAGGAATGTCTTGTGGTCATTGTGTAAAAGCTGTAGAAGGTAGTGTAGGAGAGCTAGCAGGCGTATCGAACGTCACTGTACACCTTGAATCAGGGAAAGTGGATGTAGCATACGATGCAGCCAAAGTAAGTCTTGATACAATCAAAGAAACGATTGATGATCAAGGCTATGATGTAGTATAAAACGAAAGGCGTGCTAACCGGTTAGCACGCTCTCTTTAACGAACAAATATACCCTACATAGGTATGAGGAGGAGAGGTCATGTCACAGACAAAGGAAACGACTTTTCAAGTAACAGGCATGACGTGTGCCGCTTGTTCGAACCGAATTGAACGAGGTCTAAACAAAATGGACGGAGTGGAAGAGGCGAACGTAAATTTAGCTTTAGAAAGATCCACAGTCAAATATGACCCGTCTGTTACGAATCCAAAAGCTTTCGAGGAAAAAATAGAAAAGCTTGGATATGGTGTAGTAAGAGATAAAGCTGACTTCGTCATTACGGGTATGACGTGTGCCGCTTGTTCAAACCGAATTGAAAAGGGTCTGAACAAAATGGAAGGCGTATTTAAAGCAAACGTGAACTTAGCGCTAGAATCTGCAACCGTCGAATACAATCCATCTGTTATGAGCGAAGCAGATGTGATTGAGAAGGTAGGTAAGCTTGGTTACGGTGCTTCGACTAAAAGCGAGAAGCCAGAAGTTGATCACCGTGAAAAAGCGATTAAAAAGCAGCAGTGGAAGTTTTTCGTGTCCCTTTTATTATCACTTCCTCTTTTATGGGCGATGGTTGGTCATTTTTCCTTTACATCGTTCATTTATGTTCCGGAGATTTTTATGAATCCGTGGTTTCAGCTGACGCTTGCTACGCCGGTGCAACTTATCATTGGAATGCAGTTTTATGTAGGAGCATTCAAAGCGCTTCGTAATAAAAGTGCCAACATGGATGTACTCGTGGCACTAGGAACGTCTGCCGCTTATTTTTACAGTCTTTATTTATCCTTTCAATCGCTTGGTCATCACGGAGCCACACAGCTTTATTATGAAACGAGTGCTATTTTAATCACGCTTATTTTACTTGGCAAGTTGTTTGAGGCAAAAGCAAAGGGTCGTTCATCCGAAGCGATTAAGAAGCTCATGGGACTTCAAGCAAAAACCGCTCTTGTTGTAAGAAACGGTGAGGAAACGGAAGTACCGATTGAAGAGATTACGCGAGGGGATCTTATCTCTGTTCGTCCAGGTGAAAAGATCCCGGTAGACGGTCGAATTATCGACGGACGTTCGGCAGTTGATGAGTCAATGCTGACAGGTGAAAGTATCCCAGTGGATAAATTCCCTGGTGATGAGGTGATTGGCGCAACGATGAATAAAAACGGCTTTCTAAAAATGGAAGCAACGAAGGTAGGAAAAGACACGGCGCTTGCGCAAATTATAAAAGTCGTTGAAGAAGCACAGGGATCAAAAGCGCCAATTCAGCGCATGGCCGACAAAATTTCGGGCATCTTCGTTCCCATTGTGGTTGGTCTTGCCGTATTAACATTTATCATCTGGTACTTCGTCGTACAGCCTGGTGACTTCGCAGGTGCTCTAGAAAAACTCATAGCGGTTCTCGTTATTGCGTGTCCGTGTGCGCTTGGACTCGCAACACCGACATCCATTATGGCTGGTTCAGGACGAGCAGCTGAAAAGGGCATTCTCTTTAAGGGTGGCGAACATTTAGAAGCTACGCAAGGAATTACGACGATTGTGCTAGATAAAACGGGTACCATTACAAAAGGAGAACCCGAAGTAACGGATATTATCGGAGACAAATCGTTTCTTCCGTATGTACGTGCTGCGGAGAAGCAATCCGAACATCCGCTTGCGGCAGCCATTGTGCGTGGTATAGAAGTAGACACTGAACTTCCCGTCACGAACTTTGAAACGATTCCCGGGTACGGAATTAAAGCAGATGTGCAGGGAGAGAACGTGCTTGTTGGAACGGTTCGACTAATGAACGATCATGGAATTGCTATTGAGCCGATTCTCCAAGAAAAAAACAGGCTCGAAGCAGAGGGCAAAACGGTCATGCTTGCGGCAGTCGGCGGTCAATATGCAGGCATGATCGCAGTCGCAGATACGATGAAAGAATCATCAAAAGAAGGCATTCGCCGACTACAGCAGCTAGGTCTTGATGTGTTAATGATTACAGGAGATAACAGGCTTACTGCAGAAGCAATTGCAAAAGAAGCTGGCATTAAGCACGTCATTGCCGAAGTTTTGCCGGAGCAAAAGGCAAATGAAGTAAAAGCTCTGCAAGCACAAGGCAAGAAAGTAGCGATGGTAGGCGATGGCATTAATGATGCTCCTGCTCTTGCCACAGCTGATATTGGCATGGCAATTGGTACAGGAGCAGATGTAGCGATGGAAGCAGCAGATATTACGTTAATGCGCGGTGATTTGAACGGAATTGCTGATGCCGTGCATATGAGTAAGCTGACCATCCGAAACATTAAGCAAAACCTCTTCTGGGCGATGGGCTACAATACGCTTGGAATTCCAGTCGCAGCCATTGGTCTTTTAGCACCGTGGGTAGCAGGTGCGGCGATGGCGTTTAGTTCTGTCTCGGTCGTACTTAATGCTCTGAGACTACAACGGGTGAAATAGGATTGTTAGAAGCACTTCAAGTTTTCGAAGTGCTTCTTTTTTGTCTTGAGAACCACTATACCGATCAGTATAGTAATTATTTTGTGAACGCTTCCATTTTTGAGGAGGAAAATGATCATAAAAAGTCGAAAAAGGGTATAGAGAGAATATAGGCTTCAACTTACATAAGCATTTTGTTTGAATGAGAAGGGTCATAAATGACAAAATACGAGTTGTACCTATTAAAAAATTTATGATGTTAGGTGGGAACCATGATGAAAAACGAACAAATACTTTTAGCAGAACGTCCAAAAGGAATGCCAACAAAAGACACATTCAAGTACGAGGAAACAGAAGTAAAAGCACCGAAAGAAGGAGAAGTGCTTCTTCAAACGCTATACTTATCCGTTGATCCGTATATGCGCTCTCGTATGAATGATGCCAAATCATACGTACCACCATTTCAAGTAAACGAACCATTAAACGGTGGCATTGTTGGTCGTGTGGAAGAGTCTACAGTCGATCACTTGCAAAAAGGTGACTATGTAGTGGGATACCTACCATGGAAACGCTACATCACTGTAAAAGCAAAGCACCTTCAAAAAATTGATCCAAACGTAGCACCAATTTCTACAGCACTTGGCGTACTAGGAATGCCAGGATTAACAGCTTATTTCGGGCTGTTAGACATCGGTCAGCCGAAAGAGGGTGAAACGGTTGTCGTATCAGGAGCAGCTGGTGCAGTAGGAATGGTTGTAGGACAAATCGCGAAAATCAAAGGAGCTCGCGTTGTCGGAATCGCGGGATCTGAAAAGAAAATTCAATATTTAAAAGAAGAGCTTGGCTTTGATGAAGTCATTAACTACAAAACAACGGAAAACATTCGCGCTGACTTGAAAAAAGCATGTCCAGACGGTGTGGACGTATACTTTGAGAATGTTGGTGGCGAAATTTCAGATGCGGTAGCAACGTTGTTCAACAAAGGCGCACGTATCCCATTATGCGGCCAAATCTCGATGTACAATCTTGAAAAGGTGGACGTAGGGCCACGTATTCAAACACGTCTTCTCATCAACAGTGCCCTAATGAAAGGCTTTATTGTAAATGATTATGCAGAGCATTTCGGAGAAGGCATGAAGGAATTAGGTGAGTGGGTGTCACAAGGGAAAATCAAATACGCAGAGAATATCGTAGACGGATTTGAAAATGTACCTGATGCATTCCTTGGCTTATTTAAAGGTGAGAACCTTGGGAAGCAAATTGTAAAAGTAGCTGAATAAAAGCCTTTCCATAAAAAGGACGTGATGCGCTCACGTCCTTTTTTCTGTTTTTCTGAAACCTATTTCTGTTCTATTCGTATAAGTAAGAGGAATACTCACAACCTTTGAGGTTTCATGTGAAGGTGTGATAAAATGGTTACAATTAGAAGAAAATGGTTGATAGAATTAGGAGGAACGCGGATATGAAAGTTTCTCAAATGATAAAATGGAGCAGTTCAGCAGGTGGAATTGGGCTTTTGTCCATCCCGGCTTTTCACTACGGTTTAGATATGAATATGTGGTTATCGGCCGTTTCGGGTGTAGGCGTATCAGGAGCACTGATGACGACAACAGGAGGGGCGCTCGTGATTAAAAAATTAACGAAACGTGATCCATATAAAGAAGAAATTGCGTATATCAAGCATCAAGTACGTGAAGCAAAGAAGCATTTAAAAATGATTGGCAGCAGCCGTTTTAAAGTACGGTCTGTCACAATGTGGATGCAGCTGACAAAGCTATATAAAGTGGCGAAAAGCATCATTGACATGGTGGATAAAGAGCCTATTCGATACGTGGATACCCAGCCATTTTTCCAAACGTATTTACCCTCTACCGTGACCGTGATTGAACGCTACTTGTTTTTAGCGACAAAGCCAACCAAAAACATGGAAGTACGTGATGCGCTTCGAGACGCAGAAGAGATGATTGATGAAATGGTTAATAAATACGATCGTCTTTTAAAAAAGGCGCTTGAAAGTGATATGGAAAACTTAAATATAGAATTGAAGATTTTAAAAGATGCGTTTGAGGACGAAAAGCGATGGAGGCCTACTTCCACAAAAAAGATTGAGTAATAGGACAGGAGGGATTGAACATGAAGGAATTTGAATCAAAAAACAGCCTTGATGAATTATTGGATGATCCGTTTGCGATGCCAACGATCCAAGAAGAGAAGGAAACCTCTTTACAAGAGGAAAAGCCGAAGAAATCCTTTGCTTATTTAACACCTGAGCATCAGGAAAAGGCGAAAAAAATCGCCGAGCAAATTGATTACAAAAATCAGCAGGCAATTTTACAATATGGAACCGCTGCACAGTCAGAGCTTTCTCATTTCTCACAGTCTGTCTTAAAGCACGTGCAAACAAAGGATGCAGGTCCCGTCGGCGATGTAATTACCGAGCTGATGCTGAAAATTAATCAAGTGAACCCAGATGAGTTCGGGATGAAGCGAAAAGGTGTAATCGGCAAGCTCTTTTCCGGTGTGTCAAAGCCTGTTCAAAGCATTTTATCGAAATATCAAAGCATTAACGTAGAGATCGACAAAATTTCTGACAAGCTAGAAGGCTCGCGTCAGCTATTGTACCGCGACATTATGATGCTAGAAAATTTATATGAGAAAAACAAGCAGTATTATGAAGCACTGAATATTTATATCGCCGGGGCTGAGTATAAGCTTGAACAGTTGCAGAGCGAAACGCTTCCGGCCTTACAATCTCAGGCACAGGACGGCCAAGATTATTTAAAAGTGCAGGAAGTGAACGATTTAAATCAGTTTATGAATCGTCTAGATAAGCGAATTCATGACTTGAAGCTAAGTCGTCAAATTGCGATTCAAAGCGCACCCCAAATTCGTCTAATTCAAGAAGTGAACCAGACGTTAGTAGAGAAAATTCAAAGCTCCATCTTAACAGCGGTTCCACTATGGAAAAACCAAATCGTAATCTCCATGACGCTGTTGCGTCAGAAGCGAGCAATGGAAGCACAGCGCCAAGTGTCGAAAACGACAAATGAGCTTCTCACGCGAAATTCGGAAATGTTAAAGCAGAATACAGTTGAGGTCGCAAAAGAGAATGAGCGCGGAGTAGTGGATATCGAAACGCTGAAAAAGACGCAGGAAAACTTGCTAACAACGCTTGAGGAAGTGCTACAAATTCAGCAAGAAGGTCGCTCAAAGCGTCACAGTGCTGAACAAGAGCTTCATCAGATGGAAATCGACTTGAAGCAAAAGCTTCTTGATTTAAAATAAAAAAATGCCTCTTCCAAATGGAAGAGGCATTTTTTATTATTTACCGTCTTTTAAAACGCGAATAAATTGTTTTGCTAAGCTAATCGTAGACTGTGGATTTTGGCCTGTAAGAAGCTTCCCATCAACTTCAATATGATCTGTCCAATTGTCCTTCGCTACAAACTCTGCACCAAGTTCACGAAGCTTTGTTTCAAGTAAGAAAGGCATGTACTTATCAAGTTTTGTATCCACTTCTTCAGAGTCTGTGAATGACGTAACTCGTTTACCTTTTACAATTGGTTCGCCGTTTGCACGTTTCCCACCAACAAGAGCTGCCGGCCCGTGACATACTGCTGCAATTAGTTTGTCGTCTTCAGCAAACTCTGTTAAAAGACGCTGTAAATGTGCGTCCTCTGGGAAGTCGAACATTGTACCGTGTCCACCTGGGACAAAAATACCTGCGAATTCTTGAGAACTTACGTCAGACAGACGTTTTGTTTCTTCAAGCAGTTTTCCAGCTTCTTTATCTTCAGCTGTTACATCATCAGTTAAGCTGTTTGGGTCTACAGGAGACTTACCGCCTTTTGGACTTGCTACCGCAACTTCATAACCAGCTTTTTTAAATTCTAAATATGCTTCAGAGAACTCAGTCAGCCAAATACCAGCAAGCTCTCCGTTTTCCATTGTATGTCCGTTCGTTACAACCATTAAGATTTTTTCGTTTGTACTCATATCGTTAAGTCATCCTTTCATCTTGTAAATTCTAGATAAAGTGTTCCCTCTGTGAATGAAGTCAAACATGCAACCGGGACTTTTTTTGAGAGGGAATTTTTCCCTCTATTCACAAAGGGAAGTCTCTTCTAGGCATAGTGCTAGTGGAAAAGGAACAGCGATGTTCTTTCAAACAAAAATCTTTTATCTCAGTAAACTTATCGGTATAATGAATAAAAAAGGAGGATTGTCGATGGGAATTCCAAAACCGCTTGTTCAGACAAATCAGCTTTTTATCGTTTTAACGACTTTAGCTGGACTTTTGTTTTCATCTTGGATCTTGCTGCTTCCGATTGTAATTGGAGTCACCACGCTAATTAGTAAACGAAATCCGCTCATTATGGCAGGACGCCGATTGTTACCGAAGCGCTCTTATCAAATGGAGGATGCCGCACAGCAATTATTTAATCAATGGATTGCAACGATTTGCTTAATTGTCTCGTTTCTTTCCTTTCAATTTGATCTGTCAGTGCTTGGTTATACATTCGGTATCATGGTCATTCTAGCAGCAGGAGTGGCGCTAATGGGCTATTGTATCGGCTGTACGATCCGTTATCGATATATGATGTGGAAATATAAACGAAAGCAGGCAGCATAAAAAAGGCATCTCACGCATGAGACGCCTTTTTTGTTATTTGATTTGAATCGTGCGTGCCATTTCTAAAAATGGCTCAAAGCTTTCGGTTTCCAGAGGTGCAAACATTGTAAGGCGAAGCGCAGGGTGATCTTCTGTTTCTTTCAACAGATAGACAGCGCCTTTTTCTGTTTTACTTTGCCCAGTAAATACGCT
The DNA here is from genome assembly GCF_022646885.1 of Priestia koreensis. Taxonomy (GTDB): domain Bacteria; phylum Bacillota; class Bacilli; order Bacillales; family Bacillaceae_H; genus Bacillus_AG; species Bacillus_AG koreensis_A. The sequence continues at coordinate 2,978,198 of NZ_CP061868.1, read as the reverse complement.
GTCAATATCGTTTTTATCGTTTGAGAAATCCGTTACTTCCTTCACGTTTCCGTATCCTGCTTTTAACGTCTCCATCGAATTCGCCTTTACATCACTTAAATCTTGGCCCTTTTCTAGCACTTCTACTCTCATCCATAGCTTGTCATTTTCGTTATACGTAATCACGTCTTTTCTCGGTTCTTCTTCCGTTAAATCATACCCGTCTATGACATAAAGCGTATAGTTTTGGTTTTTGCTCGTTTTTAAGAAGGCATTTTTTTGCTCTTGCATTCCTTCCATTTGATACGTTAACTTTGTTTCAGGAAGGCGAACCTTGTTGTTTTCATCAGAAGCTGACGTATCTTTCTTCGGTGCTTCGGTTTTTTCAGCTGGTTTCTTTTCACTCGTAGGAGCGGCTTGAGGACTTGACTGCTCCGTTCCGCATGCTGTCAATGCTAAAAAAGTGCTTGCTACTAGGAGTAGCGGTATTGATCGTTTCATGTTCATCCCATCTCCTTTTCATTGTTGCTTACTAATTAGACGGGATGCTGATGGAAAAAGTTACATCATATGTGTAAGAAAACGAATATTTTTAAAAAATAGGAGAATTGGGGCATGATAAGAAAATTAGGAGGTGGATGCGGTGAACAAACGTGAAGAAGAAAGCACGGAGATGACAGAGCTGTTACAAATCATTAACGCTAAGGGAGATGTAGGAGAGATAGAAGAAATTTTAAATGAGCATGAACAGAAAAAAGAGGCTGAGTGATCGTGTATCACTTAGCCTCTGAAAGAATCTTCTGTTGCGTATAAGAACAAGAAGAGAAAAATATAACCAAGCTTACTGCATACCTAAGTCCTTTATATTCACAGTAATGACTTTGCTACCTACTTGGATATGAGCGATATCGTTGAAAATCGCTTTGATCATACCTTTTACGCTAATTTCTTTTCCGATTTGAGCTTGCTGATTATTCTGTTGTTCACTCATTCTTATTTCTCCCTTCACAATCAATCGTGTTTTTATCATTATATTATAGAATGCATGGCACTTATAATACTAATTTGTTGCTTGTATACCCAATTCCTCTAAAATGAAAACTTTTTCCAAAAAAATCTTCAAAAGACGGGCGTAAGAGACGTTTCCCTATACTTTTAGTATAATAAATATTGATGAGAAAGAAAAACAAAAAGGAGCAATAAAATGGAACAAGTTTGGAAGCGACACGGTAAAAAATTGACCGTTATCATAGGGGCTATTTTCATTTTGGCGATCACGCTTATTCAGCTAGTCTTCCCGTGGCCTACTCTTCCTTTAATGATTGCGGCCATCATCGTCACAGATTACGTGCTGTTTTTAGTGATACGCTGGGCATATCGCGTAATGGACAAGGCCTTTCGTGAAGGAAGCAACTAGATTAAGTGTTTAATTTATGAAATAGAAGCAGCAGGTGGGAATTTTCACGAACTTAAGACCCCTAGAAAAAAGTCTCTTTTCACTTCGTAACAGTTCTTGTACACTGTAACTAATCAAGAAGTTTGCGAATGTCTGAAGGAAAGGGGATTGTGATGACAATGAACGCGCGAAATAAAAGTGTTATTCAAGCGCCGTACACCGTCGAACAGCTAATGAGCTTACTGAGTGACGTGTGTGATGGGCAAAATATGTTTTCACATCAAGACTTCGTCTACTGGTGCGAAAAGTATACGCTGTTTCACTATAAATACGAGATGGACGAGTCTCAGTGGCTAGCTGATTTAGAAAGTGAAGAACGTGCTCATTTTGCGAAAGCCTTTTTGATTGCAAAAGACGTACCGGCTAAATGGCAGCAGTATTTAATGCAGCAGTTTTCTTTTCAAGATTTGAAGGATCAGCCCCTACAAGACATTTTAATTCCTCAGGCTTATTTTGTGCAATGGCTGACGGAGCTGTATTCCTACGATCATGTGAACTAATTAAGATTGTTTTTCCTTCTGAATGAGTTTTCGAACATGCTCTTTTGGATCCCAACAGGTGAACTGATAGGTTGGTTTTGTCTCATACTGAAGACGTGTACAGAAATAGTTCATGCCATCGGCGGTTTTTTCCGCTTTAAAATGTTGACAAGTAGCACAGCAATGGTAACGATTCATCGTATCTCACCTTACATACAGCATTTTTTAAAAACGAGACTGATTGTAGTCTCGTTTTTTATTTTACGTGATTTAAGCCACTAATGGTAGTTTGAAAATAGCCATATAGTATAATGAATGTAGAGAACAGAAATAAGGTGATAGATTGAAATCCATGTATCCAAAAAACGGGCGCGTCATCTTACACGTTGACGCAAATGCTTTTTATGCGTCTGTCGAAACGGCACATGATCCATCACTAGAAGGAAAAGCTCTTGCTATCGCAGGGGATCCGAAGGAACGACGCGGGATCATTGTGACGTGTAACTATCAGGCCCGAAGCAGAGGCGTCTATACGACCATGACGGTATGGGAAGCGAAGCGAAAGTGCCCTGAGCTTATCGTGCGTAAGCCGAACTTTCCGCTTTATCGTGAAGTGTCGGCGCAGATGTTTGAATTTTTATCAACCATTTCGCCGCTTATTGAACCAGCATCAATTGATGAAGGATATGTTGATATTACCGACTGCTACGAAATGGGCGCACCGCTTGATATAGCTACTTATATACAAAAGGAACTGTTAGAACAGTATAAAATTCCAGTGTCAATTGGCATCGCGCCAAATAAATTTTTGGCAAAAACGGCTAGCGATATGAAAAAGCCACTCGGAATTACAGTATTACGTAAACGCGATATTCCTACTCTTCTTTGGGCTCGTCCAGTTTCAGATATGCATGGAATTGGCGAGAAAACGGCAGAAAAATTAAGCACGCTTCATATTTATACGATTGAGGATTTAGCTAAGGCAGATGATGCTTCATTGAAAAGTACGCTTGGTGTGAACGGAATACGTTTAAAGAATCGAGCCAATGGAGTGGATGATCGGCAGGTTGACCCAGAATCTATTCATCAATTTAAAAGCATTGGCAACTCTACTACGCTACCCGCGGACGTCACGGATGAGCATGCTGCACTAGAAATTATTCAACGATTGTCTGAAACGGTCAGTGCACGTATGAAGCGAAAAGAAGTCGTATCATCGACCATTCAAATTATGCTGAAATATTCGGATCGTAAGCTCATTACAAGGAGCCGCTCACTTCCTAACCCGATCGTCGAAGCGAGCGCTATTTTTCAAAGTGCTGCTCAGTTGTTTACGAAAAACTGGAACGGTGACCCGCTTCGTCTTATTGGCGTAACCGCTATGAACGTAGAGGCAAAACACGATGCCTTAAAGCAGTTGGACCTTTTTTCCTTTGAAGAAGAGGCAAAACAAGAGCCGCTTCTCAAAACGATGGAGAAACTAAATGAAAAATATGGTGATAATTTTATTCGCAGGGGATTTGACCGGAACACGAATCGCTCCAAAGGTATACGTGATGACATTGAAAATAGATTTAATAAAGGAAAATAATTCGTCCAATTGTCGAAAGGGTTTCGGTACGTAAAAGGAGAATAAGGAAGGTAGTAAAAGTTGTATACAATATGCATCCAAAGTATGAAGGAAAAGCCGATAATAAGATAGGAAGCGTACGAGTCAGAGATAATGGAGGTGTAAATCATGAAGGAATATAACATCGGAGAAAAAATAAAAGAATTAAGGCTGTCTCTAGAAATATCTCAAAACGACTTAGCAAAACAAATATGCGAACCACAAGACCTAGAAAAAATCGAAAAAGGGGACGAATACCCGACGCTTCCACAGCTACATACCCTAGCAAAACGCTTAGGCATCCCCATCACCTATTTTTTCGAAACAAACTGGAATCAAAACGTCGACTACGTTAACAGCGTGAAGACGCTTATGAGGAATTACGTACGTGATCGCGAATACAAAGCGCTGTATGAAATTGTGAAGCGTGAAGAGGAAATGCCTATTTTTGAAGGGCCCGACAATATTCAGTTTTTTTTATGGCATAAAGCTATTTGTTATTATCACATTAACAAAGATAAAGATAGAGCTATTGAGTTATTATATAAGGCTTTGGAAACAACGAACAGGGAACAAACGGATCTAAGAGAAGAGGAAATCCAAATTCTTCACAGCATTGCGGCAATTCATTATGATAATAATGAGCTAGAGAAAGCACACGATATTTTTATGAAAGCTTTAACATCTTTAGAAAAAATGTACAAAATAAAAAATAGAAAAGTATATTTGAGAATTTTATACGGCTTAACACAAGTGCTTTTAAAATTAAAAAAATACGATGAGTGTCTTAAATTTAGTAACTTGGGTATTGGAATATGCATCAGCGAAGATAATTTATACTTATTTGGAGAGTTTTATTATCAAGCAGGAAACGCACTTTTCAAAATGGGCGAAGTAACAGAAGGCTATGAGTATTTATCTAAATCTACATCCATTTTTAACGTTCAAAAGAATGATAAAATGGAAGAAATAGTTAAAGAAGAGACTTTCAAGTTGCTAAATACTTCCTCAAGTTCATAATTTTTTTAAAAATAGTAAAAAAGATGCAGTAAAAAAGTATACTAATATGGTAATATATTGTTATAAAGTTTTTAAATGGTATTTATGAAAGGAGGAAGCTAGAATGAAAAAACTATTGACTTATGCGATTTATACTGCTGTGTTATTCGGAGGAATTGTTTCTACATTAGACCTACCAATCATTCATTGATAAAAAAAGAATGGTCCTCGGACCATTCTTTTTTTTACCCCTCAACCGGAAACTCTGTCTCTTTCCCTATGTAAGTCAAACGCTGCTTGTCCGAGTTGATTTTAAGCTGATAGCGCCATGTTTCAACCTTTTCAATAATTAGTTCTTCGCGCTTAAAGGCAAAAATTAATACAACCTCTTTATTCGTATCTAACAGTAGGTACTGTTCATCCTTTTTCCATAATGTAAGGTGATTGTCAAAAAATAGATTCCATCCGTTTGTTAAACGCTGACCTTGTGCGTTGTTTACGTGATTAATAACCATTACCAATAAACCCTCCTGTGCTGTGTAAAATGACACAGGTATAATTATACCGAATTGCGTGTTTATTTGGAACGGTTCAATAGTTGTATTTTGGGAAATGTTTCTGTTTAAAGAAAAATATGATTGGGAACAACAAACATATAACGTTACGTAGAGGAGGATTTTCTTTGTTTGAAAAACGTACAGGTGAAGTGATCATTAATCAATTGCTCGATTGGGGAGTCGACCATATTTACGGACTACCAGGCGATTCTATTAATGAGTTTATTGAAGATCTGCGCAAAAATCAGAAATACATAAAATTTATTCAAGTACGTCATGAAGAGGTTGCGGCGCTTTCAGCAGCAAGTTATGCAAAACTTACGGGGAAAATTGGGGTTTGTACAGCGATCGCAGGGCCTGGAGCCATTCATTTATTGAACGGAATGTACGATGCAAAAGAAGACGGTGTTCCTATGCTCGTTATCGCAGGGCAAGTACACTCAGAAGAACTAGGTACGGAGTCATTTCAAGAAATCAATCTAGAGCGTATGTTTGACGATGTGGCGGTGTTCAATAAAACGGTCACAACTGAAACGCATTTGCCTGACTTACTAAATCAGGCCATCCGTACTGCTTACGCAGAAAAAGGAGTAGCGGTTCTAACAATTCCTGATAACATTGTCGCACGAAAGTACAAAAATAATAAATCAGAGCTCAGCTCATCTGTTCGCACACACCCTAAAATCTTTCCGGGTGAAACTGACTTAATGGGTGCGCTCGACTTGATTCACGAAGCAAAAAAACCTGTTATTTTAGCTGGGAAGGGAGCTCTTTTCGCACGTGAAGAATTGCTGACTTTCGCAGAACAAATAGCCGCGCCGATTATTTTAACCTTAGCAGGAAAAGGCGTCATTCCAGACGAACATCCGTACTGCATGGGACAACTTGGACAAATAGGGACAAAGCCTGCTTATCAGGCGGCACACGAATCAGACTTACTGATTCTTATTGGTACGTCCTTTCCATATCGTCAATACTTGCCAAACGGCGTAAAAGCACTGCAAATTGACATTGATCCGACCAAAATATCAAAGCGCTATCCGATCGATGTTGGGCTAGTAGGTGATACAAAGGAAGTGCTTGGTTGGCTAAATCAGCGAGTGAAGCGAAACGAAAACCGCTTTTTACTCGAAAAAAGTCAAGAGCGCATGAATAAATGGTGGCACGATATGAACGAAGATCAGGAAAAAGAAAGCGAGCATCTAAAAGGTTCTCAGGTGGTGGGTGAGCTTCAAAAATTTGTGAAAGATGACGCCATTTTATCCGTTGATATCGGAAACGTGACGGTATGGATGGCGCGTTATTTCCGAATGACCAATCAAAAATTTATCACGTCCTGTTGGCTAGCAACAATGGGCTGTGGATTACCGGGGGCGATTGCCGCCAAAATGGCGTTTCCAGAACGTCAGGCGCTAGCCGTTTGTGGAGACGGTGGGTTTACAATGGTCATGCATGATTTTGTAACGGCTGTTCGCTATAAGCTTCCGATTGTCGTGGTGGTATTGAACAATGAAAAGCTTGGCATGATTAAATATGAGCAGGAGTCACTCGGTCATCAGGATTATGCAGTAGACTTAGCAGAAATGAATTTTGCCGCCTTTGCAGAGGCGTGTGGTGGTGTAGGGTATCGTGTCACAAATCGTGCAGAGCTACGCGAAGCGCTCGGAAAAGCTGCGCTTGATGAGAAACCGGTCATTATTGACTGTGTGACAGATATTGAACCGCCGCTTCCAGGAAAAATTACGTATCAGCAAGCTGTGCATTACTCCGAGTACTTAATTAAAAGCTTCTTCTCGGAAGGAAAGCTTGAACTACCACCGATTAAAAAAGGAATCAAAGGTCTCTTTTAAGAGAAGAAAAGCCACTCTGACTTGGGGTGGCTTTTTCTCGTACACTGTTTTTGTATAATTAAGCCGAATCTTTTTCAGAAGCCGGTTTTAATCGGTAAAGAATTAAGCAAGTACAAAACATGACCACGCTCGCAAGATATAAAATCGCAAAAATTACCGCCAGTTGTGAGGATCCTCCTACTACGAATAAAAACAGAAGCCCTACTATGAATATACCAATACCAGCGAAAAAACCTTTTATAACGCCCATCAATCTATTCACCCTTGCAATTATTATACATGGATTTTATTTCCTTTTTAAAGGTATAGTTTTTTTGTAATTTGGCAACAAAGAAAAGCATATACAGAGGGAGGAACGAGCATGGAAAAATTAATGAACCCCGTTGATTTTATTGAACATTTAACCTACGTACTTCAAGAAAATGAGCATATTCATCTGTCTACTAAATCTCTATATGATATTGAGCAAACGATCAAAGGAGCGGTTATGTCCGCGACTTCAGGACAAAAGGAAGTCATTCAGCGAATGAGGCAGCAATATTTCGATCTAAAAAAACAAGCAAACAACTAATGCAGCGGTCGTTTTTAGTGAAATGATGATGAATCTTTCCTAAAAAACGATCGCTTTTTGGCATAAAAAAGAATCGGGCGCATAGATTGTAATAAAAAGTGGACAGGCACAGGGGAGAGGGAGAAATGAAGGAAATACGTCTAATCGAATGGCTAGAAAAATATCGTAATGTCGTACAGTTTGTGGATATTACATTTACCGGCGCCCGCTTAGATCAGTTTGTGATCACCATCCCAAGAGAGCTTTGGAACAATACGTCAATAAAAGGGGTTGGAGAGAAGGTTAGAACCTCATACCCGCTATTTGACGATACGTTTTCCTTGCTCACAAAACCGATGAAAAAACACGTGGACAAGCTTCGAGCAGATTACACGCGCTCAGTACCACACTATGGTCGTGTCATCCTTGTCGAGGATAAAAAGCGGTTTGAGGAAGAATATGAAAAAGTAAAAGGATTAATAGAAACGTATAGCAAAGAGCTTGAGGATAAAGTAAAGGAGCACATTTTAAAAACCAAAACGGAGCTAATGAGTCATTTTGTACCGATTGTGAAAAATAAACCGCCACAGGAGCTGCAGTCGCTACTATCGTTAGACGATCAGGTAGTTCATTACGTCGAGTGGATGCTTAGTAAGTCATTGCCAACGTCAACGGAAATTATCGAGCGTCTGGAGCTTTGCCGCGTGTATAAAGACATTAGTCGAGAAACCATTTTAGATCCAGCGTTTCATCATCATATTGAAAAAGTATACAAAGACCGAAAATCCCACTGGCCACACCATGGATACAAGCAAGAAGAGCTAGTGTTCATATAAGAAAAAGCCGCAGCTGCGGCTTTTTTTGTGATTGCTTATTGTTCTTCAGCTTCTGACGTGCGTTCCTTACAGAACGCGAGCACCATTTGCTCCTCATCTTCTTCTAACGAAAAGTCGATGTATTTGTCGGTGCTGCGATCATAAAAATGGTATTGAACGATTTTTGCTTCCTCGTCCGTAACGCTTAAAATAACCTTTAAGCGGAGCCCGTTCTCGTTGTAAAGCTCATCGTCTTCTGGAACGTCTACATCTAAAAAGAATTCATAACGATCTCCGCTTAAAATACCAAACGGATCTTTTAATTTTTCTACTGTATAACTTGTTATTTCTAACATCGTATCCCTCACTTCTTTTGAAAGCATATGTATCCACTTACTCACCAAGCGGAAGCTGTCTTCATTATACTTGAATAACCACCAACATGCTAGAGTGGCGAACAATGACATAATGAGCAGATGACTGGTTTATACTAATTTGGATTGATATACTCGACAAATCAATTTACATAGAAAAGGATGAGAGATAAATGGAATTAAACCTTCAGCAGAAATTAGTCGTTGTAACAGGATCAACAGCAGGAATTGGAAAGGCTGTTGCGGAGCACTTTTTACAAGAAGGCGCGCACGTTGTTGTTAATGGTCGTACACAGGAGAAGGTCGATAAAGTGGTGAAAGAGCTTTCTGCTCATGGAACCGTTCACGGTGTGGCAGCCGATCTTTCTAAGCCAGAGCAAAGCAAACAATTCCTTGAGCAGGTCGATTCGATTGGAGATGTGGACGTGCTTGTTAATAACCTAGCGTTCTTCGAAGTGAAAAACTTTGAAGAAGTTACAGACGAAGAGTGGATGGAATATTTTGAAGTAAATGTGATGACGGCTGTACGTACATCACGTCATTACCTTCCTAAAATGCTAAAACGAAATCAAGGCCGCATTTTAAATCTAGCAAGTGAGGCGGGAGTGAAGCCTCTTCCACAAATGCTTCCATATTCAGTGACGAAAACATCACTTATCAGCTTATCAAGGGGCATGGCTGAGATGACAAAAGGAACAAAAGTAACGGTCAATGCGGTCTTACCTGGTCCAACGTGGACTGAAGGTGTAGAAAACTTTATTGAGGGAGCTGCAAAAGCTGAAAATAAAGAGCTAGGCGCCTTTACAAGAGATTACTTTAAAGACAATGAGCCGACATCGCTTATTCAACGATTTGCAACAGTAGAGGAAGTGGCAAGTACAATTGTCTTCCTTGCTTCTGATAAAGCATCGGCAATTAATGGAGCGACACAGCGCGTCGAGGGTGGAATTATTCGCTCAATCTAACATGAGAGGATCTGCACAAACAGCAGATCCTTTTTTTGTTTCCTAAATAAAGTGTTTAACAATCGTAGAGGCTGGGAATTACATAACCAACAGTAACGATCATACTTATTTAGGAGGAATAATCATGGTACAAACAAACGAAGGTATTCAAACAGCAGGTAACATCGAAAGCATTCCAACAACACAGCATACAACTTCAACAACGAACGACTTTCAAATGGACGAGAAAAATAGCAAGCTTTTAAAAGGCATCATTATCGGAGGCGTTGTTGGAGGAGTGTTAACTTTACTAGACTCTACTACTCGCAACCAGGTAAAAGGAAAAGCGGTGGATTTAAAAAATTCATCTGTTGACATGTGGGGGCAAATTCGCGAAAATCCGCAGGACGTTAAGAACCAAATGATTCAACAGTTTAAGAGCGCGACGAACTCTTTGAAAGATGCGATCAGTGAGGCACAAGGCCTGTACGAACGTGTAAACGATGAAGTGTTAGGTAAAGTGTCTGATACAACAAACGATACAATCTCAACGTTAAAAGACTCCAAAGCCGACTTAAAAAGCATCGGCTCAAAGGTAGCAGAGGCAGGAAGTGAACTAAAAGGAGTAGTTGACTTAGAAGGGACAAACAGCCTAGATAGCTCTGATGACACATCCACATCACGCGTTGGTACGGTTCGAACAGCAGTACCTGAAAATGTAGAAGGGCCAACACCAGCACCAGTTGTTCAAAACAACGATCATACAAAAGAATAAAGTATCCTTCAGTAAGCACCCCAAAAGCGAATGTAGCTTTTGGGGTGTTTTCACGTAATTAAACACGTAGGATAGGCTTTACACATATTGTAAAGGTAGAGACAATATTTCAAACAGCAGGGAGGGTTTTTCATGTATGATTGGAGGCAACAATCAAATTTCCCTTTTTCCGTCGTAATTCCGGGCTTTCCAGGCGGATCGGGGTCATCACCACAAGGAGGGTTTTTCCCAGGTTCACCACCTCCACAGCAGGGCTTTTTTCCACCACCACTCCCAAACCAAGGACCAGGTTCTTTCCCACCACCACCACCTGGCCCACCTTCAGGAGGCTGGAATCAGGACGGCCCACCAACTTCACCACCGCCGTCATTTGTCCCTCAGTTAAATCAAGGGCCGAGCTTAAAAGCTGTCGATCCAGGAGCGATTGCAGGATGTCGATATAAGTACACGTATGTCTGGTTAAATAGCGGGCAATCGTTTTGGTTTTACCCGACATATGTAGGGCGTCGTTCAGTATCAGGATATCGCTGGACAGGATTCAACTGGGTTTACTTTGGGATTGATACGAATCGTATTTCATCCTTTCAATGTTATTAATCGTTTCTATTCGCTGAAGAGACTCAATCTCTTCAGCTTTTCTTTTATTGGAAAACATATTAAGATGGGAAAGACATTTGCAGAAGGAGGAGATACGTGCATGATTATTGAACATGCCATTTTTTACATTCACAAAGAAAAACAAAACGAATTTGAGGAAGCCTTTAAAGAAGCGGCAACACTTATCGCAGCGACAAAGGGCTATCGTTCTCACACCCTGAATAAATCCATTGAAAATGACGGAAAATACTTCATTTTTGTAGAGTGGGATACGGTTGAAAGTCACATGGAGGGCTTTATGAAATCGCCGGGGTTTCAGCAATTTGTCGCGCTTATGGACCCGTTTCTTGAAAAAGCAGAGATGGAGCATTTGGAGACAAAGCAACGCTCATAAGTACATAGAAAAAGACTGTGCTCACTGGCACAGTCTTTTCTCATTAAGACGATAAATGATGCGCATTTTTACGAAGCAGCGGATAGAAGATAATCCCGCTTGCTAGGAGCGCAACGCCAAATAAAAATGTTTTTAAATCAGATGTTCCAGCCACAATGACCCACAGCGAGTAGATCGTTGCGCCCGCAGCGATCATGCCGTCCACGATGCGCTGTCTGCTGTGTAGATACGTTTCGCCTGTAATGGTCAACCTCATTTGATACAGAGCTGAAATAAGGTAAGGAACCAAGTAGGCGAGAGTAGCAATATAAATTACAAAGTCAAATGCACTTGAGATGGAACTAGAGACCGTTGAAAAAATAAACAGCTGTGCAAGCGCATTTGAAACCCATAGTGAAAAGACAGGCATTGATTGCTTATTTTCTTTTGCAAAGGCTGGTAAGAACAAGCCTTGACGAGCAGCTTGGTAAGGTACTTCTGCACTGAGGAGCACCCAGCCGATTGTTGATCCTAGTAAGCTAACAAGTCCGAGACCAGCAATTAAGTAAGCGCCAATCGGACCAACGATTTGCTCTGTTGCATCGACAAGAGGCTTCTCTGAATGAATGAGCTCACTTTGCGAGAGAACGCCCATCGTGAGAAAGCTAATTCCTAGATAAATGGCTAGAGCAATACATAATCCAACAATTGTGGCCCATTTAACGTCCCGAGTTCGTTTGGCTCTTGAAGCGAAAACGACCGCCGACTCGATGCCGATAAACGCCCATAAAGTAGACAGCGCTGCACCGTTTACTTGTGACAGTAGCCCAACCGTATGCCCAGCTGCATCTTCTTTAGGAGCGACAAACGGTAAGATATTGCTTTTATCAAAAGCAAAAAGCGCTAGGATAATAAATAGGGCAAAGCCAATGACCTTTGCAACAGTCGCCACAAAATTAATTTTTCCTGCCCCTTTCATCCCTTTCAAAATAATGAAATGAGCGCCCCACAGCATAAGTGTACAAATGATAAATGTTAAAGCATTCCCAACCTTTAGCTCAAAGCTTCCAATTGTCCAAATCACGGCTTTGCTATTTAGAATTGGGAAAAAGGTAGAAAGATAGCTTGTGAACGTTGAGATAATGGCAACGTTCCCTGCAAAGTTTCCAATCCAATACCCCCATGAAGACATAAAGCCTGAGAGGAGAGATGCAACGGGCTTTTCTTTTAATAGCTCCTTTGCATAAATCTGAGGACCTCCGCTTAGCTCAGGCTTTCGAATAGCCAAATTCCCGAATACGAGAGCGGTGAGCATGACGCCAGCACCGGTTAACAGCCATGCAAGCGTAACGCCCGCAGGACTAGCAGATTCTGAAAGGGAACGTGGCAACATGAAAATACCTGATCCTACCATATTTCCAACTACTAATGCAGTTAATAACCAAAAACCTAATTTTTGTTGAGACATTCCAAACTCCTTTTGACTTTCTAAGTTGTGTAACTTTTTTTTAGCAGATAGCGTTGGATCGTTAATGTTCAATCAAGCTATGCGTACTAAATAAATTGATATCTATGCGAATATGTTTATAACTATACTATTTTTCGACAAAATTCGTCAATGGGAGTATGTGCATTGTTTATCGCTCGTTTGAAGCTTCTGGCCCTTATCGAAAGAAAATTTCGACAAGATAAGTTTGTTCACAAAAAATGAAGGGAAATATGGATATTATTCCATCATCTTTTATTGTTTTCCATTAAGGAAGAAGGTAAATCGTTGCATGAGGAGGTGCATCGAGACGGGTCTTTTTAAGTTTCCCCTCGGAAACGAGCTCACCTAAAGCCGTCTCAATTTCTTGAGCAGTCGTTCCGAACATATCCGCAAGCTTGACAGCAGATAATGCCGAATACTTTGGTTTTTTTGTTGCAGACGTAATCATACTTACCACGCGCTCGTGCAATAGTTGTTTGTTCATTGTATTTCTTCCTTTCGTTAGTTGAATGAGTTTCATAATAGAATACCCGATATCATCGTAAAACAAGCACTTTTCCATTATTTTAACGAAGAAAATATGATGCTAGCGCCAACAGCTATATGTACAGAGTACTATGTTCGTTGCGATCGAGGCGGTAAGGGTAGGCAATTGCTTTTGCAGGGGGCGAAACAAAAAATGTAAATTTATATAAATCCATTATTATGCAAATAGTAAAAGAAAGACTCGACTAGGAGGAATAGAAGATGGCGTTTTATAACTCGAAGCAAATTGCCAAGCTCTCCGTGGAAGCTGGGGTTAGCAAAGTGCACTTACCAATGAGCAGTTTACTCCCGCTCGGATTTTTGGGAGGCGCATTTATTTCGCTAGGTTTTCTGCTTGATATACGGGTAAGCGCTAATTTACCGGCTGACTGGGGGACATTTGGAACTTTTTTAGGTGCTTCCGTGTTTCCCCTCGGACTCATTCTCATCTTAATTGCAGGTGGGGAATTGTTAACAGGTAACATGATGACGATCTCACTTGCTTGCTTTAGCCGAAAAGTCACGCTCGGGCAGCTGGTGAAAAACTGGGTGCTCATTACGCTTAGTAACTTTGTGGGGGCACTGTTCGTTGCTTACTGCTTTGGACATCTAGCGGGCTTAACCGATTCAGGCCCTTTTTTGGCGAAGACCGTCGCAATCGCAAAAGCAAAGTTGGATGAAGGGTTTGTCGCCTCTTTTTTCTCAGCCATTGGCTGTAACTGGCTTGTAGGTCTAGCGGTATGGTTGGCATACGGTGCTCAGTCCGTGGGAGGAAAGATTTTAGGTATTTGGTTTCCGATTATGGGATTCGTTGCAATTGGCTTTCAGCACGTGGTTGCCAATATGTTTTTAATTCCGGCGGCTATTTTCTCAGGATACTTCGGATGGGGCGATTACATAATGAATTTTATCCCCGTTTTTTTAGGTAACGCAGTCGGAGGCAGTGTGTTCGTCGCGATGATGTATTGGATTGCGTATAAAAATGAGTTAGACACCATTAAGATTACGGAAAAGTAATGAGGAGGAATGAAAAATGAGTGAATCTACTTTTCACATTAACATTAACGGCAAACAGTATCATGCAAAAGAAGGGCAAACAATCCTAGAAGTAGCCAATGAACATAATTACAGCATTCCGAGCATTTGCTATCACCCTGATCTCGGCTCGATTCAAACATGTGACACGTGTTTTGTAGAAGTAAATGGGGAACTCGTTCGTTCCTGTGCGACAAAAGCGGTGCCAAATATGGACGTTAATGCAGTTTCGAAGCAGGTAAAAGATGCTCAGTACGAGGCGATGTCCCGCATCTTAAAAAATCATGAGCTGTACTGTACCGTTTGTGACAACAACAACGGCAACTGCGTGGTGCATAATACGGCTGAATTACTAGAAATTGAGCATCAAAAATATGAATTTAAGGAAAAACCTTATGCAGCTGATAATTCACATCCGTTTTATCGCTATGAGCCAGATCAATGTATTCTGTGCGGCCGCTGCGTAGAGGCGTGCCAAGACCTTCAGGTAAACGAAACGCTCACAATTGACTGGGATCGTGAAGCACCTCGCGTGATTTGGGATAATGATGTCCCGATCGATCAATCTTCCTGCGTAAGCTGTGGTCACTGCGTAACGGTCTGTCCGTGTAATGCGTTAATGGAAAAACCGATGCTCGGCGAAGCTGGATTTTTAACAGGTATCATGCCGAAAACGCTTGATCCGATGATTCATTTAACAAAAGAAGTGGAGCCAGGGTACAAAGAGATTTTTGCGATCTCAGAAGTTGAAGCAAGCATGCGTGAGGCACGTATTAAGCGTACGAAAACGGTTTGTACGTACTGTGGGGTAGGCTGTAGTTTTGAAATTTGGACAAAAGACCGAAAAATTTTAAAAGTAGAGCCAAGCGTAGATGCACCGGTGAACGGTATTTCGACATGTGTAAAAGGAAAATGGGGCTGGGATTACGTCAACAGTGAAGAACGCCTTACAAAGCCGTTGATTCGTCAAGGCGATGAGTTCATCGAAGCAAGCTGGGAAGACGCACTTAACGTTATCGCAACAAAGCTAACAGAAATTAAAGAAAAGCACGGTCCGGATTCAATTGGATATATCGCATCTTCTAAGTGCTCAAACGAAGAGAACTTTATGTTCCAAAAATTTGCTCGTGCCATTATGGGAACGAACAACGTGGACAACTGCTCACGATACTGTCAGTCACCGGCAACCGCAGGACTTCTTCGTACAGTCGGAATTGGCGGTGATGCAGGAAGCATTACAGACATCGGAAGCTCTGATTTAGTATTTGTAATCGGTGCAAACCCTGCTGAATCGCATCCTGTACTCGCTACTCGCGTGAAGCGCGCTCATAAGCTTCATGGACAAAAGCTAATCGTAGCGGATTTACGTAAAAACGAACTAGCAGAACGTGCCGATCTTCACATTCATCCGAAGCCAAGTACAGATCTTATCTGGATTTCAGCTGTAACGAAATACATCGTTGACCAAGGCTGGGAAGATCGTGAGTTTTTAGCAAATCGAGTGAACGGATTAGACGAGTACATTGCTTCTCTTGAGATCTATACGCTTGAGTATGCAGAAGAAATGACGGGTCTTTCAAAAGAAGAGCTTATTCAAGTAGCAACGATGATTCACGAAGCCAAATCGGTTTGTGCACTATGGGCGATGGGCGTTACACAGCATATGGATGGGACCGAAACAAGTACGGCTATCTCAAACCTACTCTTAATTACAGGAAACTATGGTCGTCCAGGTACAGGTGCGTATCCACTACGCGGTCATAACAACGTACAGGGAGCATGTGATTTCGGAACGATGCCAACATGGTTCCCAGGCTATGAAAAAGTAGCAGACGACAGCGTTCGAGCACGCTATGAAAAGGCATGGGGCGTATCGCTTCCTACTTCAACAGGCCTTGACAATCATCAAATGGTAGAAGAGATGAATGAAGGAAACCTAAAAGCGCTTTACCTGTTCGGGGAAGATATGGCGATTGTCGATTCCAACTCCAACCATGTAGATACAGGATTTGAAAAGCTAGAATTTATGGTAGTACAAGACGTATTCTTTACGAAAACAGCTCAGTTTGCTGATGTTATTTTACCTGCTGCGCCGAGTCTCGAAAAAGATGGCACGTTCACCAACACAGAACGTCGCATTCAGCGTTTCCACCGTGTATTTGAACCAATTGGTGATTCAAAGCCTGATTGGCAAATCTTCCAGGAAGTTGCGAACCGTCTAGGTGCGAACTGGAACTATACGCATCCAAGCGAAATTATGGACGAGGCAGCTTCTCTTGCACCGCTATTTGCAGGCGTGACGTATGAACGACTAGAAGGATGGAATAGCTTACAGTGGCCTGTAGCGGCAGATGGTACCGACACTCCGCTTCTGTACACAGAGCGCTTCTCATTTGAAGACGGAAAAGCACGACTCGTCGTTCCAACTTGGTCAGAGCCGTATGAGGCGGGAGAAGAGTATGATCTTCACCTTAACAACGGGCGCCTTCTTGAACATTTCCATGAAGGAAATATGACGTATAAATCAAAAGGTCTTACGCACAAAGTGCCGTACCCTTGGCTTGAGGTATCAAAAGAACTTGCCGCTGAGCGAGGAATTACAGACGGTGCACTCGTTCGACTATCATCTCCGTACGGTCATGTGAAAGTACAGGCGATGGTAACAGATACCGTTCGCGGAAAAGAACTGTACCTGACAATGAACTCAGCTGAGGATGAAATGGCCGTGAACCGCTTAACAAGCAGCTATCATGACAAAGAGACTCACACGCCTGCTTACAAAGAGATGGGTGTTAAAATGGAGATCATTTCAGAGACGGGAACACCACCACTGCCAAAAGTGAATCATCGATTCGGAAATCGCGTACCACAGATCAGTGTCCGAGTAGAGGAGAAGTGGAAAAGAGAAGACTTCACCCCAATTGAAAAAATGATCAAAGAGGGAGGTCAGTAAAATGGCAAAAGCAATTCGTTCCATAAAAAAGCAAGTACCGGATAAGCATCAGGAACAGGCAGACGCATTAGCAGATATCGTGACAGCACTTGCCGATAACCGTGATGCCATTATGACGACGATGGATATTTTAAAAAATCTCCATGAAATGGGGGCGCTGCATGCGATTTCAGCGGCGCTTCAAAAACGAAACGACATTGGCTATATTGCCGTTCAACAAATTGATCAGCCAGGCATGCACAACATTATTAAAAATGCGATGAACACGATGAAATTTTTAGGATCTGTTAACGCTGATGAGCTTCAAAAACTGTTAAACGGGGTTTCTAATGGATTCACATACATGAACGAAAGCATTGAAAAGAACGAGGAGCGGAGCCTATGGCAGCTCAGCAAAACGATGCGTACACCGGAGGCAAAGGCTGCTATTGGTAGCATGTCAGCCTTTATGCAAGGGTTAGGAGAAGGATTTCTCGATAAAAAACACAGCGATCATTAAGGAGAGGGGATAAAGGGATGGTTGAAAATACGTGGGTACTACCAGATTTAAAAACCAAAGAGGACGAAGCGAAAATTCTTCAAGCGCTTCACCGAATTTGGGGTGTTCGTGACGTGACGGTTCAAGTCGATACAGGAGAAGTATTCGTCAGCTTTGAGGAAGCAGAATCAAGCTCTCAAGATTTTGAGCAGGCTCTTATTGAGCTAGGGTATGATGCAAAGGGGAGAACAGAATAAATAAAAAGGCTTCGTACCGCGAGTACGAAGCCTTTTGTTTATTTTGCGAGCAGTACATCCTGAACTAATTCGGTAAATACTTCACCAGCGACGGAATCTTCATCATAGACAGATTCCACAATCGCATCTTCTGGCTGTGCAAATGGAACACGCGCCACGACTTCTGTACTAAGTTGCTCGGCAAGCATATCTCCGCCGCCGCGCCCGAACATGAATTTACGTTCGCCGTCTTTGTCTTCGTAGTACGCCATATTTTCTACAACACCTAAAATGTCATGTTTCGTATGACGTGCCATCGCACCTGCACGAGATGCTACATACGATGCCACATTATGAGGAGTTGTAACAATTAGCTCTTTTGCTTGCGGAATCATACTCGCAACGTCAATTGCAACGTCACCTGTTCCAGGAGGCAAGTCTAATAGAAGATAGTCTAACTCTCCCCAATGGGTATTCGCTAAAAAGTTGCGAATCCATTTATTTAACATTGGTCCGCGCCACATAACAGGGTCGTTGTTTGGGGCGAAAAAGCCCATCGACATTACCTTTACGCCGTGACTTTCCACTGGAATGGCCGTTTCGTTAATCATCGTTGGCTTTTGTGTGATTTTCATCATCGCTGGGATACTAAATCCGTAAATATCCGCATCTATAATGCCAACGCGTTTTCCTGCACGAGCAAGAGCCGTCGCAAGGTTAATCGTTACAGTGGATTTCCCAACGCCACCTTTTCCGCTCGTCACGGTAATAAACGTTACGCCAGAGGCAGGGTCTAAAATTTTCGGCATACCAGAAGTGGTAGAGGCTTCTTTCTTTAGAGAAGCAGTCAGTGCTGCGCGCTCCTCCTGAGTCATCGTACCAAAGCGCAAGGCAACAGACAGCGCGCCTGCTTCTTTTAATGCATCTGCGATATCCTGTTCAATTTTTGCTTTAAGGGGACAGCCTTGGATGGTTAACACAACCTCAAGCTTAACGTGTCCGTCTGTTACCTCGATATTTCGAATCATATTTAATTCCACAAGACTTTTACGAATCTCGGGATCTTCAACGTGTTTAAGTGCTTCAAGCACTTTTTGTGGTGTTAGCATGTTGTCACGTTCCTTTCCGTACATGATGTGTAAAAGCCAATAAGGAAGGGGGCCTTATTGGCTTTTGCATTTATTCGTTTAATCCTTTACCTAATCCTTTTAAGAACTGAATGCCAAATCCGATTGCTCGGTTTACATCAGGGTCTTTTAATACTTTTAAAAGGTCAAGCATACCGATCGTTTTATCAGATTGAAGGTGCTCATTTCCTTGCTGGATACCAGTAGATAAGCTACCAATGAGCTTCGTCATTACTTCAGGGTCCATGTTAGCCAGAAGCCCTGTTGCGCTCATTAAATTGTTAATGATGTTTTTAGCGGGTTCTCTTGATACTTGACCGACTGCAATTTTTGCGATCTTTTCTTTTGCTTTTAGAGCTGAGTGAGCTGCTTCTAAAAGTCCGCTTGCATGCAATTCTTTAATAATATCAATGGTCTGGTTCAGCGCAGCATCATTGTCAGCTAGAAGAGAGGTTAACTCTTCTAGCTTCTGATTTTTTGCTTCTTCCGGTGTTGGAATATGTTTTTCAATTGTTGTAATTGGTTTTGCCATTGTCTACTTTCCTCCTCAGTCCGTTAAATGAACATACCCAGGGCGATTCCATTTGCGCTCAACTTCAACGCCTGGACGCGGGTTTCGTTTTTTCGTACGTGGATTCGTAGATGGCAATGGAATATCTCCGTCTACATCTAATACTTGCATGCGAACCATCGTTTGTTTGTATGCAGGCGTATGAGTACGATGATCCATTGCAGGACCTGTTAACAAGTTAATCGCACTTTCATTAGATGTAGAATGCATTGGAATATATAATTCGTTCTTTTTCACGCGATCTGTCACAAGTACACGAACACGAATAGCACCAAACGGTGATTGTAGACGCACAAGTGAACCGTCTTTTACTTCGCGCTCAGCTGCAAGCTCTGGTGATACCTCAACAAATACACCTGGAAGCTTAGCTTGAATTCCTGTTGATTTGTTTGTCATATTTCCTTCATGGAAATGCTCGAGCATACGTCCATTATTGATGTGAAGGTCATATTCCTCAGGAAATTCTGCAGGCTCCATCCAATCAGATAGGGCGAAACGTGCTTTTCCGTCATCGAAGTTAAAGCGCTCTGTGTATAGAAGCGGTGTATCTGCACCGTCAAAGCTTCCCCAACATAGCGTGTTCCAGCCTTCTAAGTTTTCATAAACCGCTTGTCCATATAAAGGAGATAGGCTTGCGATTTCATCCATAATTTCTTTTGGACTTTCATAATTCCAGTCAGCGCCCATGTGCTGTGCGATTTGCTGGATGATCCACCAGTCTGGCTTCGATTCGCCAAGAGAAGGAAGAACTTGATAAAGGCGTTGAATGCGGCGCTCTGTATTTGTGAACGTTCCTTCTTTTTCAAGACTTGGTGAAGCAGGGAGAACAACATCTGCATATTGAGCCGTTTTCGTTAAGAAAATATCTTGTACGACAAAGAAATCTAATTTCGATAAAATGTCATGCACATGGTTTGCGTTTGAATCAACAAGCGCCATGTCTTCACCCATTAAGTACATTGCTTTTAGCTCACCTTTATCAATCGCTTCAAGCATTTGAATGTTATCTTTACCAGGCGTTGAGCTAATCGAAACGCCGTACGCTTGTTCAAATTTCGCACGAGCTGCATCGTCTGTAATGTGTTGATAGCCAGGTAACCATGGTGGCAATGTACCCATATCACATGCACCTTGTACGTTGTTATGTCCACGAAGAGGGTAAGCCCCTGCACCAGGACGACCGTAGTTCCCTGTTGCTAACAGAAGGTTCGAAATAGCAGCAGATGTGTCACTTCCTCCTGTATTTTGCGTAACGCCCATTCCCCAAAGTACACATGTACCATCGGCTTCGTGAATCATTTTCGCTACGTCAATAAGCGTTGCTTGTGAAATGCCCGTTACTTTTTCAGCGTACTCAAGCGTGTATTTTTCAAGCACTTCGTTAAACTCATCAAAGAAATGAACACGTTCTTGAATAAAGGAATCATCGTGCCAACCTTGGTCAATCATGTATTTTGTAACAGCCATTAGCCATACTTGGTCTGTTCCTTGTTTTGGACTAATAAAGATATCCGAGCGTTCTGCCATTTCGTGCTTACGAAGGTCGGCAACGATTAGCTTTTGACCATGCAATTTATGAGCACGTTTCACACGTGTTGCAAGTACGGGATGTCCTTCAGTTGGGTTTGCACCTACGATAATAACAAGACCGGCTGCTGCGATATCTTTAATTGTACCAGCATCACCACCCATACCAACTGTACGGAATAATCCGTCCGTCGCAGGGGATTGACAGTAGCGTGAGCAGTTGTCAACATTGTTTGTTTCGAATACTTGGCGCGCTAATTTTTGCATCACATAGTTATCTTCATTTGTAATCTTAGAAGATGAGATGAATCCAAGAGCGTCTCCGCCAAATTCATTTTTAATCGCACCCATTTTGCTTGCTACAAGTGAAAGTGCTTCTTCCCAGCTTGATTCAACAAATGAATCGCCTTTACGAATTAATGGTTTCGTAATACGTTCTTCGCTGTTTACGAAGTCCCAACCGAATTTCCCTTTTACACAAGTAGAAATTGCATTTACCGGTGCATCAGAAGATGGCTGTACTTTTAAGATTTTGCGGCCTTTTGTCCATACTTCGAACGAGCAGCCAACACCACAGAATGTACAAACTGTTTTTGTTTTTTTCGTACGCTCTTCGCGCATTGCTGCTTCTACTTCTGAAATCGCGAAAATTTCTTTGTAGCCGGGCTCTACGTCTTTAATAAGATCAACCATTGGCTCAAGCATATCTTCTTTCATACCTGTCATGAAGCCAGCTTCACCAAGCATTGATTTTTCCATTAACGCGTTACATGGACATACAGTTACACATTGTCCACATGATACGCAAGAAGAGTTGTTGATTGACACGCCTTCGTCCCAAACAACGCGAGGACGTTCAGCTTCCCAGTCCATTGAAAGAGTTTCGTTAACTTGTAGATTTTGACACACCTCTACACATTGTCCGCACGCTAAACATTGGTTCGGATCATAGCGATAGAATGGGTGAGACATATCGACTTCAGACGGATCAACTTTTGGTGTATATGGGTATTTTTGATGTTCGATTTCCATCATTTCAGCTGTATTATGTAACGTACAGTTTCCGTTATTGTTATCACAAACTGTGCAGTACAAGAGATGATTTTCGAGTAAGCGATCCATTGCCTCTGTTTGTGCTTCTTTCGCACGGCTAGAGCTGCGATCGATATTCATGCCGCTCATGGCAACGGTTGAGCAAGAGCGCATTAGTTTTCCGTCTACTTCGACCATACATGTATCACACGTTTGCAGTGGATCTACCTCTGGAACATAGCATACTTGTGGGTGTTCAAGCCCATTTTCATTGATTACTTCTAAAATTGTAGAACCTGGTTTCACGTCATATTTTTGTCCATCAATCATGACGCTGAGATATTGTTTCTCCATAAAACGGTTCTCCTCCTTAACACTATTTCTCTTTTTAATCACAAAAAAAACCACCACAAAAGCATAGACTCATCGCAAAAGATGGACCTGCTTCTATGGTGGAATAGTTCATTAGCAAACCTTACTAATATACCAATCCATTCGTATAACGTGATCTTTCAATATAAGGCGGAAACTTAAGGAAGCTTCTGGTACTTATGTAGTGAATGAACACCGCCCGAATAGGAGTTCATATGATAAAATCATAACAATATACGTGCTATAATTCCATCAAACAAATTATATTATAGCTCTTTCTAAAAAAAGTGACAATAGTTCTTTTTTTAATAGCGTGTTTTAGTAGCCACAAACGTTGGTAAAATAACAAGTAGAGAACCTTTTATCTCGGTGAAAAAGTCCATTAACAGATAGTAAAAATAAGTAGAAACAGCTTATTTTGTAAAAAAAGTAGCGGCTATCACCGATAAGTAAATGGGTGAGAAGGTCCATTCTGTCAATGAAATAGTACGTAAATACCGAGAAAAGATGGATGGTCGGACGAGTTTCTTGTTTTAGTGACTAAAATATTTTATGTTTAAAAGTGCGAGTAAAACGGTTATAATTTGACATTGTTTGCTGAGCGAAATGGATGGGGGATTTAAAGAATGTCTAAAAAAGTGCATGAGTTCAATGATATTTTACGTAAGGTCCGCAAAGAGCTGTTTGGAAAAGGACCTGAAAAGATACATACGGTGTTCGTCGAAAATATGGCGGTATCGACGCTATATGGAAATTTAACACCAACGGAAAAGTTTATTGCAAAATCTCCCGGAGGAGCAGAAGTCGTTCACTCAGCCCGGACGAAAATGATTCAAGAAGTATACGCAACCAACATGCCAGAAGGACTTGAGGAATTAGTAGGTGCAAAGCTTGTTCATCTGTTTTCTGACATTAAAGTAGAAGAAAATATGGCCGTATCAGTATTTATTTTTGATAAGCCAATCATATAGGAGATGAATAACGTGGGTAAATCAGTGCGAGCAGAGCGTGAAATTATACGCTACGAAAAAGGGGAGCACAAAAAGGTTCTTGATCATGTAGTAACGGAGCATCCGGTAACCGTAAAAGTGAACGGGGAAGAATTTGTGACGATGGTTTGTTCACCAGAATACATCGAGGACATGGTCATCGGCTTTTTAGCTTCGGAAGGCGTCATTCGTAAGTACGAAGATATTGATGAGGTGTGGTACCAGGAAAAAGAAGGATATGTTCATGTGAAAACAAATAAAGTGAACCCTTTTTATCGTAATTTCCAAAGCAAGCGTTACATTACTTCATGCTGCGGTATGAGCAGACAAGGTTTTGTATTCGTCAATGATGCGCTAACAGCCAAAAAAATGACGGATATTCACGTGCAAATCACGCCAGATGACTGCTTCCGACTAATGAAAGATATGCAAGAGTCCGCAACGATTTTTCAAGAAACAGGTGGAGTTCATAATGCCTCGCTTTGTGATGTGAACGGAACCGTGCTGAGCCGTATGGATATTGGCCGTCATAATGCGCTTGATAAAATTTACGGGTATTGCCTGCAACATAATATTTCAATCGAAGATAAGATCATTGTATTTAGCGGCCGCATATCATCTGAGATTTTACTGAAGGTCGCAAAGATTGGCTGTGAGATCGTGTTATCAAAATCAGCACCGACAGAATTAGCGCTTGAGCTTGCCGAAGACCTTGGCATTACCACCGTTGGGTTTATTCGCAATCAGTCGTTTAATGTGTACACACATCCTGAGCGCATTGTCGATTTGTGAACATTTTGTGAAAATTTTATTGTCAACGGAACGAGAAGAAGGTATAATACAAAATGTTCATTGCGCGCGAATAGCGCTGATTGGTGAACCTGCACGCTCTGTAGGTTTTCCATTCCATATAATTAATGATAATTGATGCGTTGTACTGATAATGCAGCGTCATTAGGCAGCATTCTTATTTCTCTATCGAACGGTAGGGGTATTTGAGTGTTGCCTTTTTTATTCAAAAAAGGAGTGAAGGGTATGGCATTTAACAAGCCAAACAAAATCATGGATCTTGCTGTTGAAGCAGGAACACAAAAAGCAAACATGTCTTTGCTATCACTAATCGTACTTGGGTTTCTAGGAGGAGCGTTCATTTCGTTAGGATTTCTTCTAGACATTCGCGTCATCGGGAATTTACCGGCAGAATGGGGCAGCATGGCAAGCTTAATTGGTGGAGCCGTCTTTCCAGTTGGACTTATTTTAATCATTTTAGCTGGCGGTGAACTGATTACAGGAAATATGATGACACTTTCAATTGCTGCATTCGCAAAGCGTATTTCAGCAGGAAGTCTTGTTCGTAACTGGTTTTGGATCACGGTAAGTAACTTCGTTGGTGCACTGTTTATCGCTTATTTCTTCGGACACGTTGTTGGATTAACAGAAACAGGTCCATTTTTAGAAAAAACAGTGGCAGTTGCTCAAGCAAAAATCGCCGATCCGTTTGGAAAAGCATTTGTTTCCGCTATCGGCTGTAACTGGTTAGTATGTTTGGCCGTGTGGATTACGTTTGGTGCAGAGGATGTTGCAGGTAAAATTCTTGGCATCTGGTTCCCGATTATGGCATTCGTTGCGATTGGTTTCCAGCATACGGTCGCCAACATGTTCGTTATTCCAGCAGCGATCTTCGCTGGTGAAGCAACGTGGGTAGATTTCTTCCAAAACTTCGTCCCTGTATTCCTCGGAAACATCGTTGGGGGAGCGATTTTTGTTGGCTTAATCTATTTTCTTGCATATCACAAAAAACAAACGGCAAGTCAATCAATAAAAAAAGCTTCATAAATGGAAAAGGGCGCAAACCGCGCTCTTTTTTTTTTGCTAATTTACAAGTAGAGCTGTAATGGTAATCATGACTACAAAAAGCGTGCTAATGTGTGGATCGATTCGCTTTTCTAAGAAGAGAATCTTTCCATCCAGTTTCTTAGAAATGAAATGAAGAAGGAGAGAAAAAGTAAGTACAAGTAGAAACGTGATGACGATATGAACGGAAAAGAGTGGTTGCACCACTGAAAAATAAAGGCTATATAAAAGCAGATAAGAAACGAATTGAACAAGGCTAAAAATACGGATACAATCACCACCTTTCTTTTATAATACTATAAAATGTAAAAAGGCATTTCGATTTTTAGTCGAAATGCCTTTTTTGTTAATGCTGATGTGACTGTGCAGATTGCGATACTGTATGACGCGTAATAGAAAAGATCGAACATAAAAGCGCGATTAAAACAAAAATAGCTCCAAACCATGCGTTATATAAAATGGATGTATGCTCAATTACCATACCACCAACAAATGATCCAAGCGCAATGCCCAAGTGACTTGCTGACGTATTTAAACTTAATAAAATGTCAGAGTTATGAGGAGCCATTTGGATAATGAAATTGTTCTGTGCTGGAGATATCGCCCAGCTTAGTGCGCTCCAAATGATAATAACCGCTGTAAACACATAAATCGGCCAGTCTACGCTAAACGGTATAATCAGCATCATTACTAAGAACGCCGTAATAATCGTTAAAATCGATTTTTTCGAACCGAATTTGTCGGAGCTTAAACCACCAAGGCCACCGCCAGCAACAGCTGCGATTCCGAATACGATATACATGATCGTCACCATCGTCGTATTCATGTGAAGCGTCGTGCGTAAAAACGGTGTTAAATACGCATATAACGTTAAGTGCCCTGCAAGCATGAAACCTGATGAAAGCTCTGTTGTAATAATCTTTGGCTCACGTAGTGAACGAAGCTGTTCACGAAGCGGTACAACAGGCGGTGGAGATACTTTTTCCAATAAGAAAAAGACCCCGATCATAATAAGAGCAGTCAAAATTCCAATTAAAATAAACACTGAACGCCAACCGTACGCATTTCCGACTAAAATCCCAATCGGAATACCTAACACAAGGGAAGCACTAATCCCCATAAAGATCGTTCCGATTGCGCGACCTTTGTATTCATCGGCAACCATTCTAGAAGCCATCGTCGTAGAAAGAACGACAAGGAATGAGCCACTAATAGCAGCAATGATACGCCCTGCAAACAGCATTTCATAGTTCATACTTGCCGCTGATAGTACGTTGCTAAGTAAAAAGGCGAATAACGTCCATAAGTATGTTTTTTTACGTTCAAATTTTGCGGTCATATTTAATAAAATCGGAGCTGACAGCGCAAAAAACACAGAATAAATCGTAATCAGATTTCCAGCTGTACTCACTGAAACGCCTAAGTCATTAGAGATAATGTCTAAAATACCGCCAATGATAAGTTCTACCGTTCCAATGACGAAACAGGAGACAGCTAATATATAAATTTTTGGATTCACGTCCAAACCCCCTCTTTTAAAAGTTACTACGAGAATAGTAACCTTTTTAAAAAGAAAGTACAAGAGGAAATATGAAAAAGAAGCAAAACGTCCTAATGAAAGAAAAGATAAACGGGTTTTAACACTTAAGTTAAAAGGAAAAACCATGTTGTTTAGCAATTAGAAAGAAATAAAAGGGCGAATATAAATAGCGATCGCAGTCCGTTGAAGAGTTAGATAAATTGTTTTAATGATGTAGCTATAAAACACCTGAATGATTGAGCAGGTTTCAATTTCTCGACTAAAGCAAACGTTGAAATAACGGCACAGCCGTTAGTAAATAGTAGCTCCATAAAACAGTTCAATAGACGGATGTGGAAATAGGTCATAAGAACTATATTCGAGAGGTGTTTTTACATAACAAAATCATTGTTTGATCAGAAAGAAGGAGTAAAATGAGCAAAAGAAACAAGATATTGTGGGGAGCTTTTTGCTGTGTAATTCTTTTAGTCGCTGCTGGTTGGGTATACCGCACGGATTTCTTCCCTTGGAGCTATCACAGTTCAAAATATAACGGTTCATTCCTTATTCCCAATCACGCTGTTTTGGTTAAGGAATATAAAAAGGACAAAGTAGAGATTTATCGATGGGGACCAAAAGAAATGGAGACGAATGGTATTCCTGCTCGTTACAAGGCAGCACTTACTAAAGCTGGTTGGAAGTACGAAAAAATGGAAGGAGAAAATACGATTTTTAAAAAAGGGAAAGAAACGGTTTGGATTCACGGTTATACAAACAAAGAGGAAGATGGACGGACCATCGCGATTTCTCCTTGATAGGTTTCATAAGAATGAGAGAAACAATGCGAGGTAAATACAAATGAACACGAAGAGGCCTTGAAACTATTTCAAAAGGGAGTAACTGAACGTCGGGACGTACAGTCACTAACCAATCTTTCTTGGCTACATTTATGAAGAAGATAAAATTGGGAAGGTATATTTAAGTTAGATCAGTGAAACAGTTGATCGTTAAAAGCCCCTTCATATTTGGTATGTCGAATATGAAGGGGCTTAAATTGATGGAACGAAGCTGCTAATTAGCTTGGGGGTGACTCCATTGTGTATTAAATTGAATTATAGCGCTCATACCACCAATTCTATTATCGTGCAGGAGTCTTAAACATCCGCACTTAATAACGAAGGCGCGTGAGCAGTTTCTTTGTCACTTCATCATTTACAAGCTGATCGTGAAATCGCTCCGTAATGCGTGCAAGCGCCACATCATGATAAAAGAAATCGGTGAAAAATTTTACGAACGGTTGTGACATCGTTTTAATTGCTTTCCACTGATCGTTTTCAATTCCTGCAAACACCGCATCTTCTTCATCAATGACAATTAAATGAGACTTTTCAAGGCGATCATGCTCATCAATGGGCACAAGGATATGAACGTGTTTCAAAGACGTTTCAATTGCTCCAATGGAGAGGATTTCAACTTCAATACCGCTGGCCTCCTTTTCCTCGAGGAGAGGAAGATAAGGAATAAGATTTTCACTCCATGATGACATAAAGATGGTCGTTTTTGCGTTATGAATCATTTCTTCCGTTTGCGCAAAAATGGTGGAATGTGCTTTTAAACTCCATACACGATCATCCGAAAACGAACGCTCAATTTTTTTCTTTTTTAATTCTTCTACGTTTTGTTCAAATTCATATGTAAGTTTTTTGATCACAGACTCAAGGGGAATAGCATGATAAAGCTTTTTCTTTTCGGATACGGTATTCATGATAAGCCCTTTATCAATCATGCGGTTTAATACTTCGTATACTTTTGCTTTTGGAACTTGTGAATGACTGACGATCGACGTTGCATCCATCGGTTCCGTCCCTGCAAGTAGCGTTTCATATACTTGACTTTCATACTGAGAATAGCCGAATTGCTGTAACATAGTGCCTCCTCAAAAAGGAACGTTAAACGAGTTGTTCCGTGATATAGTAAGTATTATAGTATCAAATTTAGCAGCGGAGTAACAGCCATTCAGTGAAAATCAGCTGATAGAAGGGAATGATGAAAATGGGAACGATCCAAAAAGAACTCAGCATAGCGTATCCAATTTTTCAAGCCGGCATGGCAGGAGGCATTACCACACCTGAACTTGTGGCCGCCGTATCCAATTTTGGTGCGTTCGGTCAAATCGGAGCAGGTTATCTGACGGCTGAGGCGCTACGCGATGCCATTCGCGAGGTGAAAAAGCGAACCAATAAACCATTTGGCGTGAATCTTTTTGTGCCAGAACCCACACGAAACGTTAATAAAAGCGACATTGAGATGATGAACGAACGGCTTTCGCAAATTTCACCGGCGATTCTCCCCGTTACTGATCCTAGTGGTGACCAACACAATGAAGAATACGTCAAACAAATTGAGGTCGTCGTTGAAGAAGGGGTAACTGCTTGTTCGTTTACGTTCGGATCGCCTCAATTGGATGTGATTCACTGCTTAAAAGCAGAGGGAATTAAAGTCATCGGTACGGCGACGACTGTAGAGGAAGGAATGATGCTTGAAGAAAGCGGCGTTCATTATGTAGTCGCACAAGGAAGCGAGGCAGGAGGACATCGAGGTACCTTTCCGACGACTAAGGGCGATGCGTTAATTGGAACGATTGCGCTCGTTCCGCAAATGGCTGATCATCTTCACATCCCGGTTATCGCGGCAGGGGGAATAGCGGACAAAAGGGGAATTGAAGCGGCTTATATATTAGGAGCTGAGGGTGTCCAATTAGGTTCCATCTTTTTACCATGCACTGAAAGTGGATCAAACCCTACATACAAAAGGACTCTTCTTGCGAAAACGGAGAGTGATACCGCTCTTACTAAGGCCTTTTCTGGGAAATGGGCCAGAGGGATTCAAAATGAGTTTATGGAAAAAATGAAAGAAGTAAGCGTACTACCATACCCTCTCCAAAATACATTAACAAAAGCACTGCGCGCCAAAGCGGCCAAAGATCAAGATCCTGAAAAAATGTCCCTTTGGGCAGGGCAAGCACTGCGCCTCATTACGGCTGAATGCTCGGTAGCGGAGGTTCTTACAAAGCTCACCACATAAAAAAAGCGTGCAGAAGCTGCACGCTTTTTACTACATCACCCCATCCATCCGTACATGGTTAAGTGTCCCGCAACGATCGCGAATGATTGGATAGGGTGACATGTGTAGTATATGCAGGAACAGGTAAACCTATTCGCTGCATGAATTTATCGTAGCACACTCTCAGTGCTTCTTCAAACGTCAAGGTTATTCACCCGAAACTTTTTTAGCAAACCCCTCGTTCATTAAGTCAACAAAAAGCGTTGCGTAATGAGGGTCCCACTGTGTGCCTTTTCCGCTTTCAATGATTTGAAGCGCTTTTCCTGCTGGCATTCCTTTTCGGTAAGGGCGATCGGACGTCATTGCATCGTACGCGTCAGCAACAGCAATTAAACGACCAAAGACGGGAATAGTGTCACCGCTTAAGCCTTCCGGGTATCCTTTGCCATCGTAACGCTCATGATGGTATTTAACGCCGGGGAGAAGCTGTTTGATTTCTTCCGTCATAATAACCTGACTTAAAATATGCGCACCGATTACGGGGTGAGCTTTAATTTGCTTGAATTCTTCATCTGTTAGTCGTCCCTCTTTTAATAAAACCTCATCGCGAACGCCAATTTTTCCAATATCGTGGAGAAGGGCTGATTTTTTCAATAAATCTAGTTCTCGACCGCTAAAGCCAGCTCGTTCACCAATTTGAACAGAGTATGCCGCTACTCTTTCAGAATGTCCAGCTGTGTAAGGATCTCGTGCATCAAGGGTGGCAGCAATCGCAGTAAAGAAGCTTTCCATTAGTTGCTGATTTAATTCGTCGCGTACACGTATCGCTTTGATCATGTGATTATAGCCGGTGACTAAGTCTGAAAACTCATCGGAATACACGTTTTCCATTCGATTTAGCGAGCCTTGACCGACTTCGTATACGCCTTTTTGTAGCTGTTCGATCGGCTGCTTAAAATGCTTAAATAAGAGAAAAGAACCGCTTAACGCAATAATAACAACCATTACTAGGATGATCAGGGCCCAGCTCCAATAATCACCTAGCCCATTCTCTTGAATGCTCTGCATCCGAATTTGAGTGGCAAGGCTAAACAGAACGACAGGAAAGATTGCAAAGAACAAAGAGCTGATCACCATTTTCTTTTTGATGCTAAAGAAAAACGACTTTTCATGTGCTAAATCCTCGTTCGTTTGTTCAAACCACTTCTCTTGAATATCGTGAAGGAGTGGTTTGATTGTTTCAAACGTTAAAAAGAATTCAATGAGTCCGTGCATAACAGCAATCAAAAAAGCGCCAATCCAGGCAAGACCAATAAAATAATACGGGATAGATAGTATGTCATAATGAATACAAAGAATGGCTAGTCCAGATGAAGGGATGCCAATACCCAAAAAATGCGGTCCGAGAATTCGTTTTAAGGTTAGAAGTGGAAAGGCGTGCAGACGAGCGTGAGCTTTATACAACGACTCCTTGGAAAGAATATCGGATCGGTACACCAAACGAATTGGAGAAACCTGTCGATTATACGTCCAAAATTCCGCTATGAGCATGGTGCAAACGGATATCATTATAATGGCCAGCAAGAAGTAAATTTCACGTTGGCTCAAAGAAAGTGTATGGAAAATGAGCGTGCTCCCAACGCCAAATACCGCAAATGCGGAACTAAACACATAGTTTCGTAACATTCGCTTTTGAAAAGATGAAAAAAGGTTCAAGCAAATGTCCTCCTTTATTTTTAGTACCAAAGAAATAGGTACAAATAATTATTTAATGGAAATAATTATATCAAATATAAAAAAATAGAAAACAATTTCCGCCCACTTTTTATAATTTATTCACAAACGAGGGGAACAAACAAAATTTATGCGGTTGGGGTTTAGACTTGTCCAAACGGTGTAAATAGTAGATAATTGTTAATTATGGAAACTTAGGAGGCTAAATGCGTTGGAAAAGCTATCACTTACGAAAAGCAAGTGGAAGACGGGAGCTCTTATCGGACTTGGAGGAATCGCAGTCAGCGCCATCTATTTTCTCCAACCTTCAGCACGAAAAAAAATTACATCCATTATAAAAAAACGAGCGAATGCCAATGAGCATGAAACTCTACCATTACAAGAAAGACGAGCACCAAGACCGCCCTATGTTAGAAGGCAAGGATCAGTGAAGCTATAAAAAAAAAGCGTGGACTCGTGTCCATGCTTTTTTTAGCGCTGTTGTAAGGCCTTGTACGTATTGGCTCCTACAATTCCATCGACAGAAAGGTGGTGGGTCTTTTGGAACAGCCGTACAGCGCGGTCTGTTCCGCTTCCGAATATACCATCAATACCGTTGGTTGAGTAACCTTGTGAAGTGAGTAACTGCTGAAGCTTTTTCACCTCAGTGCCGCGGCTTCCTTTTTTCAGCGTTGACCCAATCGTTATGACGGCGACAGGTGCCGTTTCTTCACCAGCAACTTTAATACCATTAGAAGCGGCAATGCCACCAAAACTTTTGTTAGAAGTGGTAATAATAACAGGCGTATTCACTTTAACTTTGCTATATAACCACTGTACTTCCTGATTGTACATGCGAATGCAGCCGCTGCTTACGTACTTTCCGATTGAACTTGTATTATTGTTTCCATGAATGGCATAGGTCGTTCCCCAAGTTCCACGCGCATTGATCCCCAACCAGCGATTGCCGAGCGGATTGCGAGAGTCTCCGCCGCGAATATTTCCCTTATAGTAAGGTCTGTTCACAATTTTATTTACAACCTTAAAACGCCCCTCTGGTGTATAAGAGGCTTTTCTTCCTGTTGCGACGCTAAACATTTTTACGAGCTTATTATTTTCATAAAATGCCAGCTGGTTTTTAGCTTTGTTAATAATAATAAGCTGATTTCCTGAGGCCGCATTTGACACGGAGCTGAATCCACACAAAAAAACAAAGGTGACAATAAAACAAATAAACCATTTTTTAAACAAAAAAAGCTCCCCCCTAATATCGTAAAACATAATCCGTCTAGTCTATGAGAGAAGGGCTTGTATAGTTTACAAAAATATTACAAAAATGACAGAAAGATGATAAAACTCCTAGATGAAAAGCAAGAGATCTTAAAAAAATTTAATTTATTAAAACGTTAAAAAATAAAGGATTTTTGATTAAAAATTCGAAATATTCAAAAGAGGTTCAAAAATAACTATTCCGAAAAGAACCTACTTCTGCTAAAATATTGTAAAAACACTAAATTTATAGTGTTATAGTAATATTTTCTAGATACATTTAAGGGGGAAATTCTAGGTGAATAAAAAGAAAACAGCTATTACTGCACTTTCCGTTGCGTCTGTTGTCGCAATGTCTACGGCGGCTCATGCGGCACCGGCGGCTGATCATCAAGCAAAGGCACATTCTCTAAAATTAGATGCGAATGGGAAAACAATTGTAAAAGGAAAGGCTTACGGCCAAAACGATAAAGTGCGCGTAATTGTGGAGCTGTCATCAGCACCAGCCATTACATATGCAAAAGCAGAAGGGAAAAAGTATTCTGATTTAAGTAAAACGACGCAAAAAAGCCTTCAGCAAAAAGTGTCCGCACAACAAAAAAGCATTAAAGCCAACATTAAAAAGAACGGCGTAAACGTTCAATACCTTGGTAGCTTTGACACGATTTTTAATGGTTTCAGTGGAAATGTGAAATTCGGCGACATTAAAAAGATTGAGGGACTTGCAGGCGTTGCAAAAGTTCACGTTGTAAATGAGTACAAGCGTCCAACAGAAAAACCGGACATGATTACGAGTAAAGAACTTGTACAAGCACAGCAAACGTGGGGAGATTATGGATATAAAGGTGAGGGAATGGTTGTCGGTGTCATTGATACGGGAATCGATCCGTCTCACCACGACATGACGT
The DNA here is from genome assembly GCF_022646885.1 of Priestia koreensis. GTDB lineage: Bacteria > Bacillota > Bacilli > Bacillales > Bacillaceae_H > Bacillus_AG > Bacillus_AG koreensis_A. The sequence continues at coordinate 2,944,181 of NZ_CP061868.1, read as the reverse complement.
TGACGACGACAAAAGGGGAAAAGCTGACGAAAAGCGTAATTGATGCAGATATCAAAAAAGATCAGCTTAAAGGGAAGTTCTATACGGACAAAGTTCCTTACGGTTATAACTATGCTGACAACAACGATAACATTCTTGACGAAGGTCCTGACGCAACGATGCATGGCATGCACGTATCTGGAACAGTTGGTGCAAACGGCGATGAGAAAGCTGGAGGCATTAAAGGTGTGGCACCTGAAGCACAGCTTTTAGCGCTTAAGGTGTTCAGTAATGATCCAGGAAACCCGTCAACATACGGAGATATTTACGTCAAAGCAATTGACGATGCAATCAAGCTTGGCGCAGACGTATTAAATATGAGCTTAGGTTCAACGGCTTCATTCGTAGCAGAAGATGATCCAGAGCAACAAGCCATTACAAATGCCGTGAATAACGGTGTATTTATGTCTATTTCTGCGGGGAATTCTGCTTACTTCGGTCACGGCTATCAAACTCCTTACGCAGCGAACCCAGACACTGGAGTTGTAGGAGCACCAGGTTTAACGCCTTCATCTCTACAAGTAGCGTCTCTAGAAAACTCGCATATTCAGCTTGATAGCTTAACAGTGAATGCAGAGGGCGAAGAGCCGTTTAAAATTGGCTGGCAGAAGCAATCCGCACCAAATCCACTTGATGTGTTCCATCAAGAAGAAAAAGAAGTGGTATACGTTGGTGATGGACAGCCTGACAAATACGAAGGAAAAGACGTAAAAGGGAAAATCGTGTTCGTTACTCGTGATGGCAGCTACTTCTACTCAAATATTCAAAAACAGGCGGAAGCAGCTGGTGCAGCAGGAGTTATCGTGCGTGGTACAGTGGCACACGGAGACTACGTAAATATGGCGCTTGATAACCCTAAGCTTCCAATGGCGAGCGTTAGCATCAAAGATGGAAACGCATTAAAAGCATTATTTGAAAAAGGGAAAACAGTAAAAGTATCGTTTAATGGTTCTATGATTACAATTCCTAATAATACGGCAAGCCAAATGTCTGATTTTACGTCTTGGGGCGTTACGCCAAACCTTGACTTCAAACCAGAAATTACGGCACCGGGTGGAAAGATTTATTCAACATTTAATGATAACAAATACGGTGTCATGAGCGGTACGTCAATGGCAGCACCACACGTTGCGGGTGGAGCAGCGCTCGTACTTGAACGCGTAGACAAGGAATTTAAGCCGAAGCATAATGCAGATCGCGTATTGCTTGCGAAAAACTTATTAATGAACACATCTGCACCTGTTGTGGATAAAAGCGCAACAAACGTTGCTCAAAAATGGACAAACTTCTACTCACCACGTCGTGAAGGAGCAGGATTAATGCAGCTTCATGCAGCTGTTTCTACTCCAGTTGTAGTAACAGAGAAAACAAGCGGAGTCGGAAAAGTAGCATTGAAAGAAATTACAAAGGATAAAGTATCATTTACGCTTGTAGCGAAAAACATTAGCAAACGTGACGTTGAATATGATGTTGCTTCTAGTCTGCAAACAGACCTAGTACTAAAAGGAAAAGATGGCATTAATCATAATGAAATGGAAGCACAGCCACTTCAAGGTGCTACCGTAAAAGTGAACAATGCTGCAACATCAAAAGTGAAGTTAAAAGCGGGTCAGTCGCAAACCGTTAACGTCACAGTTGACTTAACAGGTGCGAAAGTTGCCGATCCAGCAGATTTAACAAAATCATTGCCGGCTGATCAAGTATTCCCGAACGGCTATTTCGTAGATGGATTTGTCCGTTTTGTTAGCACAGCAGGTACAGATGGTGACCCAACACTTACGGTTCCATTTGTAGGCTTTAAAGGTGACTGGAATAAGGCTCCGATCTTAGATGCTAGTATTTATGATGATAACTATTTCTACGGCATGGAGGCACTTATTGATAAAGATGAGAACGTTCTTGGTGCGAGCTTAGCAAAAGAGAATGAGTATCTGAAAGATAAAATTGCCTTCTCACCAAACGGCGATGAATCACAAGATGAGGTCATTCCTCAGTTAACACTTTTACGTAATGCGAAGAAGCTTGAATTCTCTATTACAGATAAGAGCGGCAAAGTACTTCGTACGCTACGTACGGAAACAGATATTCCGAAAAACTACTACGACGGTGGTTCAGGAGACCCAGCATATGTCTTTAAGCAAGCGATGTGGGATGGAAAATTAAATAACGTAGTTGCAAAAGACGGCGAATATGTCTATCAAGTAAAAGCGTACTTAGATTACGCAAACAAAGCACCTCAAGTATTCAAGTTCCCAGTGAAGATTGATACGAAGGTGCCAACATTAAGTGCGTCATACGACAGTGGTAAGCTATCATTTAAAGCGGCAGATGCGGGTGTTGGTGTAAACGCTATTGATATTTTAGTAGACGGAAAATCTGTATTAAAAGCTCCTCTTTCTGGTGATGCAACGTCGTATGTATTTGAAACAAAACCAGAAGCGGGACAAACAGTAGAAGTGGCTGCTCTTGACTATGCAGGAAACGCAGTCTCAAGAGAGGTAAGTCTTGTTAAGGATACAGGAAAACCATCTGTCTTTATCACAGCACCAGGTGCGCTTGATGTGGTAGACAAGTCTCAAGCTGTTTTCAGCGGTTACATTCAAGATGAGTCAAAAATCCAATCGTTTACGCTAAACGGTCAGCAAGTAGAGCTAAAATGGAACGATGAGAAAAAACAATTTGATTTTAGCCATGCGATGACCTTTAAAGACGGTGTACAAGTTGTAAAAGTAGCGGCAGAGGACTTATCTGGAAACGTATCAAAATTTGAACGTTCCATTGTCGTAGATGCTACTGCACCTAAATTAGAGCTTCAGGGGAAAGTTCCAACATCTGTTGGGAAAAACGTAAAAAGTGCGAAGCTATCTGTTAAACTATCAGATAACTATGATGAAATTCGTTTCCGTGTAAATGGAAATGAAACATACGCTCATGAGTTTAAAGAGCCGTATGCAATGCGCCCATTTGCACATACAGAAACAATCAACGTTCCGTTAATTCCAGGGAAAAATACGTTCTTATTAGAAGTAGAAGACCTTGCAGGCCACGTAACGAAGAAAACTGTTTCCATTACAAGAGCGTCCAAATAATGTTAGAGAGGGCCTTCAACGTAAATGTTGAAGGTCTTTTTTGAGCTTTATTTTCACGATTATGAAAAGGATGTGTTAGGGTAAAGATATAAAGATGCTTTGTCTAGCGTAGCTTAAGCAATGACTAGGGTTAATGAAAACATGTATACGTTTTAAGAGTTTGGAGAAAAGGGAGTGCAAAATGATGGAAAAAACAAAAAAAGACATTAAACTGATCGCATTGGATATGGATGGAACGCTTTTAAATAACGAAGGTGAGATTTCAGAAGGAAACCGAACAGCGATTGCAAAAGCACAGGAAAAAGGGATTTATGTGGTTCTTAGTACCGGGAGATCTATTACAACGTGTCGACATTTCGCGAAATCATTGAAACTTACCTCTTACATAATTACGGTTAACGGTAGTGAGATTTGGGACAGCAACGATCAGTTAATTGAACGAAACACACTGTCTAGCAATCATATTGAAACGATGCATAGCTTAACCAACACGCACAATACGCATTTTTGGGCCGTAACAACGGACAAAGTATGGCGCGGAGAATTTCCGGAGAACATTACGGATCATGAATGGTTAAAATATGGTTTTGACGTACAGGACGATGAGATTCGAAAAGTCATTTTAGATGAACTCACACAAAACCCTGAGCTAGAAGTGAGTAATTCTAGTCCAACAAATATTGAAGTCAACGCAGTCGGAATTAATAAAGCGAAGGCACTTGAAACAATTAGCGAAAAGCTAGGCATTACGCTTGATAATGTGATGGCGATGGGCGACAGCTTAAATGACCTTGCCATGATCAAAGCTGCCGGCGTGGGCGTTGCGATGGGAAATGCCCAAGATCTTGTTAAAGAAGAAGCAAATTGGGTAACCGCAACAAACGTAGAAGACGGAGTAGCAAAGGCAATTGAGCACTGGGCGCTATAAACGTAACACGGAGAAGGAGAAACCCTTCTCTTTTTTATTGTTATAAAATGGGATATGCGATATATTGGTTTTATGAAAAACAATCATATGAAACCGATTCAACGGCGATCACTTCGAGATGAAGTGTACGAAACATTAAAAAAAGCAATTATTACTCTTGAACTCGCTCCAGAACAAAGACTTTACGATCAAGAACTAGCAGAGCAGTTTGCGGTGAGTCGAACACCTGTGAGGGAAGCGTTAAAGCGCTTAGAAGACGAACGGCTTGTCGAATCCTTCCCAGGGTCCTATACCCGTGTTACACCATTAAATACGAAGGAGGCAGAGCACGCTTTTACCGTTGTGGCAGCGCTACATGCACTTGCAGCTAGGCTCTCATGCTCGAAATTACAGGCGAGTGATGTGGAAAAACTTCAAAGAAAAAATGAGGAGCTCAAACAAGCCATTCAAGAGAAAGATGCCATGCGTGCAATTGAAGTAGATGAGCAATTTCACGGTGTGTTTTTAGAAGCGGCAGGAAATCCAGAAATTAGTCGTGCACTTCAAGCAGTCATTCCAAAGGTACAGCGACTAGAAGTATCACAGTTTTCAGCAGAAGGTGGGAAACAGTCCGTACATCAACATGAGATGATCATAAGCGCGTGCCAAAATGAGGAGTATGAAAAAGTGGTTCAGCTAATCGAAAACAACTGGCTTAGCTTGGGCAAGTTTATGACAGAAGGGAGATGAAAACGGCAATGAAACCAATCTTCATTGGAGTTGGCGCAGCTTTCTTTTTTGCATTTACCTTTGTATTAAATCGATCAATGGAACTATCAGGAGGCAGTTGGATCTGGAGTGCGTCCTTACGTTACATCTTTATGATTCCTTTTCTACTCGTCATTGTGCTCGCTAGACGGAATTTTGGAGCCCTGTTGATTGAGATGAAAAGAAACCTTCTTTCCTGGATCATATGGAGCTTTGTCGGATTCGGATTGTTTTATGGACCGCTTTGCTATGCCGCTGCTTATTCGCCCGGTTGGCTTATTGCTGGTACATGGCAAGTAACCATCATTTCAGGGGCACTGCTTGCACCGCTCTTTTATGAGCTTCGTTCTTTGGACGACGGAGTAGTAAAAATACGGGGAGGAATTTCCTTTCGAGGGCTTAGTATGTCGCTCATTATTTTGCTAGGGATCGCCATTATGCAAATGGAGCAAGCAAAAGAGTTGTCAGGTGTCGCTCTTTTACTTGGTGTGATTCCTGTTTTGGTAGCATCTTTTGCCTATCCACTTGGAAATCGAAAAATGATGGAGGTTTGCGAGGGGCGTCTGGACCCGTATCAGCGCGTGCTTGGAATGACGCTTGCGAGCCTTCCGCTTTGGCTACTACTTTCTCTATATGGTTTTATAGTCGAAGGTCCACCAACAGGTCAGCAAAGCGTTCAAGCTTTACTAGTAGCGGTATCCTCTGGGGTCATTGCAACGGTTCTATTTTTCCGCGCGACTGATATGGTGAGAGGAAACATGCAGAAGCTTGCAGCTGTTGAAGCTACGCAGTCCATTGAAGTCCTTTTTGCCCTCATTGGAGAAGTATTCGTTCTCTCAGCTCCACTCCCGTCTCTTTTTTCTTGGCTCGGCATGATGCTTGTCATTGTAGGGATGGTACTACACAGCTATTTGTCCAATAAGCCCGTAGCTGTTTCAGCCACTAAAGGCGTTGCACAGTAAAAAAGAGTCGGTTTGCAATGCAACCGGCTCTTTTTGTTAATGTTGAAATCGCTCTAACTGGTGGAGCATATTTTCCTTCGATAAGATATCCACCTGTCGATCACCAAGAAGATCAAAATGCGGATATCCCTCCTGATGATGAATATATTTTGCAGGAATATCGTACTTTTTGCCCCACTCAATTAACTTATTAAGATCAGCACAGCCAACCTTTGTCACCGTATGCGCTCCTGGAAACCGATCATCAATCCAGTAATGGGTAAGAAAAGCAATCTCTCCGCTGCGTACTTTTTTCTTCCACGCCACTAACTCCGCACGCTTAATTCCAAATGCCATAACCATCATCCCTCTTCTAAAAATAGGATTGTCCTATTGTAGCATGTACGGAAACGCTTTGCCAAAAGGAAGGTATGTTTATAGCGGTAAGAATGAGCGTTGTGCGAGCGGAGGTGGAAAATAGCCGATAAACGGGAGAAAGCGATTGATTGAATTATAAAAATGAGGGATCGAACCTTAAAAACGATCGATAAAAATAGAAAAACGGTCTACAAAAGTGTAGCTATTTGTGAATAAGGGAAATTAGATAGCAGTAATACAATTGCGCCTGTAGCAAAATGCGCACAAAATTCGTTGCTAGGCTGCAAAATAGAGGAATCACGTCGTCACGCTTCGAAGTGTATAGGAAGATAAGGAGGAGGAATGCGTATGAATACAGCTACGTTAGCATTTACGCCTGTTAATCATACAGGGTGGGGATCAAGTCAAAAGTTGCTTTCGATTGTGCAAGAGATGGCACCAGCGTCCATACTAGTGGTGACTGATCCCGTTTTAGAAGAGATTGGACTCGTACATAAAGTGATCGAACCGCTGTTACAAGCGAACTATCATGTTGAGGTGTATACAGACATTTCCCCTGAGCCACCGCTAGAAGTAGGGGAAAAGCTTGTTTCGTTTACGCGCTCGAAACAGGTTGATCTTGTTGTTGGAATTGGTGGAGGTAGCGCGCTCGATTTAGCAAAGCTCACCGCTGTGTTGTCTGTTCATGAGGGAAAAGTAAAAGACTACCTCAATCTCACAGGAACGAGAGAAATGACGCAAAAAGGGGTTCCAAAAATTTTAATCCCTACAACGTCAGGAACAGGATCTGAAGTGACCAATATATCTGTGCTATCACTTGAGTCGACAAAGGATGTAGTAACGCACTCGCATCTTTTAGCAGACATTGCGATTGTCGATCCTGAGCTGACGCTATCCGTACCGGCACGCGTCACAGCAGCAACGGGAGTGGACGCCCTCACACATGCCATCGAAGCATATTTATCCACACAAGGAAATCCGGTTACAGACGGACTAGCACTACACGCGATTAAGCTCATTAACCGTTCTATCCGAACGGCTGTAGCGGATGGTAGCAACCGTGAAGCAAGAAGTGATATGAGCTACGGAAGCTATCTTGCTGGTCTTGCTTTTTTTAATGCAGGCGTTGGCGGCGTTCATGCGCTCGCATATCCGTTAGGTGGACAATTCCATCTCGCACACGGAGAATCGAATGCTGTTCTACTTCCATATGTAATGGACTATATTCGAAGTCGGGCGACGAAACGATTGGCAGACGTGCTTCAAGCGCTAGAGCCAGGAGCAGTCGTTCAATCTGAAGAAGAAGCGTCTATTCAATGTGTGGAGCTTCTAAAGCAGCTTGTTCACGATATTGGAATACCGACTACGCTTCGTGAGTTTCAAATCCCAGAATCAGCGATTGAGCCGTTGACAAATGATGCGACAAAGCAGACGAGACTATTAGCTCGTAGTCCTATGCCACTTGAACAAAAGGATATTCAAGCCATTTATACAGCTGCGTTTTACGGACAATAAAAAAAGGTCGATGAGTCATTCATCGACCTTTTTACTTATGAATGAGAAGCCACTTTTAAAATAAAGTCTTCGACTACTTTGGCTACGCCGTCATTCATATTTGTATCTGTTACATAGTTTGCTTTTTCTTTAATATCATCAGGCGCGTTGCCCATTGCGACACCAAGACCAGCGAATTCAATCATCGCAAGGTCATTATAGCTATCGCCCATTGCGATTACTTCTTCTTGCTTAATGCCAAGTTCCGTAATGAGCTGGTGAAGGCTTGTACCTTTTGTGACGCCTGCTTCCGTAAATTCAAGGAAAAACGGTTTAGAGCGCATGACGCTAAGTTTGCCTTCTAGTTCTTTTTGGAGCGTTTCTTCTACTTTTGCGAGCTTTTCGGCTTCTTCAAGCATTAGAACTTTTACCACGGGTTCTGTTACAGCCTTTGCAAAATCGTCCACAATTTTGACAGGTAATCCTGTTAAGTCGCTTTCAATATCACTATAAGGATTTTCAACTTCTGTAAAAATTTCATTTCCAACATACGTATGAATACCAACGTTTTCACGCTGACTTAATTCGTATAGGTGTTTCACGGTTTTAGGAGATAGAGTGCTGCTAAATAGCTCTTCTTTCGTACGGCAGTTAATAATTTTTGCTCCGTTAAACGAAAGAATAAAGCTTCCATACTTCTCAAGCTGTAGCTCTTCTGCGACCCATTCCATTCCATAAGTCGGGCGGCCAGAAGCTAAAACAACCTTCACACCTGCTTCTTGTGCTTTCATTAACGCTTCCTTTGTGCGGGGGGAAACGGTTTGATCATCACGTAATAATGTATCATCAAGATCTAGTACAATCATTTTATATTCCATCGATGACATTTCTCCTCTGTTTGTAGTAGTTATGATTGTTAATCCTAACACTGAACCGAGGGCTTGTATAGATGTTCATAAGGAGAATGTTCGGCATATGAGGAAAAAAATACGAAATTAGCTTGTCTTTCAAATGAAAAGGTGTTATATTAATCAAGCGATGAGCTAATTCGTGTAAGACGGACGATATTCCTTCGGGATAAACGTGTGAATGTGGTCACACGGTCTCCGCCTCGAACGCATCAAAGACGTCTGTCACGTACAGGCGTCTTTTTATTTGCATTTTTATTGGTTTTATATAGACAGTCCTGAAAACTTAACTCGGAAAGTCATGTAACTTCATCTTGTCTGTCATCTAAAAGTAGTCTATTATTTGAATAGTAAAAAAATTATGAGCGGGGGAGAGACAGATGATTAAAGCAGTTATATTCGACTTAGATGATACGCTCCTTTGGGATCAGAAAAGTGTGCAGATTGCATTTGAAGAAACGTGTAAGGTTGCAGAGGAAAGGTACGGAGTAGATCCGAGTGTGCTAGAAGACGCCGTTCGAAAAGAAGCGCGTGATCTTTACTCGTCTTATGAGACGTACTCGTTTACACAGCTAATTGGGATCAACCCATTCGAAGGACTATGGGGAGAATTTTCGGATGATCACGAATCATTTCAAAAAATGAAAGAGCTCGTACCGTCTTATCGAAAGGAAGCGTGGACGAGGGGTCTCCAAGCGATAGGCATTGATGATCCTACATTTGGGGAGGAACTAGCGGAGCGCTTTCCATTAGAGCGCCGTAAGCATCCGTTTGTATATGAGGAAACGTTCGAGGTGTTAAGTCAGCTAAAAGGGAATTACCAGCTGTTACTTTTAACAAATGGCTCTCCACATTTGCAAAATACGAAGCTTACGATTACGCCTGAAATTAGACCTTACTTTGATCACGTCATCATTTCAGGAGACTTTGGGAGAGGGAAACCAGATCCAGCTATTTTTGAACATGCGCTAGAGAAGTTAGGCATTGAGAAGGAAGAAGCGTTGATGGTCGGTGATAATTTGATGACGGATATTTTAGGTGCAAATCGGGCGGGAATTCGATCAGTTTGGATTAACCGTCACCAAAAGGAGCGTAACGAAGTTATTCCTACATATGAAATTACCCATTTAGAAGAATTGCTAGGAATACTAGCCTAAATAAAAAAAGTGAGGAGCTCCTCACTTTTTTTATTGAATAATTTCTTGCACTCGACCAACTTGTCCGTCCTGAAGGCGAACTTTAATTCCGTGCGGATGAAAGCTTGAGTTCGTTAAAATATCCTTAACGACGCCATTCGTAAGCTTGCCCGTACGCTGATCTTGTTTTAGTACAATATTGACTTGAATTCCGGGCTTGATGTTTGCTCTCTGCTGTCCGTTCATTTATACACCCGTACGCTTTCGTTGATTGTTGCGCTTTTTCGTTTGCTGACTTTGAAGAGGCTGAGCCGATTTCGCTGCCATTTTATGTCCTTGACCAGCATTTTTCGTTTGCTGTTTATCTGCAAGTTTTTGTTTCATCAGCTCTTGTAGGCTGACTTTTTTCGGTTGATCTGCATTTGACATTCGTTTATTCTCCCTACCATGAAATATAATGTTCTCACATCAATTATAATTCAATTCCGCTCAGAAAACACCTTTGTTTTCCGGAAGAAAAAAACAGACCATCAAAATGACAGCCTGATTTCTTTACTCTTCATCTTTTGGACTGAGCTGTTCTTCCAAATAATCAGCTAAAACTTGCTCACGTTCACGCTCTCGTTCCAATCGTTTTATGTGCCGCTCATCTACGGTTAGGTCAGACGGTTGTCTGCGAGTCCATTTTAAGACCATTTGAATAGCCTCCTTTCTTTTTCCATCACGTTATTTCTCTATAGCTTTATTATATACTGAAAATTCAATAAAATCTAATGCTTTGCAAGATTTTCTGCCACTTTATTTCTGCTGTTTCTATTAGTATATGTATTTCCTAATGGAAACTCTTCTATTCTTTATCGATTTTATTTGCAGAAAAAAAGTTCGCGGACATTGCTTGCTAAATGTGCCTCAACTTCGTGAACAGGTTTTTCGAGCAAACGCGAAAGAGTTAAAATACTTTCTTTCAATAATATTGGCGAAGTAGGTCGATTTTTGAAAGGGCCGTCAAAAGGCCATGGTCCATCTGTTTCCGCTAGAAGTTGTGAAAGAGGAACGCGTTTAGCGAGAAGCTGATCACGCTCGCGATAACAAACTTCGGGTGTGACTGAAACATAATAACCGGCTTCCACGATTTGCTTTACGACTGCAGATCTTGCTTTTAACCAATGAAAATGAGCGTTTTTTACGCCGTGCTTTCGTAAAAGATCAAAAGCAATGGGTGCTCCTGAATGGACGGCATGAAGGATGATAGGGAGTTCATACTCATTTGCTAGCATCATCATGTCTTCTAAAAAAGGAAGATAGGAAGGGAGGTCATTGGAAAACGCTGAGTAATAAGGGAGTCCAACTTCACCGATTGCAGAAATAAGGGATCGTTCTTTTAGGAGAAGACTTTTCCATTCCGTCACATCCTGTACAGAAGGAAGAGCCTCCTCAGGATGAAAGCCGATGGCTGCTGTAATAAAATCAGGGTATTTTTGTTTTAGTAAAAGCGTATCATAGCTTGAACGCAAGTTCGTCGAAACTGCAACGACCCCTTTTACGCCCGCTTCCTGCCACTGTGCAATGGAGCGATCAACATCAGGATATTGATCTAAATGAATATGTGCATCATACATACTGAGACTCCTTACTACCGTTTTCTAAAAGCATAGCACAGCAAATGCTTTGTGCCATTTATTTTGCTTCACCCTATAAAGAGAAGCCATTTTCTCCGCGAGTCGGATTCCAGTGATGAAGGAGTGGACCTTCCTTTCCGAAAATTGGGTCCGTTTTGGGTAGTGGGACCTGCTTAATTCGTCTAAAAATCTTATCTGAGCCTTCTGATTGGTCCGTTTTTACATCGTAGCTCATACCATTCGGATATGCTCCTGCTACCTTAAATTCATCGCTTGATTCTATTAGCTTGTGTCCCGTACCAGCGGGCAAAACGATCACGTCACCGGATTTAATGGCAAGCGTTTTTCCTGATTCTCCACCTAACTGAACCGTCGCATGTCCTTTGATAACTCCTAATACTTCGTGGGCGTTACTGTGATAATGATGGTAGTTGAAAATACCGTTTGTCCAGCTATTGAGCCAAGAGCATTGATTAAAAATGCTTTCTACCTCTACAGACTTTTTTCCAAGCATGTCGTGGTAAATAAGAACAGGCAAGAGAGGGTTATTTGGAATGGTGCCATCATCTTTAAAAAATAGCGTTTGTACATTGTCCATCGGATCACCTCATTAAAATTTTATCATTCTTTTTCCCTAAAATAAGCCAAAATAAAACGTTTCAATAAAATATCTTTAAATAAAAATATTTTTTTGTTGAAATATATCAATTACTTATATATACTTACTTACATAAAGTAAGTTGGTGAACACAAAATAAAAACGAATCAAAAAGGGAGACTTATTTAGAATGAAATTTCAGCGTCCACCTCATACGTATGTCGGCCACACACATTTACTTGTCCAAGATTTACAGCGTTCACTCACGTTTTATCAAGACATCATCGGCTTTCGTGTATTAGAGGAACAAGCGAAGCAAATTACGCTCACAGCAGACGGTCAAACAGCGCTTCTAACCATCGAACAGCCTGCTGGAGTTGCAGCAAAAGAGCCGCGTCGAGCAGGGCTTTATCATTTTGCGATTTTATTGCCAACTCGCTCTGACCTAGCCCGTGCTTTGGTGCACCTATTAAAAAGCGGCTATCCGTTGCAAGGAGCTTCTGATCATCTTGTAAGTGAAGCGATTTACCTAGCTGATCCAGATGGAAATGGCATTGAAATTTATCGTGATCGAGATGATCATGATTGGAAGTGGCAAGGTGATCAAGTTGAAATGGCGACTGCTCCACTTGATGCGGAAGGGTTGCTTACTGAAACAGAAGGAACGGCATGGAACGGACTTCCAAAGGGAACGGTGATGGGCCACATCCATTTACACGTAGCGAACTTACAGGAAGCTCAAACCTTTTATTGTGATGGTTTAGGGTTTGACGTCGTTGCTGAATATGGAAGTCAAGCACTGTTCATTTCAACGGGAGGATACCACCATCATATTGGGCTCAACGTATGGAATGGCATCGGGGCACCCGCTCCTTCGGAAAACAGTGTTGGCGTGAAATGGTTTCAGCTCGTTTTTCCAACAGAAGAAGCAAGAAGCGCAGCTCTAAAAGGAATGGAAGCAGTAGGAGGATCTGTGACAGTAGAAGGAGATACGTTCATTACATCAGATCCTTCTGGCACGCACATTCACTTAGTCGTTCATCATTAATCGAATAGAACAGCGAAGCTTAGAAAAAATAATAAAAAGGTGGTTATTTAAATGGGTTTTTTCACTAAATTATTCGGAGAAGAACAACCAAAAACAACAGAAGGAAAAAAGGATTTTTATGAAGTCGTTCAGCAGCGTCGCTCCATTTATGGCATTAGCAAAGAAAGAGTAGTGTCGGATGAGCGTATTCAAGAAGTCGTTGATTTTGCGGTAAAACATACGCCGTCTGCTTTTAATTCTCAAAGCGCTCGTGTAGTGGTTCTGTTAGGCCAACATCATGATAAGCTGTGGGATCTCACAACGGAAACGCTCCGTACGATCGTACCAGCTGATAACTTTGCTCCGACACAGGAAAAAATGACGGCGTTTGGTAACGGTTATGGAACGGTCCTATTTTTTGAAGATCAGCGAGTAGTGGAAGGCCTACAGGAGCAATTCCCAGCGTATCAAGAGAATTTCCCTATTTGGTCACAGCAGTCCTCTGGTATGCTTCAGTATGTTGTATGGACAGCACTCGAAGTAGAAGGATTTGGCGCAACGCTTCAGCACTATAATCCAATCATTGATGATGAAGTAAAAGCAGAGTGGGGGATTCCATTTGAATGGAAGCTCATTGCGCAAATGCCTTTTGGAAAGCCGGTCGCACCTGCAGGAGAAAAGCAATTTTCAGCTTTAGAAGACCGTGTGAAATACTTTAAATAAGAAAAATGAGCTGATCAATGCCGATCAGCTCATTTTTCTTTTTCTTCATTCTTTTCTTCCACACGTTCTTTGTTCAACAGTGCTCGTTTATCCATATCATGATCCTCAGCGAATTCTGTTCCATAAGCCAAGTTTGGGCTAAATACAGACGGAGCACTCGTTTCAATATGCTCATCTAATGTGGTATCTGATAAATAACGGTGAACGAATACTTCAACAGAGGTAACGATTACTGCTGAGATAATGCTTCCCCATGCTACTTGCATGTAGTTATTCAATAAGATACTTCCGAAGATCCACACGCTCATATAAGTAAACGTGAAGTCGACAATGGTCGCAGCCATGCTCCCAAGCTTCGGAAGAATAACACGTTCAACAAGCATATAAGAAAAGAACGTAACAATAAAGGCGAACGTTACGATATCGACAATCGTTGCGCTAAAGAAAAGATCCAACCCAACTGCAAATGCAATCAGTGCAGCAACAAATTTAACTAAAACAGCCGTCATATGTTTCATGTGTACAACCTCCTAATCTGTTACCTATTGTTGGTTAAAAGCGAGAAATTCATACATCTTACTTCGCTAATAGTAATGTTTTTTATCCCGACGAAAAGCGGTAATGGACGTCTTTAAGCCAGCATAACTTCCGATTGCCGCGTAACCATAAAAATAGCCCATAAAGATGCCTGAAATGAGGCTATGTGGATGAGCAAATAAAATAGAAAAAAGCAGTCCTAGAATTAACGCAATTGTTGGAATGATGGGTTTTGGAATCGGGAAAAATAACTTAATGAGCTGCGTGAACACTAATACAAGGGGGATTCCAATAACGGCATCCCAAAAGTTCGTATGGATTATTGGAAAGTTCATGGCGTAATCACCTTTGAAAAACAAATTTTTTATTAGGGTATCCGAGAAGACCGAATTTTAAAAGCATGGAATCAAACAGATTGTTTTTACTCTGATGATGCGTGATATATGATAAAGACAGGAGATAAAGGGAAAGAAGGGTCCGTATGAAAGTTAGTATATTAGATCAGTCCCCCGTGCTAGCAAACGGCACGCAAACAGAGGCGCTACAACAGTCGTTACGTCTTGCGCAGGCAGGCGAACGGTGGGGATATGAGCGTTACTGGATTGCTGAGCATCACGATTTAAAGGGTCTTGCTTGCTCAAACCCTGATGTCATGCTTAGCTATATCGGTGCTCAGACATCTACCATTCGTATCGGTGCTGGGGCGGTCCTGCTGCCGCACTACAAACCGTATAAAGTAGCAGAAACCTATAACATGCTTGCAACGCTGTTTCCAAATCGAATTGATGTAGGAATCGGACGAGCACCTGGAGGATCGGCCGAGGCCACGATGGCGCTATCAGACAACTATTTGGAGCAAGTTCGAATGCTTCCTGATAAGGTGAAAGAGCTTCTTCAATTTTTCGATCACGATTTTCCGAAGGATCATATGTTTTCAAAAATTGCTCCTTCTCCTGTGCCGAGCGTGCTACCGCAGCCATGGATACTTGGAACAAGTGGAAAAAGCGCAAAAATGGCCGCAGAGAATGGGCTACCCTACACGTTTGGACATTTTATGAGCCAGAAAGATGGAAAAGAAATTACACAGCAGTACAAGAGAGAGTTTGAGCCGAAGCGGACGTTGAAAAGCCCGCAAATAATCGTCACCGTATCCGTGATCTGTGCCGAAACAACAGAGGAAGCGGAGCAACTAGCGATGAGTGGTTACTTATGGCAGCTTCAGCAGGAAACAGGGAAATCTACAAGTGGTATTCCGTCTATGGAAGAAGCCCGAAACTATTCTTTTTCGGACAAAGAACAGGAGTCCATTAAAGATATGAAACAAAAAAGTATTGTAGGAAATCCAAAAGAGGTCGTACGTACGCTAAAGAGTCTTCAACAAACTTATCAAGCGGATGAAATGATGATCGTGACAATTACACCGACGTATGAAGCACGCCTTCGTTCGTATGAATTGATCGTCAATGAGCTTAATAAGCATTAAATTTTGTTGCATCAATAAAAGTTGATATAATAACTTGGTGATAAAAAAACAGAAATGAAATGTGGATAAAAACGCGAAAGAACTCTCTGTCACATGTAGACAGAAGAAGGGGGATTTCTAATGTCAGAAAAAAAACAAGGAAAGTTAAATGAAGCAAAATGGTCCGTTTTGGATCTTTCACCGATCGTTGTCGGAGGAAGCGCGGGTCAATCGCTACAAAATACGTTAGACCTTGCACAACACGCAGAGAAGTGGGGCTATAACCGCTACTGGCTAGCAGAGCATCATAACATGGCGGGGATTGCAAGCTCTGCAACCGCAGTAGTTATTGGACACGTTGCAGGCGGAACATCAAAAATCCGCGTCGGGTCCGGTGGAATTATGCTACCAAACCACTCACCGCTCGTTATTGCCGAGCAGTTCGGTACGCTTGAATCTCTTTATCCAGGACGCATTGATCTAGGACTCGGGCGCGCACCAGGAACAGATCAAGTAACGGCACGTGCTCTTCGCCGTGACTTACACAGTACGGGAGAAGATTTCCCAGATCAGCTTGATGAGCTTCGTGAGTATTTTAATCCAACGGAAAGAGGTCCTGTGCGTGCCATTCCAGGTGAAGGACTTAATGTACCAATTTGGCTATTAGGCTCAAGCGGATTTAGCGCTCAGTTAGCGGGGCAGCTTGGTCTTCCGTTTGCATTTGCAAGTCATTTTTCACCAGACTACACGTTAACGGCACTTCAGCTTTATCGTGACAGTTTCCGACCATCAGAAGTACTTGATAAACCGTATGCGATGGTTGGGGCGAACGTAATTGCGGCTGACACAGATGAGAAGGCGAAATTCTTAGCGACATCGATGCAACAACAATTCTTAAACTTAGTACGCGGACGTTCAGGCCCGCTGAATCCTCCTGTTGAAAATATGGAATACTTATGGAGTGACTATGAAAAAGCAGCGATTCAGCGTCAGTTAGGCGCTTCAATCGTAGGAAGTCCAGAAAAAGTAAAAGAGAAGCTTGAAGGTTTCCTAGCAGCTACACAGGCGGACGAGGTGATGGTCAATGCACAAATCTTTGATCATCAGGAACGTCTACGTTCATACGAAATTGTCGCAGAGCTTGCCAAAGGAAAATAAACTCTTTTACAAATGATACTAGGAGATGACGAACATGAACTGTAAAATTAACCGCAATGCAGCAAAGCAGATCAAGAAAATGCTTGAAAGTGAAGAAGCAGAAGGAAAAATGATCCGCGTCATTGTTACAGAAATGCACGGAGATCACGCACATTATGATCTTTCGCTTGATACACCAACAGAGCACGATGAAATTGTTAAAACAGACAAAGATATTGATGTGCTTTTAGATACGCGTGAAGAGTTCCTAGATGGCGTCTGGATTCAATATTTCTACGTGCCACAAGAAGGGTTTGTTATTACAAACTCACAAAAAGGACATCATCACCATTAATACAACAGAACGCACTGGAGGAGAAACAATGAACGAAAAATATGCACCGCTATTTCAACCATATACAATTGGTAACGTTGAGGTAAAAAACCGCCTTTCACTCGCACCAATGACAAACTTTTCATCAAATGAAGATGGAACGGTATCAGATGCAGAAGTAAACTACTACATCCGCCGCTCAAAAGGTGTGGGTATGGTCATTACTGCTTGTACGTATGTAACAGACACAGGTAAAGGGTTTCCTGGGGAATTTGCAGGACATACGGATGACATGATCCCAAGTCTTCGTCGTCTTGCAACGGCGATTAAAGATCAAGGAGCAAAAGCTGTGCTTCAAATTTTCCACGGTGGTCGCTTATGTCCGCCAAACCTTGTACCGAACGGCGAAATTTTAAGTGCAAGTGCTGTACCTGCTGAGAATCCACGCGGCGCAGGAGATCTTCCAACACCACGTGCGCTTACAGAAGAAGAAATTCAATCCATCATCCGTGATTTTGGTGAAACAACTCGACGTGCAATTGAAGCAGGGTTTGATGGTGTTGAGCTACACGGAGCAAATGGTTATCTTATTCAACAATTCTTTTCTCCACACTCAAACCGTCGTGAAGACCGTTGGGGAGGCAGCTTAGAAAATCGCATGGCGTTCCCTCTAGCTGTTGTGGAAGAAGTGGAAAAAGTAGTTGCAGAGCATGCAAAAGAACCGTTTATCGTTGGATATCGTTTCTCACCGGAAGAGCCAGAAACACCTGGTATTACGATGAAAGATACGCTTGCGCTTGTTGATGCACTAGCTGAAAAGAAACTTGATTACTTACACGTATCATTAATGGAATATTGGTCTGCCCCGCGACGTGGTGTAGAAGATACACGCTCTCGTCTTGAAATTATCCAAGAGCGCGTTGGTCACAAAGTACCTGTAATGGGTGTTGGATCTATCTACACAGCAGACGATGCGATCAAAGCGTTAGAAAGCGGCGTACCGCTACTTGCGATTGGTCGTGAGTTAATTATTGATCCAGATTGGGTAGAGAAAGTAGAAACAGGAAGAGAGCAAGAGATCGTAACGAAGCTCAGCAAAAACGATCAAGAACGTCTAGTTATTCCTGATCCGCTATGGCAAGCTATTTTAAATGCCCCAGGCTGGTTCCCGATGGCTGACTAATCTCTCTTAAAAAGGAGTGTCATCAATGACAACAGAAGTTCGTTTAAATGAAGTAACGATACAGGGTACAGATTTTCACCATGAAACGGTGACGGACTACACGACAAATAAAAGCTTACACAAAGTCCACTTTTCATTTAAAGTGAAAAGCGGGGAAGAGTACCATGATATTACGACGTTACTCTACAAGCAAAATTTTGATGTAGAAGTACCGAAGGAATCATTACAATTTAAAGGAACCATCACCAATTACTCTACGTCCGTGACGAATTTGTACGAAGCAAATAACGTTGGCGACTTTTATGTAGAGCTAACAGAACGAACGTAAGTTTAAAGGCACTGCGAGAGCGCAGTGCCTTTTCTATTGAAAAGATAAATACGCGCAACAAAATAAAAATCAGAATTTTAAGTTAATTTTCTTTCAAAAGTGATGAGAAGTAGTTTAAAATGAACAATAGAGAGCTATTTTTATCGTTCACAAGGAGTGATGGCATGAAAGGAAATGAATGTAGGGCATTTATAACAGGTGGTGCTTCGGGTCTTGGTGAGGCAACCATCAAAATGATTATCGAAAATGGTGGAAAAGCAGTCATTGCCGATGTGGCAGAGGAAAAAGCTGAGCGGTTACGTAAGGAGCTTGGAGATCGCGTGTGGTTTGTGAAAACAGATGTCACGAGCGAGAATTCTGTTCAGGAAGCGCTACAGGAAGCAGTGAACCTGATGGGCGAGGTGAATGTAGTTGTGAACTGTGCTGGGATTGCCATTGCTGAAAAAGTTGCAGGCAAGCGTGGTGTACACTCGTTAGAAAGCTTTTCACGAACCATTTCAATCAACTTAATTGGCACGTTTAACGTCATTCGGCTAGCCGCTGAGAAAATGATTGGTAATGAGCCATCAGATCAAGGCGAAAGAGGTCTCATTATTAATACCGCATCCGTTGCAGCGTATGAAGGACAAATTGGGCAGGCTGCTTACAGCGCGTCAAAAGGTGGTGTAGTCGGAATGACGCTTCCGATCGCGAGAGAACTAGCGTCTCACGGTATACGCGTTGTTAGCATCGCACCTGGTTTATTTCATACTCCGATGTTTGATGCTCTTCCTGAAGAGGCACGCACTTCGCTTGGGAAGACGGTTCCGTTTCCTTCTCGTCTAGGGCTTCCAGAAGAATATGCGCATTTGGTAAAAAGCATTGTGGAAAACATCATGTTAAACGGTGAAACGATTCGTCTAGACGGAGCAATCCGGATGGCGCCTAAGTGAGGGTAAAAATGATAACGGTTACAAAAAAGATGGGGTGATAATGTTGAGTCACTTATATATTCAAAAGGAACATACGATTTTTAGGAGTGCGCTTCGGAAATTTTTAGACAAAGAGGCGTATCCATATTACGAGCAGTGGGAAGAAGATCGGATGATTCCGAGGTCGTTTTGGCGAAAGCTTGGAGACAATGGCTTCTTGTGCCCAGAAGTAGACGACAAGTACGGAGGAAGCGGCGTTGATTTTGGATTTTCGGTTATCATCAATGAAGAGCTAGAACGAGTAGGCTCGGGGCTTGTTGGGATAAGTCTTCACAACGACATCGTTATTCCGTATATTACCGCCTATGGAACAGACGAGCAAAAAAGACGCTGGCTTCCGAAAAGTGCCACAGGGGAGATCATTACAGCGATTGCTATGACAGAGCCGGGAACGGGATCAGATTTGGCCAACATTCGAACAACGGCTAGGCGTGAAGGCGATCATTATGTGATAAATGGTCAAAAAACGTTTATTACAAATGGTATCCATGGTGATCTGGTTATTGTCGCGTGTAAAACAGATCCGGATGCCGTACCCAAGCACAAAGGAATTAGCCTTATTGTTGTTGAACGAGATGCACAAGGCTTTTCAAGAGGACGAAAGCTACATAAGGTGGGACTACACTGCCAAGATACGGCAGAACTAATCTTTGAAGATTGTATTGTACCGAAAGAAAACCTGCTTGGACAAGAAGGAAAAGGATTTCAATATTTAATGGAAAAGCTGCAGCAGGAGCGGTTGATTGTAGCACTAGCTGCACAAGTG
The DNA here is from genome assembly GCF_022646885.1 of Priestia koreensis. GTDB lineage: Bacteria > Bacillota > Bacilli > Bacillales > Bacillaceae_H > Bacillus_AG > Bacillus_AG koreensis_A. Next base: position 2,923,836 of record NZ_CP061868.1, on the reverse strand, counting down.
TCATCAGAGACCATGCTAAATCAGACCATTCAGTACATTAAGCAGCGTGAAGCTTTTGGAAAGGCGATTAGCAAGTTTCAAAACACGCAGTTTAAAATTGCTGAAATGGCGACAGAAGTCGAGATGGGAAGAACGTTCATTGACCAGCTTATTGTTGATCACATGAATGGAAAGGACATTGTGACGAAAGTATCAATGGCAAAGTGGAAGCTAACAGAAGTAGCACGAAACATTGCGACAGAATGCATGCAGCTACACGGCGGATACGGATATATGGAAGAGTACGAGATTGCAAGACGATACCGTGACATTCCAGTTGCAAGCATTTATGCAGGAACCAATGAAATTATGAAAACGATTATTGCCAAAAATGTAGGTTTATAGAAAGGGGATTGCAGGATGAGAGAAGTCGTTATTGTTGAAGGAGTACGAAGTGCAGTCGGTAGACGAAACGGAGTGTTCAAAGATATCCGTCCAGATGATTTAGCAGCAGATGTGTTGAAGGGATTAGTAGAACGTGCGGGGATTGATCCTGCGCTTATAGAAGACATCATTTTTGGGTGTGTGACACAGTCAGGGGAGCAAGCGGGAGATATCGCTCGGGTTTCAGCACTTATTGCCGGCTTTCCAATCGAGGTTCCTGGAACGACGATCGACCGACAGTGCGGATCAAGTCAGCAGGCCGTTCACTTTGCGGCACAGGCTATTTTGTCAGGAGATATGGATGTCGTCATCGCTGGTGGTGTAGAAAGCATGTCTCGTACACCGATGGGCTCTAATTATCAAGGGGCGCCTCTTAGCGAGAAGCTTAAGGAGAAACATCACATGGTTCATCAAGGCGTATCGGCTGAGCTTATTGCTGAGAAATATGGCTTCACAAGAGAAGAGCTCGATCAATTTTCACTGCAAAGTCATCAAAAGGCATTAAAAGCACAGGCTGAAGGACGCTTTGAACGTGAGATCTTACCCCTTCAAGTAACGCTGGAGGACGGAACGATTGAAACAGTTAAGCAAGATTCTGGTCCAAGAAAAGAAACATCGCTAGAAGCGCTCGGGACGTTAAAAACGGTATTTAAAGAAGATGGAGTCATTCACGCTGGAAATGCAAGTCAAATTAGCGACGGCGCGGCCGCACTATTGCTTATGTCCAAAGAAAGAGCAGAATCGCTTGGATTAAAACCACGTTTCCGCGTTCATACACGTGTCGTCGTCGGCTCAGATCCAACGCTCATGCTAACAGGTCCTATTCCAGCCACTCAAAAAGCATTAGAAAAATCAGGCCTTTCACTAGATGAGATTGATATTTTTGAAGTAAACGAAGCGTTTGCTCCTGTTGTAATGGCATGGCTAAAAGAAACAGGAGCTGACCCTGCAAAACTAAATCCAAACGGAGGGGCTATTTCACTAGGACATCCACTAGGAGCGAGCGGAGCAAGAATTATGATTACAATGATGCACGAGCTAGAACGAACGGGCGGACGCTTCGGACTACAAACAATGTGCGAAGGCCACGGAATGGCCAACGCGACGATCATCGAACGCCTAAGTTAAGAGAAATATTTAGTTGTGGATGTCACGTTCCAAAAGAACGTACACCTCACAACAACCGCCTCAGGAATTCACCCTCAAAGACCTACATAAGCGGATGACATCAGCCCGAAAGGGAAGATGTCATCCGCTTATGCTTACCAACTGGCCCCTGACAAGCATTCCGTCAGGGGCCAGTTGGTAAGTGAATCCAAATTAAGGGGGAGACCTTATGTCGATGACGATTGGAAAGATGTTTGACCTCACAGTAGCCAAATACCCACACAAAGAAGCACTCTACGATGTGCGTAAAAACGTTCGCTACACATACAAACAATGGAGCGATCAAGTAAACAAACTCGCACAGGCTTTTACACACGAAGGCGTTAAAAAGGGAGACCGTGTGTCCACCTACTTGTTTAATACGGAAGAACTGGCAACGGTCTTATTCGCCTGTGCGAAAATCGGGGCGATCTTTAACCCGATTAATTTCCGACTTATGTCAGAGGAGGTATCCTACATTATTGCGGATGCAAAACCGAAAATTGTTTTATTTGAGCAAGCACTCTCATCGACGATTTCCCCCATTGCAGATCGATTTCATCAGACGAGCTTTTGGTGCATTGACGACACGTCGATCCCTTATGCAAAGGATTTCTACACCGTTTTGTCTAAGCAAGATTCAGCCCCCGTTACAGCAGAAGTAAGTGAAGATGACGTGTATGCCATCATGTACACAAGTGGCACGACTGGAAGACCAAAAGGGGTCCTACATTGTCACCGAGACATGATCGAGCAAAGCCTCATTGTCTGTCATGCGACTCACTTAAACAAACAGGACCGAGGCCTTGTAACAGCCCCAATGTTTCATTGTGCAGAACTTCATTGTGCCTTTTTACCACGTGTCCACGTAGGGGCACACAGCACGATTTTACACCAATTTCATCCTCAAAAAGTGCTCCAACTCATCGAAAGTGAAAAAATCACCAAACTGTTTGCCGCACCAACCATGTGGAATATGATGATTCAAGAAGACGTAACGCAATATGATTTAAAAAGCTTGACGCTCGGCTTATACGGGGCAGCTCCGATGGCTCCGGCTCTTGTTCGTGCCTGCGAGAAGAAGCTCGGTGCGAAGTTTGTCCAAGCATATGGAATGACGGAAATGGGACCTGCGATTACGTTTCTCGGTGAAGAGGATCAAATTAGTAAGTCAGGATCAGCAGGCCAAGCTTGCCTTAATCATGAGATTCGTATTGTGAAGCCAAATGAACACGGCCCTTCTGATCCAGAGGATATTTTGCCTCCAGGTGAAGTCGGTGAAATCCTTGTACAAGGTCCGTGTGTGATGCAGGGGTATTTTAATCTAGAAGAAGCGACTAAAAAAGCCCTGTACAAAGGCTGGTATCACTCTGGAGATATTGGTTACCTCGATGAAGATGGCTACTTGTTCGTTCAGGACCGAGTAGACGATATGATCATTAGCGGGGGTGAGAACGTTTATCCTCGTGAAATTGAAGACCTACTTTTTGAGCATGAAGGAATTTTGGATGTAGCGGTCATAGGAGAACCACATCAGAAGTGGGGAGAATCAGTGACGGCATTTGTCGTTCGTAAAGATCACACGCTCACGGAAGAGGAGCTCGATTTATTCTGCAAATCAAGTGACAAACTCGCCAATTATAAGAGACCGCGTCGCTACATATTCTGCGAAGCACTCCCGCGTAATGCGAGCGGTAAGATTCAAAAATTCGTTCTGCGTAAAGAGATTGAAGAAGCGGTAGAAGGTGTGTGAAAATCGTAACCGTTCAATGAAAAGCGGTTACGATGAGCTTTCTATGTGATACGTTTGGTCCCTTCGAAACATATGGAAATGCTTAAGAGCTTTCCATATGTTTTTTTGTTCTGTGAACAAATTACGAACCAGCGTTGCTTTTTTTATACGAAACAGCCGCCTAATATTCGCACTCGGTATATCGGTTTTGCTATAATCTTCCTAACAGAGATACATAACCCCTTTTTCAAGGATTCGTTCTCTATCAAATACATAAAAGGAGGTTCAACATTGAGAGGGAAATGGATTCAACTTATTGCTGCTGTATCAGGACTTGCCTGCCTGCTTTGGCTAGTCGGACTTGGCTGGTCCTTATATGAATATCTTCGTGTACCGGCAAATCCCCCTGCAATTGCTTCAAAATCTGTTGAGACGGATAGCAAGGCGAAACAAGATAATCGTTTCAACATCATCGCGATCGGTGACTCCTTAACAAGAGGAACAGGTGACTCAACTGGAAAAGGATACGTTGGAAATGTAAAAGATAGCCTTGAAGAAAAAACAGATCGCAAAATATACCTATCAAATCTCGGTATCAAAGGGCAACGTTCCAATCAGTTGCTACAGCAGGTCAAGCAGCCAGAAGTACAGCGCCAGCTAAAAGATGCTGATGTTATTATGATGACAATTGGTGGAAATGACCTTTTCCAAAGCGGGCAAACGCTTGTTGATCTGAATTTGAATAATGTCAAAACCCTTCAAAATCAGTACTTAAAAAACGTGAATAGTATTTTAAGTACGATGCGTGCTGTGAATAAAGACGCAACGATTTTCTTTATTGGGTTATATAATCCGTTTATTAAAATGGACAATGCGAATCAAACGTCATCGATTGTCCGGGAATGGAATTTTAAAAGCGCTGAGCTGAGCGCAAAGTACCCAAAAACGGTATTTGTACCAACGTTCGATATTTTTGAACTAAAAGTAGACGATTATTTATACTCAGATCATTTTCATCCGAATGCGGAAGGCTACAAGCTCGTGGCTGATCGGGTGGCATCATTGATTACATGGTAAAGGAGGGAGAGGCCGTGAGTAGCGTAACATTGTCTGTTAAAGGATTAAAAAAGAGAATTGGCAAACGCGACATTATTAAAGGCATTGATTTTGAATTGCGAAGCGGAGAGGTTTTTGGATTTTTAGGACCAAACGGTGCGGGTAAAACGACGACGATTCGAATGCTTGTCGGCTTAATTCGTCCTACAGAAGGAAGCATTCATATTTGTGGGAAAAATGTAGCAACTGATTTTACAGAAGCTATGAGTAACTTAGGATGTATTGTTGAAAATCCCGAGCTTTACCCGTTTTTAAGCGGATGGGAGAACCTACGTCACTTTGCGAGAATGCTTCGCGGGGTAGGGGAAGATCGTATTATGGAGGTCGTGGAGCTTGTCGGTCTAGAGGCAAGAATTCACGATCGTGTAAAAACCTACTCTCTCGGAATGCGTCAGCGTCTCGGAATTGCTCAAGCGATGCTTGGAGATCCGAAAGTGCTTATTTTAGACGAGCCAACAAATGGATTAGATCCGTCCGGGATACGTGAAATGCGTAAATTTATTCGTTCACTAGCGGAGGAGCAAGGTCTGAGCGTGCTCGTTTCGAGTCACTTATTAAGTGAGATTCAGTTAATGTGTGACCGAGTGGCGATCATTTCAAAAGGGCAGGTTCTTCATACAGAATCCGTCAAAACATTATTGGCAAGACAAGAAACGCTCATTTGGAAAGTGACCCCGTATGAAAAAGGAAAAGAGATTCTCGAACAGCTTACCGAGTCGGTAAAGGAAGATGGGGCTTATTTAATTACTCCTTATGAAGATGATGAAGTAGGGGTATGGAATCAAAAGCTAGTGGAAGCGGGCGTAACGGTGCAAGAGATGAATCACAAGCTCCCGACGCTAGAAGATCTGTTCCTGGAAATGACGGGAGGAGAGTCTATTGGCTAATTTACTGTATAACGAAATGCTGAAGCTTGTAACGAAAAAGCGGCTTGTTGTTGTCGGGCTAATTATGGCGGTTCTTATCGGGACGTTCACGTACGCACAGTATAAAGAGACCGAGCGTTTGCGCGAAAAATTAGGAACAACCGACTGGCGCTCATCTCTACAACAGCAAATCGTGGATACACAAAATCGACTAAGCGGCAGTCAAATTTCAGATGAATGGAAAAAGCAGCTGCAAATTCGTGTAACACAGCAACAGTATTACTTGGATCATGACATCAATCCAACTGAGCCTGGGGCACCAACGTTTGTAAGAGGGTTTATTGAAAATGCCATTCAGCTTCTGCTTCCGCTTATGGTACTCGTCGTCGCCTCTGACATCGTGTCGTCTGAAAATAGTATGGGGACGATCAAGCTTCTGTTGACACGACCTGTGCGGCGGTGGAAGATCTTAATGAGCAAATACATGACCCTGGTGTTAGCCGTATCCATCATTGTTCTTATGTTTGGTGCTCTTGCGTATCTCATATCGGGAATCGTATTTGGCTTTACAGGTTGGTCAGCACCTGTGCTGACTGGTTTCACCGTTCAATCAGGAGAGCTTAATACAGCGGGAGTACATCTTGTACCACAGTGGCGTTACCTGCTGATGGAATTTGGTCTAGCGTGGTTCGTGTCGTTAGTGGTCGGTACGTTTTCTTTTATGTTCTCTGTGCTTATTCGAAGCACGGCTGCCGGTATGGGCGTTATGCTTGCCTGTCTAATCGCGGGTACCATCTTAAGCAACATGGTGTCCTCATGGGAAACGGCAAAATATTTATTCGTTGTAAACTTAGATTTAACGGGCTATTTAGCTGGAAGTCCACCACCAATTGAAGGCATGACGTTAGGGTTTTCTTTAATTGTTTTGGCTATTTGGGGCGCGGCGGCCTTTATTACGTCATTTCTCGTCTTCACAAAACGAGACGTTTATTAATGAAAAACGGATTTTTAAAAAAACTTCGCAAGTGTTGAAACTTTGCGGAGTTTTTTTGCGTCTATATAGTATCAGGTCACATAAAATTCTAAAAGCCCTCGTTCGTTTTCTATTTGTTGATCTCGTTATTTGTACCGCTTTTCCGATACAATAACCATCATATTGAAAAAAATGCGAAAATAAAGATTAAAGAAACAAAAGGCGGGTAAACATGAAGTATAAGAAAAAAATGATTCATTGAAAAATTTTGCAGGACTCAACAAATAAAAGACGAATGAAATTGGTAAAGGAGAGGAATATAAATGAAAAAAACGACACTTGCTTTAGGAACTTTTTTACTTTTAGGTTTCTCAACTGCTAGTACGTTAACTCCAATTCATGCATCAGATACAGCTCAATCTAAAGTACAAGCCGTCCAACCTACTAGTGAGAAAGAATACGATACATATTATAAAATTTTGAAGAAGTATCAGCAGTCTAAACAACCCGTAACAGACATTGCTGATCTTTACGAAGCAGCACCGCCGAAAATTAAAAAAATGATTGATGATAGCTACAAAAAAACGGGATCAGACGCGGCTGCCATGAAAAAGCTAGGCATTAAGTACCCGGAAGAATAAAAATAAAGTGAAGGCCCCTTAGAAGAGGGGTCTTTTGTTTGTTAAAAATATTTCGCGAACTTGTATAAAGAGTCTTATGTTAGTACGGTTTGTTTAATGAAAAAAACGCGTTATAATGGTAAAGAAATGCAGACAGGCTTGAAAAATACATAAGAAGCAATGTGAAAATGTGGTTTACGGGGGGAATTACCAATGGATCTTGAATCACTCGGAATTATTGAGCATGAAATTGCACTACTTGTACGGCTCACAACGGCCTACAGTCCAAAGTTGGGTACGCTTGACCGCTCAGAATATTTACTTCTCAGTCAATTAGAGCAAAAAAGTCCGCTCGCAATTAATGAAATTGCGGAACAATTAATGCTCAATCTTTCAACCGCCAGTAGGCAAGTGGCAACGCTAGAAAGCAAAAAACTGATTTCGCGCTATCCCGATCCGAAAAACGGCCGAGTAAGTCTGTTAGAAATTACAGCAGAAGGAAAGCATATTTTAACACTTGTGCAAAAAGCGAGGCAAAATGCTTATGCTGAAGTGCTTGGTGAATGGACTGAGGAAGAATTAAAGGTATTAGAAACCAATTTAAAACGACTGAATCGTGATTTTAAGCGCTGGGGCAGATAGAGAGGGAAGAGACGAGTATATGGTTATGCTAGTCTCTTTTTATGCTGTCATAAATTTGTCATAAATTTTCTCGGCAAAAGTGAAGCTAATCTCTTTAACTTGTTGCTCGCAAGTTGTATAATACAACTTATGCAATGGAAGTTTAGCTGATAAGGGTAAATGATGTATCTTCTGAAACCGAATTGAAAGCTGAAATAGTATTAAGTAAACATATAAACTTAAGACCTTTCACCATTGATGGACATGTTTGTGAATAATTTCACTTATATAATATCATGTCTAAACGTAAATATTAAAAACTAAAAAGGAGGAGCTTGCATGAGTCAAACCCAGACCGCACCGGCTGAGAGAAAAAAGTTTACCATTCCAAAATACTTGGTCGTAACGATTTTAACGATCCTTGCAGTAGGTCCACAGTATTTTACAAACCTGGCTTACTCGGTCAACCAAATTGTGGTCCAAGGCGGACTGAATTTAAATGGGAATAAAATATTATATCCTTCCATTTTATCAAATTTAGCTTTCGCACTCGGTGTACCATTAGGACGAGTATTGTCTAGAAGGTATGGATTACGACCTACCTATTTAATTTTAATTTCGGCCTTTTTAGTCGGCTCAATTTTGAATACATTTTCTGCTGACATTGGGTTATTAATTGCGGGTCGAACCATTCAAGGATTGACGGCTGGTATGTTATTTTTAACGATTATTCCCGCAACGTTAATTTCATTCCCAGGCCATATTCGAAATTTTTTCTTATTCTTTATTATTAGTGGTTTATTTGGTTCATCAGCAGTTGGGGCATTTTTTGGTGCGCTATCACTAAGCGTTGATGCTTGGCGCTGGTTATTCTCATTAAACATTGTAACTGCGGTAATTTGTTTAGTGATTGGCCTAATTGTACTACCAAAGCCAACAGAGAAAGAATTAGATCCACGTCCAATTGATAAAACGGGTGTTTTCTTGCTTACGGTTATTACGCTTGTAACGATTTCACCACTGTTGAATTTACAGCAAAAGGGCTTTGATTCTTTATACGTTTGGCCTTTTCTACTTATGGACGTCATTTTATTAGGTTTATTTATTAATGTAGACTCACGCGTATCGAATCCATTGGTTCCGCTGCATTCCCTATGGTCGTGGAAAGCAATGTCAGGAGCCACGATGGCAATTGTAGGCCATGTGGTATTAGTCGTTGCGATTGCCGGTATTAATGGTATTTTACGTAACATTTTGGATATTCCATTTAGGAACTTGAGCATCTTTTATCTTTGGTTCTTCATCGGGATTGTTGCATCAGCTCTTATTTGTACATTTTTATACGATGTCGTTGGAGCAGGAACGCTTGGTATTGTTGGTTCCATTATTATTATCGTGCTTGGCATTGATTGGCTTCACGTTGGATTCTCTACAAGCATCACAACGTTGTATGCACAAATTGCCTTTTTAGGAATTGGTATCAGTATGGCACTTGTATCAGGTGCACTCGGAACGGCGCTTGCAGGAGATCTACATCATGCATCAGATCGTTCGGTTTCCTTACATGCTGTACGTAACTTCCTAGGTGCGATTGTGACGCCGGTCGTCGCATGGTTCATCACAACACGCAATGCCACTCATTACGAAGATATTCGCAATAATGTCATTAATGGAGATCCAGAAGTGACGAATGAATTAACAAAAATGATTCAATATTTAATGGCACAAGGTCAATCGCTGGCCGATGCGAAAACAAATGCTATGTTTTCAGTTATCGTAAATGCGAAAAAAGCAGCCATTTTAGAGGCTTATCACAATACATTCGTATGGATTATTGTGCTAGGAGCTATTATGTTAATTGCCTCAATTGGTAAAGCTGTTACTGGTAAAGGTTTAGGATTACGATCAAAAGAAGAAAAGCCGAAAAAACAAAAACCAGCTCTTCTTCCATCACCTAAAAATGAACAATAAAAAGGAGAATGAAATATGAGTAGAGGACGTTTAATTTTAACGAACTTAATCGGAATCATTGTAGTACTAGCTCTTATCGGTGGCGGAGCTTACTACTACTACCAAAGTCAAAACTATGTAAAAACAGATGAAGCAAAAGTACAAGCTGATATGACACAAGTCGTAGCACCAGCAAACGGAAAGCTAACAGAGTGGAACATTAAAGAAGGCGACGAAGTATCAAAAGACAGTGTTGTCGGTAAAATTGCAGGCGAACAAAGCGGTTCTGTAACGGCTACAAACGAAGGAACAGTTATTCAAAGTAACACACATGCAAATCAACTTGTGCAACAAGGTCAAGTACTGGCTCAAGTAGCAGATCTTAAAAGCATGTACATCACAGCGAACATTGAAGAAACAGATTTAAAAGATATCGATGAAGGCGACAAAGTAGACGTAGTCGTTGACGGAGATTCTGGAACAACGTATGAAGGTAAAGTTGAAAAAATCGGTTACGCAACAAACAGTGCGTTATCCATGATGCCAGACCAAAGCAGTAGCGGTAACTACACAAAAGTAACGCAAAAAGTAGCGGTGAAAATTTCAATTAAAAACCCTTCAGACAAAATCAAACCAGGTATGAATGCTGAAGTAAAAATTTCTCTATAAGATGCCAAAAGAGCGATCAGTGGTGATCGCTCTTTTTTTATGCTTGATTTTTCGGCGTGTAGTTTAAATCGTTAAATAACTGCTTAAGCTCAGTAGGTGTCAAATCACGCCACTGACCAATTTTGAGTCCTTTTAAATGGATGTTCATGATTCGTGTGCGCTGAAGGCGACGAACTCCGTATCCAAGCGCTGAGCACATGCGGCGAATTTGACGATTTAGTCCCTGTGTCAGAATAATTTTAAACGTATCTCGTGATAGCTGTTCAACTTTACAAGGAAGTGTTTTCGTATCTAAAATTTCTACACCTTCGGACATTTTCTTTATAAAGGAAGGAGTAATAGGATGATCTACCGTTACAATGTATTCTTTTTCATGCTTATTTTCCGCACGTAAAATTTCATTTACGATGTCGCCATCATTTGTGAGAAGGATGAGGCCGTCAGAATCTTTATCCAAGCGTCCGATATGAAAGATTCGGAGCGGATGATTCACGAAATCAACGATGTTTCCTTTGATGTGACGTTCTGTTGTGCTCGTAATTCCGACAGGTTTATTTAGAGCAATGTAGACGTTCTGTTGCTCAACCGAAATCGGTTTCCCGTCTACGCGGACGTCGTCACCAGGCTCCACCTGACTGCCCAATTCTGCTTTCTGTCCGTTGATCGTTACTTTACCAGCGAGAATCCACTTATCTGCACCTCGTCTTGATGTAACGCCAGATTCACTAATAAATTTATTAATTCGCAATGTAACTCACACCTTTATTGTCAATATGTAGGTAAAAAAGTAGAGCCTCCCATACGTGTGGGAGGCTATTTCGTCAACTGAATGAACCTTATTCAAGATAACAGAAAAGAGGGGGTATTGCAAGCTAACGCCTTTAGAGAAGGGACTCTGCGCCGTCTATGTACATTTCACTTCCCGTAATATGATTAGATTCCTCAGAAGCTAAAAAGTAGACGAGATTTGCAACTTGCTCAGGCTCAGCTGATTTATGTTTGAGCGGTTGATTTCCTTCTGGGTACTCCACAGGAATTTTAATTTCCTCTAGCTTTTCTTCATTTCGGAACGTATTTTCTTCGATGTTTGTTTCGATTGCCCCTGGACAAATAATGTTGACGCGAATTTTATATTGCGCAAGCTCAAGCGCCGCCATTTTTCCAAACGCCATTTGACCTGCTTTTGATGTGCTGTATGCTGCCATCCCAAAGTTAGAAAATGTGCGGTTTCCATTAATAGAGCTTGTGATGATGATGCTTCCACCGTGTTTTTTCATATGGGGTAGGCAATTTTTAACTGTTAAGAAGGTTCCACGAAGGTTTGTCTGAATGGTTTGATCCCATTCGTCCGAAGAGAGCTCTTCAATCGGTGAGAAGGCGCCGTTAATCCCTGCGTTCGATAACACAATATGAATGGCTTCAAACTTCTCTGAAATTGAGGAAATCGCTTTTTCCATGCTTTCTGGATTCGAAACATCTGCTTCGACAACGAGACATTCGCCGCCTGCCTGTTGAATTTCCTTTTGGACGGGTAAGGCATCTGATTCCTTTAAGTCAATGATGGCTACCGTTGCGCCTTCAGCAGCTAATCGGAGAGCGGAGGCACGTCCGATGCCAGATGCACCTCCTGTTACTACGGCAATTTTGTTTGCTAATCGTTTTTGCATGTCATTTCCTCCCATAAAATATGTTTTATGTACTATATCCGCAAAGCAAAAAAAGAAAACATGTGACGTAGGAGGGAGACCAAATGTTTAGCATTTTCTAAATAGGTGAATAACACTAATTACAGAAGCTTTTACTTTTAAAAAGGTCGGGTGGTTGTGTGCAATATAAGCCAAAGTATGACCAAACATTAATTATCGGAATCGTTAAGGATGGGATATGGTGCTGGTACGTGACAGGAAAGGACATGTGGATCGTTTCTTCAGAAAAGCATGGGAAAGAGTACAGCATTGAATGCATCGAGCAGCGAGGAGAAGGGACGTTTCTTGAAAAAATGAAACCCTTCTATGTGCAGACTGAAGAACTAGCTGACCTGCTACATGAGAAGAACTACGAAAGCATTCTTGATCTCGTTCCAGCACTGAGCATTGACCTTGATCATAAAACGCTTCAGTCATTGGTTTTGGAATCTTCTACCTTTGAGAAAAACGTACCAAAGGGCTGGTCCGGCGAATACAGAGACTTTATTGATGATGTACCAAAGCAAAATCAGTATTGGATGATTAACGGACAAAACGAATTTTTAGATAAAAGCCATCAGTAAGAAAACAACCAGCGGTGGAAAATCATCGCTGGTTGTTTTTTGGTTGCCATTTTAATTGGCCATCTGGTGGCAAATAATCCGACATCGAATGAATAAGCTCGTGAGGAGTAGCAGATATGCTCATCAGGCTCATGTTTGTAGGAGGAGCGAACCCTTCCTTCATGCTATGCTCGACCATTTTTAGAAGAAGATCGTAATAACCATCTACGTTCAGTAATCCGATGGGATGCTGATGAATCCCGATTTGAGACCAGCAAAGGGCTTCAAAAAGCTCCTCAAATGTCCCAAATCCTCCTGGCAAAGCAATGTATCCGTCTGCTAAACTGTGCATCATTGCTTTTCGTTCATGCATGCTATCGACTTCAATATATTCCGTTAACGCAGTATGAACAATCTCTCCCTTTGCTAATCCGCTTGGCATGATGCCAACGACCTCACCGCCATGAGCAAGCGCTGCATTTGCCACTTCACCCATTAATCCTGTTTTCGAGCCACCGTAAATGAGACGATAGCCGTGAGTTCCCATGTACTCTCCAAGTTGACGCGCTGTCTCCTGATAAGAAGGACGTGTCCCATAGCTAGACCCTGCGAATACACAAATAGATTTCATTCTTTTTCATCGCTCCTTTAAAAAAGGTTATTAATGAATGGTTTTTTTTCGGATGGTTTTTAATCCGTCAATTGGATGAATATCATCCTGCCACATAAAAACCACCTGATCATACTGCTTGTCCATTTTAATTGTGAAGGACAGACCTTTTACTAATTGTATCATAAGTGTCAAAAAGTCATGTAAGCTTGCGGCTAGAACATATTTCTCATCTTCATCACGCCCAAAATTGATGACTTGTCCTATTACGCCGTTCACATCTGGGTCTAAATCAATGCCGATGTGATTGCCACTATAATCGTAGGAAAGTGGAATCCACTTTCGATTGGCGTAGGTTGCTTTAATTTGGTTCTTTGGAATGGACGTAGAAAAAGCACTTAGCTGCTCCATATCAGCCTCAGATTCATTTTCTAGTAGCTCTTTCCAGTTGTTCCAATGACTATGCATCTCCTCAAGTGTCAAAAACGGTAAACCAAGAAATGATCCCATTAAATGATTACTATCTCCGTTATGTAATAAATAGAGCTGGACGAGTTCATCAGGTAAGGTAATGCCCATTTTTTCTTCCGTTTGTTGAATATCAAGCTCTGTAGCAGGACCATTTAAGTAAGTTGAGTATCCAGGAAACTGCTTATCTAATACAGCAACGTATTCAAGCCACAACTCCTGCAATAATGTATTCTTCGTCATCCATCATCACTTCTCCTTTAGGTTGGACAAACTGTGACTATGTACCTAATTACATATTTTAACAGAGTGATGAAATTCCGTCATGTAAAAACTTCGGGCAATAAGCTGCTAGAAATCGTTTTATAATAAAACAATTCATAAAATGGAAGATATTTCTGTTATAATGAGAAAGGTTTTTACGTCTAAAGGCGGAGAAGGAATTCATTCTTTGTCTGGACGTCGATACAAAGCAGAAATTATATAATCATCATACTTGAAGTGCAAATGTGTGAGGAAAGTAAGGGGATGTGAATGAAGACATTAAAAAACATTCATCCATTAGGGTGGAACATCATTATAGGAACGATATTTGGTCGAATGGCCACTTCGATGAACATTCCGTTTCTAGCTATTTATTTAACAAAAGTTATGCACGTAACGCCGTCCATGACCGGCATGATTATCGCTATCAGTTCACTTGTTGGGATTTTTGCTAGTTTTTACGGAGGGTACATGTCGGATCGTTTTGGTCGAAAAACGATTCTCCTGCTTTCGGTATTTATGTGGACAGCCGTCTTCATTGGATTCGGATTCAGTCAGCACGTTTGGGCCTTTTTTATAATGAATGCGCTGAACGGGCTGTGCAGAGCACTTTTTGAACCTACGTCACGCGCTATTTTATCAGATATTACGACAAAGGAAAATAAGCTATTCATCTTTAATTTAAGATATGCTGCGATCAATGTTGGAGTTGTATTTGGCCCATTAATCGGCGCACTTCTGGGGGCTTCTAAAAGCACCAACCTCTTTTTTATCGCTGCAGCCGTATACGCGGTGTATGGAGTTACGCTTGCCATGACGTTCATGCGTCATCCAATATCAAAGGAAGGCACTGAACAAACGACTCGTATTGCAATGAGCGAAGCGTTCACCGTGACGAGAAGAGATAAATTATTTCTTTTAACACTAGCAGGTGTCACGCTTTGTTCCTTTGGCTATTCTCATTTCTCTGCGACACTCTCACAGTTCTATTCTCTATCGCCTGACTTCGGAGACGGAGCGAAGATTTTTTCCATTATGCTATCGCTAAATGCTGTGGTTGTGCTCATCATTCAGTATCCTGTTGTACGATTTGCAAAAAATTACTCACCGTTTTTGTCCCTAATAGGAGGAAATATCCTCGTTTCGCTGAGTTTATTTGGATTTTCGTTTGCTCATCACTTATCCACGATCATTGTTTTAGTCGTTTTCTTTACGATTGGTGAGGTGCTTCTGTTTACGATGATGGACGTGTTAATTGATGAAATTGCGAAACCAGAGCTCAAAGGAACATATTTTGGGGCGATGGGCTTTACGCAGTTTGGAAACGTAATGGGACCGTGGGCAGGTGGGTTTTTACTGGATTACTTCGGTGTGACACACCCAGCCGCCATTTTCGGAACGCTTTCTCTTGTGACGATCATCGGAATTCCGATTCTGTTTTTAGCGTATAAAAAACTGCTAAGTAAAAAACAGAAAATGTCAGCCCCCGTCAGTACAAAAGTGGTGTTATAGTAAAAAAATGAATGAACGAATGAAAAGTCGTGAAAAATAACGTTTTCACGACTTTTTTCGACGAATTTCTCGGTTTCTTACCTTGTAAAAAAACGTTAAAATTATTATGATAGACAAGGGGAAAGACAATTAGAGCATTCACATTACTTCCTGTTAAAAAATGAGAAAATTAGTCGCTCGTTTATCACATGAGCGTTCAAAGATAGAAGGGAAGAATAAAATGAATCAAAATCCACAGACGCAAGGTGCACCGCATCAGAAGCAAAGCAAAGGAAAGGTGCTGTGGCAACTTACGCGCCCACATACTTTAACCGCTTCGTTTGTTCCGGTACTTATCGGAACGGTCTTGTCAATGTACACCGTAGAAGTTAATGTTTGGCTATTTTTAGCAATGCTTTTTGCCTGTCTATTTATTCAAATTGCCACCAATTTGTTTAATGAATATTATGATTTTAAGAGAGGATTGGACACAGCCGAATCAGTTGGAATCGGAGGCGCGATCGTTCGTGAAGGAATGAAGCCAAAAACAGTGTTAAATCTTGCTCTCGCTTGTTATGCAATTGCCATTTTATTAGGTGTTTATATTTGTAGCAGCAGTAGCTGGTGGTTAGCATTAATGGGTCTTGTTGGAATGGCCATTGGTTACCTTTATACAGGAGGCCCACTTCCAATCGCCTACACACCATTCGGCGAATTATTTTCTGGAATATGCATGGGTTCTCTTTTTGTTCTTATTTCCTTTTTCATTCAAACCGGAGAAGTGAGCACAGACAGTATTTTAATTTCTGTCCCAATTGCCATCCTAGTCGGCGCAATTAACCTTTCAAATAATATTCGTGATATTGAAGAAGATACGCGCGGAGGCCGCAAAACACTGGCGATTTTAATGGGGTCTAAAGGGGCGATTACGCTTCTTGGCATACTGTTCGCCATTTCATACGCGTGGGTAGTTGCACTTATTATTGCCGGTCATGTGAGCGTATGGACGCTTGTTGTCTTTTTAAGCGTTCCAAAGCCCGTTCAGGCAATGCAAGGCTTCTTAGGAGGCAAACGCCCGGCTAACATGATTGTCGCAATGAAATCAACGGCTCAAACGAATACGTTTTACGGATTTTTATTATCAGTCGGCTTATTCATTAGCTACTTAATTTAATTGTTATAGTAAAAGGATGATCCAATGAGTGATCATCCTTTTTACTTTCTTCCTGTCCACATATATACACATTTTGCACATACTCTATATACAATAAAGAAAGCAAAACTTCGAATGGAAAGGTGGGAAGTGACGATGTCAATGCTATTAATCATTTGGGCAATGAGCGTAATTGTTTCAGGAATTTTAATTGGTGCTTGGGTAAGTGGCAATGGACAACAAGGTAATTTTTACTCTGAAACGCCAGAGCACCAACATATTCGCATAAAGGCAGGAATCTATACAGGAATCATTGGTGTAATTTGTCTAATCATTGCCTCATGCTTATACTACATTCGTTAACCATTCCTTCGCCTTCACATAAAATTCCTCATGTCTCCACGCAATAATGGCTTCATCTTCTCCAAACTTCGCGATCTGATTCTGAAAAAACAAGTCGGCAAGAAAATAACCAATTCGCTGATAGCCATAATGGAAACCGCCGCGAATGGAAAACCATTCATGAAACAGCGCGTTTGAACTGAGTTGATTGTAATCAGCTGCAAACTGCCGTTTTAACTCTTGCTGATGCTTTTTACAAAAAAGAAGCCAGTCATCACCCGTGTCATCGAAGGAGAAGTAGATGGATTCGTTCAACGCAGGCACTGTTTTCCTAGAAAAGTGAATGGCCGCTCCCTCTTGCAAAAGCCAGATGAGAGGGTCCAACCAATTAAGCTCATCCCACTTCATTCCTGCAGCATCTGACAACATGTTTTGTGCGACATGGCCAAACTCATGGGCTATAATGACTTTTAAATGGTGAGGGTGTGGAGATAGTCGCTCGAGCGCAAAGGTTACATTCGGGATAATTTCTCGCTCCGCAAAAGCATTTGAGCCAAAGCCCCCGACAATTAAATTCACGTTTATAGGGAATGTCAACTTATATAGAACGTGATATTCAATTGCGACCGCATGAATAATTGGAATGATTTCTTGATGTGTTCTTTTGATGTCAGCCATAATTGCTGGATACTTTTGCAGTGACTGTATATGACGTTCCTCAGTATCCTGACAATGGTAGGCAAAGTACGAAGTGAAAAGATTGGGATATTTGTTAAAGTAGGCGCGTAATGATGAAAGGGAACGGAAAGAACCGTTTAGAAAATCGGGAACGGAGTCGATTATGTTCATGAACTATTTCATCCTTTTTATCACTAGTTTATCATATAAAAAAGAGCTTAGAGGATTCTCTAAGCTCTTTTAAACATTATTTTTCTGTTGGCACAACTTGACATTCTTTTAGTGGGATAAGCTTTGATTTTTTCGTGAATTTATAAATCAACCATACCGCTAAAAAGAGGGGAAGACCAATATATGAAACAAGCACTCCGTTCCAGTCTACTGAGCCGCCCATAAATGCGCCGTAGTTTTGTCCGAGAATAACGACCGCACAAAGGACAAAAGCAAAGATCGGACCGAATGGGAACCATTTTGAACGGTACGGTAACTCGCTCAGGTCATGACCTTGCGCTATAAAGGCACGACGGAAGCGGAAGTGACTGATTGCCACACCAAGCCATGCGATAAATCCGGACATACCAGATGCATTTAATAACCAAGAATACACTTGACCATCACCAAATAGAGAAGCTAAGAAAGCAAGTGTTCCAACTAATGCAGTGATAATAAGCGCATTGATTGGGACACCACGATTATCAATTTTCGCTAAGAAGCGAGGTGCTTTTCCTTCTTTTGCAAGGTTCCAAAGCATACGCGTTGATGCGTACATGCCTGAGTTACCAGCAGATAAAACGGCTGTTAAAATAACGGCATTCATCGCTGAAGCAGCGAATGCAAAGCCTGCACGTTCAAAGATAAGGGTGAATGGACTTACACGAACATCGTCGCTTGCTAATGAACTTGCTGTGTAAGGAATCAGCATACCAATTACAAAAATGGCTAAAATATAAAAGAGTAAAATACGCCAGAATACTTGGCGAACCGCACGTGGAACGGTTTTAGCTGGGTCTTCACTCTCACCAGCCGCTACCCCAAGAAGCTCTGTTCCTTGGAATGAGAAACCAGCTGCCATAAAGATTCCTAGCACCGTAAAGAACCCGCCGTGAATAGGACCGCCGTCCATCGTAAAGTTTTTAAAGCCAGGTGCATCACCAGTAAAGATACCGAAAATCATTAACACACCGACAATTAAAAAGATAATAACCGTAACGACTTTAATAAGTGAAAACCAAAATTCAGATTCTCCGAAGCCTTTTACAGATAAATAGTTTAGTCCAAACATGACGAGTAAGAACAATGCACTCCATAAAAGCGAAGGCGTATTCGGAAACCAAAATTTCATAATAAGAGCACTTGCCGAAAGCTCAGCCGCAATCGTGATGGCCCAGTTATACCAGTAGTTCCATCCAAGAGCGAATCCAAGTGAAGGATCGACAAATCGCGTCGCATACGTACTGAAAGATCCAGCTTCAGGCATATAAGACGCAAGCTCTGCTAAAGACGTCATTAAAAAGTAAACCATAATCCCAATTACTGTATACGCTAATAGAGCGCCACCGGGTCCTGCGGTATGAATCGCACCACCGCTTGCGAGAAATAAGCCTGTTCCGATTGCTCCACCGAGTGAAATCATCGTTAAGTGACGAGCTTGCAACCCTCGTTTTAATTCATTGTTACTAGTTTGGGCGTTTGCCCCTTGTTTCATTGCATGATCTTGCATACCAAGTTCTCCTTTCGATTGTAGGAAGGAGGCTGAATAACAAAAAAAAGCCGCAAAAAGGAATTTGCTGGCTTTTAACATTAAACCGCATCAACCTTCCATGAAGATAGCACTTCACACGTGTCTGGTAAGGACAAATGTGACAGTTCTGTTCCTATTTGGATACAGCCCCAGCTTATTTCACCAGAGAAGCGAAATAAACTTCGGCGATTTTTCCTTTCAAACGAATTCCTCAATGTTCTCTGCATCTTCTTCGCTTTACTATTAAAAACCGCGACCTCTACCTCATCGGTTAGGATGAGGGTTTGCTTATAAAATTAAGTATGAAACGAATTATAGCAGACGCCTATGACTTTGTCACTAGGAATTCACAAAGAAATAGGCGTCTAGAATATATTCTTTTTATTCTAATAGTTTCTTATTTTGCGATAGTTTTATCATTATTTGTTGGAACGACAGAAGCCGGTTCTGGTGGATGAAACTCATTCTCAGATTTTGAGATAACAACTGTGGCTACTGCGTTTCCAATAATATTGGTAATCGCGCGTGCTTCCGACATAAAGCGGTCAACGCCAATAATTAAGGCAATTCCAGCCGCCGGAATCATCGGAAAGGCGGTAAGAGTCGCTGCTAAGGTGATGAAACCAGATCCGGTTACACCGGCTGCTCCTTTGGACGTGAGCATTAAAATCCCAAGAAGCGTTAACTCCTTTCCAAGACTGAGGTCTACTCCGTAGGCTTGGGCAATAAAAATGGCTGCCATAGAAAGATAAATGGACGTTCCGTCAAGGTTAAACGAATATCCAGTCGGTACGACTAACCCGACAACGGGCTTTGAACAGCCATAGTTCTCTAGCTTTTTCATCAAACCTGGAAGCGCTGATTCGGATGAAGACGTTCCGAGTACAAGAAGAAGCTCTTCTTTGATATAAGCGAGAAACTTAAAGATATTAAACTTAAAGAACTTGGCAATGAGACCGAGGACGACGACAATGAACAGGAACATCGTCAGATAAACAGATCCCATTAGCTTTCCTAGTGATGCGAGTGTGCCGATACCAAAGGTGCCAATTGTGTAAGCCATAGCTCCAAAGGCCGCAATTGGAGATACTTTCATAATTATATTCACGATTCCAAAGAAAATATCTGTTAAGCGCTGAAATAATTGAATCACTGGCTCAGCTTTTGCCCCTAGTGCAGCGGTTGAAACGCCAAACAATACGGCAAAAAAGAGGACAGGTAGCAAATCACCAGAAGCCATCGCTCCGATCACGTTATCTGGCACGATGCCCATAATAAAATCCATCACACCATGCCCCGACTCGCTCGCTTGCTTCGTGTACTGCTCAACGGCACCAGCACTTGCTCCACTTGTATTAAACCCTTTTCCTGGCTTTAGTACATTAACGACGATGATCCCAATTGCTAGAGCAAAGGTGGTGACTATTTCAAAGTAAATCAGCGCCTTCCCGCCAATTTTTCCGACCTTTTTTAAGTCACCCATGCTGCCAATCCCAATAACAACGGTAAAGAAAATAATTGGGGCAATGACCATTTTAATAAGCTTAATGAAAATATCGGCTAGTACTTTCAGCTTCGAGCCGAACTCAGGGAAGAGGTAACCGATTGTAATCCCAAGCAGGATCCCGATGACAACTTGAAATGTTAAATTACGATATAAAGGCTTTTTTTGTTGTACTTGTTGCATATGTATAGACCCTCCTTGATTTGTATGCGTTTCCACTATAAGTATAATGTTAACAAACAATTCAGAATTTGTCACATAAAGTTCAAATTTATTAACGCTTTAAAGGGATGGGGGACAGACCCCCATCAAAAAGGAAAAACGAAAAAACCGCGACAGAACAGCTTTTCTTTGCTATAATAACAAGTAGAAATGTCGACCATTGTCGAACACCGATTAATTTTATACGTATACCACAGGGGGAGCACATGTGCTGAGATGAACTCATTGTTAGTTCGGACCCTTTGAACCTGTTAGTTAATGCTAGCGTAGGGATTGTGGCGTAGATCTTGCTAATATCTACCTCCTGTGTGATGAACGTATTCATAACGAACAGGAGGTTTTTTGTAATGAAACAGCTAAGTTTAGTAGCCGTCATTGAAATTGCTATTTTTGCAGCGATTTCGCTGATTCTTGATTTACTCATTTCGTTTAAAATTTCATCTGCTATTTCGATTTCCTTTGCGATGGTTCCCGTCATGCTCATTGCGTTCAGATGGGGCGTAAAAGGCGGAACCATTGCTGGACTTCTATGGGGAATTTTACAATTAATTATCGAGCCATCCACAATCGGATTCTTCATTCAGCCGGTGATGGAATACATTATCGCGTTTGCTTGTATTGGATTTACAGGCTTGTACGCACGTTCTGTACAAAAGCATGCGAAAGAGGGGAATCGTCCAAAGCTGATTGCTTCCATTATCGCAGGAGTGTTTATTGGTAGTGTTGCTCGCTATATTTGGCACTTTATTGCAGGGATTATTTTTTGGGGGAAATACGCACCTAAGGGACAATCGGCCTTTGTTTATTCATTGATTTCAAATGGAGTCTCCATGCTTGGGTCATTTGTTTTATGTGCCATCATTCTATCTCTTATTATTCCAACTTCAGCTCGTCTCGTGTTACGTCGAGCGTAACGTATGAAACGACTAATTGCTCTTGAAGCGGTTAGTCGTTTTTTTACACTGTTTTTCTATAAGAAATGGTTATGAGCAAATATAAAAAACCAGCATTTTACTTATCAAATATTCTGTTATACCATTAAAAGGAAATAACAGAGAGCGGGGGAGAAAATATGATTATTGGCTTGCATCATGCACAAATTACGATTCCAACTGGAGCAGAAGAAGAGGGCAAAAACTTTTACTGTAGGGTCCTTGGATTAGCAGAAATTGAAAAACCGGAGTCCTTAAAAGGAAGAGGAGGGTTTTGGTTAAAAGTTGGCCATCAAGATGTGCATGTCGGAACAGAAGAAGGGGTTGACCGTTCCACAACAAAAGCTCATCTCGCTTACCAAGTAGAGGATCTGAATCACTGGCGAACGATTTTAACCAACTACAACATTAAGCTACTAGAAGGGGTTCCAATACCAGGATACGATCGCTTTGAATTTCGAGATCCGTTCGGCAATCGAGTGGAGTTGATCCAAGCTCTTTCTCTCTAAAACAAAAACGTATCGTAACAACAGGTAGAGAGAAAGTTCAAAGGAATTGCGGTTAGGACCGGGTGACGTCCGATTGCAATACGCTAGATTTTTCTCCTTATTATTTTTTATTATGTTCATATAATATCCACATTTTTTAAGGTAATTTCCTACTTACTAATGGTAACTTCGTTTATAATAATAATGAGAGACCTATAATAGAAAGGTCCTTGTCTTTTACATTATTACAATTATGAACGTCAACATGGTGAATGAACAAATAAAAAAGGTGAGGTGAGCATGCCATGAAATCATCTTCGTTATGTCCGAGATTTGAAAAGTGTGCGGAGGTAATTAGCAAACGATGGAATGTGCTAATTATCCACCAGCTATTAGGTGATTCTCAGCGCTTTTGCTCCATTGAGTCAGCTATTCCAATCAGCGGACGCTTACTGTCTGAACGTTTAAAAGAGCTTGAGCAAGAAGGAATTGTAAATCGTGAAGTATATCCAGAAACGCCAGTGAGAATAGAGTACTCGCTAACAGAAAAAGGACGAGCACTCGAGCCAATTATCCGTGAAATGGAGCAATGGTCACAGGAATGGATTGAGGTTGAAGAAGCTTAATAGACATAAACATTTGGGAGATCCAGCAGAAATGCTGGATCTCTTTAGGCTGTTAAGGAAGTTTCCAAAGCATCCTGACAAGTTACGTCGTGCAAAATTTTAGCTAAATCGACTTTCGACTAGCTCAATTAACTTATCGATCCCTTCATTTGAAACAGTATAGATGGTGCTTGTATCTTCTAGTTTCATGAATATACTTCTTTGCCTTTTTTCCCTATCCCTAAATATAAACTTTGGTGATTATTCTTATCATAAACGACATCCATATAAAATTCAGGGATATTCATATCAACTTTTCCGGGCTCTCTTATTGCACTTGAAAAAATGTCTTGAAAGCCTTTTAAGGATTCTTTGTCATCAAAAGTGGTTTCATTGAATCCTTTAGGCTTTGAAATGCGAATGTTTTTAAATTTTTTTTGACCGGCAGTTTTTTATCATTTTCCAATTTAGCAGTTGAATTAGCAGTGGTTTCAGTCGGCTTGTTTTTCGATTGACAAGCAAAAAGAATGGAAGACACAGATAGTATAAAAACCTTCTCTATATTTTCAACTACCTAACTAATTCACTAAGTCCGATCACCGCTTCTTCTTCAACTAACCTGTCCTGGTAGCTGCAGAAGAAAATCATTAACAGAGAGAATAATTAAAATGCAAGCAAGCCACTGGCACACATCAGTGACTTGTTGATGTTTAAGAGCAAATCCTAACGAGTACGCAGTCAATTGATTTAGCTTTTCCATTTGCCACTATTGTAGTAGCCATCGCGATGTCCAACATAGGATTCAATATTGCTTTTAGCATCTTCATCGTACTATTCCAACCCTGATCCACACATTAATTTGCGAAATGTTGGCGGTATCCTTAACATAAAACGGATTCTATTAAGAATTTTTACTTTGCTTTTAAATCAAACTTATCTTCTTTACCGTCCCATTTTATTGTCACATGATAAGGGACTTTGCTACTCTGAGTAGAGCATCCACTACAGTTGCTATTTAAATTGATTTTTCCTTCCGACGCATTATCTGTACCTTTTAATTTTTCTGTTTCTCCTTCAAAGATAAAAGAAACTTTTCCTAATTTTTCTTTATCTTTTCCTTTATAGATGATATTGCCTTGCCCATTCTGAGTATTTTCTCCTTTAGTTAAAAGGTATAAAGCTTTCCAGTGTTCTCCTTCACCTTCAAAGCGAATACTTTCATCCTTACTACTACAACTCGACAACGCTAATAAAAGAGTAGCTATAAATCCTAAAAACAAAAAATACTTTTTCAACGTCAAATCCCCCTACAAAATGTCTACTTGTATGTTAACATATTTAAGTTTTATTAAGGGAAAAATGTATATATTTTACATAATTAGTTACCAGGGTATCTAATTATCACCATCGTTTCAAAAGAAACAAATAAACTGGTAAGTCTTACAACAGAGAAACTAGATGGTAACGATCTACCAAGAGATGTAAAGAAAATTAATGCTTGTGCTTGTTTTCTTAACTTTGCTAATGAAGCAGCCATTTAGGTTCTAAAACTCTAAGGTAGGTTAGATATATTACAATTATTTCTCAAATGTAGCCCAGCAATAAAATGTAAAATACAATTCGAACTTTCTCAGCGTTTTGAGGTTACCGGCATTAGGCACATCCAAATCATCTTTTAATATAGGTTCATAAAAAAATATTTCTTATATTATTCAGTTACTTCCTTTCAGCTGTCACGAATTGTTTAAAAGGATAATATTCTTTCTTGTTGAAGTAAAAAGGAGAAAGAGAGGGGATAATTATTGTTTTCAAAAGAAGAAATCTTCAAGGATATTCAAAAAGTTTTACAGAATGATTACGCGGGTTATTTAGAAAAAAAACTTTCTAATCATCCTGAATTCTATACCATCTCTAATGATATGAGTGAACGTACCTTTGAAGAAACCATTCAAGATTATTTACTTGATTTTCATGATGGTCATTTATGGTTTTATTCCAAAAAATCAGAAATTCCATATGTGGGTTTTTCAGTAAGGCGATATAAAGATACGTTATATGTGACAGAATCACCTCAAGAAAATCGGATAATTGCCGGGGATAAAATTGTCGAAATAGATTATGAAGACGTTGGGGAATTAGCACTTAAATACCGTAAAAGGTTAGAGGAAGAATTACCTGAACGTCAACGGTGGAATAGTGTTATTCGCAGATCCAAAGTTGTGTGTGTGGAGAGAAATGGTGAGCGATTTGAGATTCCTCTTGCCCATTATGAGGCAAAAGCATATAAGCCCTGTCATACTTTCAAACAGATAAATAATGAGACAGTCTATATCAAAATAACAGATTTTGCAGAGGAAGAGCCCGTCCAAAGACTAATAAAAGATAATCGGGACGTTTTAGAGCAAACAAAAAATTTGATTATAGATGTACGTGTCAACCATGGAGGTAATGATTCATTTTATTTTCCTTTACTGAATTATATTTTTGATTGCAAAATTAATTTTTCAGATTTATTTGATAAAGATGAAGTTATGTACACAAATTACACAGAACGTAATTGTCGTTTATGGACACAGGAGTTGGAGAATTACCTGAAGCAGGAACTTAATAAAGATACAATTGAAATGTTAAATAAAGAAATTTCTCTATTTAAGAAAAATCAAGATAAAGGATTGTTAGAAGTTCCAGAAGATGAAGATTTTGTAATTAACGGATATAAAAATCCTACTAGTGTTTATGTATTATCTGATTATTATTGTGGCAGTTCAGGTGATACTTTTGTTGCCAATGTGAAAAAGTCTCCAAAGGTAACAGTCGTAGGACGTGCTACGATGGGAATTATGGATTACTTCAATGTTGTTACAATTGATTATGGTGACTATGAATTTGGGTACGGCATTTCAAAAATGAATGGAAACTATTCAATGAATGGTAAAGGTGTGGAACCGCACATTTATATTCCGTGGACACCTGAACATATAAACGAGGATAAAGATTTAGCTTATGTATTAGAAATGATAAAAATACGTAACTAAATACAATGGAGGAATTGAGTATAACGATGTATACATAGGTAATTATCGTATGGTTTTTGATTTGTAAGGCGAAATGGAAGATGATTGTTTCGTGGTAAATAGTTGGGGCGATTAATTGGGAGATTATGTCAATTAAAGCCCTAATCATGCTAGTACTATGCAGAATGACGGTTTTTTGTTTGGCCGATCTAAAGTTTAGATTCCAGAAGAGTTTAAAGAAGTATACGAGCAATGGGAAAATAAAGAGGCTACAGCTGTTCAATCAATAGCTTGATTAAACAGAAAGAAAACCACTTTTTGTAAGTTGGTGAAGAAGTGCGAACTTAGTAAAGTGGAGGGAGATACGAATGAAATATAAAGTTGAAATTTATGAGGATGAAGATCTAGGTGATTTGATGATTGATGTGCCAAAAGAAATTGGTTTTGTTGTCGATCTGGTATTATCCGATATTCAAGAAGATGGATCGGGAACCTGGCTTGATGCAGTCGATAAGGTGCTATCTAAGCAATCAACATATGAAGAAGTCTCAGGAAACGCTTGTGTGATGGAAGTAAAAGAAGATGTAACAAAAGTTGTATTTAAGTTTGCAGAGGAAGGAGAACTATACTATTCTCTCATTGAAACAGAGGAATTAAAAAAGATTTTCATGCACTGGGATGAGGCAATTGAAAAGAAGTATGGAGGAAGTAACTGATATTGTTAAGCTGGAACAAGTTTAACGTACAGGTGATGGTTTAGAGTAATACTTGAGGATGTTCGTATAGTCGTATGCGAACATCCTTTTTTTGAAAGAATGATTTGAAATGGTTATGGTGCAAAACGTTACTTAATACAGTTTAACTCAAAGAGATTTTCACTTGTAAGTAGCAATCTATTTTCTCTTCAGAACGCTTTGAATCTTCGAGCGTAGTGATTTGTTTAGTGGAAAAGAGCGTTTTGACTTAATTCCTCCTTTTATTCACCTACAAGTCCAGCATCCTTTAAAGGCCAGATGGATAATGTGGCTTTTCCTATTATCTTACTTTGAGAGATCGGTCCAATTGATCGACTATCTTCGCTAACGGGACGGTTATCACCTAATACGAATAAATCTCCCTTTGGCACTTTAATTTTAGGGCAATCTTCTGTAAACCTACGTCCTTTCCCATATTTCATTGCAAATGACTTTTTGCCTTCTTTCAGATAGGATTCTTTATACGACTCACCGTTTATGAACAAGACATCATTCTTGATTTCAACCGTTTCTCCTGGAAATCCTATCACTCTTTTTATATAATCTCTGCCATCTGGGGCATGAAAAACGACGATGTCAAATCTATTGGGTTTACCTATTTTCGAAAGAATTAATCTTTCGTTAGTATGTAAAGTGGGGTCCATCGATACTCCATTGACGATAGTGGGAGCAAACACATAGTTTCTAAGAATAAAAGCAACTATTACAGCTATACCGATACTTTTCACCCATTGCCATATTTCAGATTTCCTATTTGTTTTCATTAATAATAACTCCTTTAAAATTAAATTATTCGTAGAAAGTCCAAATCCATAATTAGTTACTATAGTAGAACTAAATTAGCTGAGAGCAGCATTTCGTCTATACCATTCCTCTAATGAGATCTCCCCGAAGGACTGCTCAAAATCTAGTCTTAAAGGAGTTATTAATTCAAGAGAATTTCCATCTGGGTCATTAAAATAAATAGCTGCGTGAGCTTGTGGATTATTATCAAGAACTAATGGTTGGTGTTCTTCGCTTAAGCCAAATGATGTACGAATCTGTATTCCTTTGTTATGCAACCAAGCTTTTGCGGATACCATATCTTCTAAATCGATTTGGAAAGCTACATGTCGTATTGAAGGGTGGTACGGAATCTCTACTTGTTTTGCTTCCCACAAACCGAGCCAACTTTTCCCTTTCTCAAGCCAGAAGAAAGCGGCTCTCTTACTTTGATAGGCAATTTCTAGATCTAAATTTTGATAAAACTTTATGGAGTTTTCAAGATTACTTACAGGTAAATGTGCCTCATAAAGACCTTTTATCATTTTTTCGTTCCACCTCGTTATCATATTTCTAAACTTCTACTCAAAAAAAGAATATATTTCCATTTTATATCATTTTACTAGGATTCATCAATTCTATCTTGAAATAAAAACGTTTGGGTGAAATCCCATACCTATCTTAAACCATAGTCATTTCTTTCCTGCTAGGCATTGAACCTCCATAAGTCGACGGAACAATAGCATTCATAATTAGTATACAAGAACAATTTAATGCAAATGCTTCAAAGAATATGGAGTTTCTCATAAAAAGTTTTCCCCCCACATGAATGCAACTCGATATAAACATTAGTAAGTACAAATTCCTTCCTAATCAAGAGTGAAGTTAAATGACTTTATTGCTATATTTTTTTTACTGTTGTTGCTATAAATCCCACTATATGTTACGTTAAAGATAACTTATTTTTGTTCGGTATATTGGGAAAAGAAAAAAACTGAATTTAGAAGTTTTGATCTTGAAATAGTATGTTTGAACAAGATTAGTAATGCATATGTGGAGTATTCCACGGTGGGAGGAAATAGTTATGACACAAGGTACAGTAAAATGGTTTAATGCAGAAAAAGGATTCGGTTTTATCGAAGTTGAAGGCGGAGACGATGTATTCGTTCATTTCAGTGCTATTCAAGGTGACGGTTATAAATCATTAGACGAAGGTCAAAAAGTGACGTTTGATGTTGAGCAAGGTCAACGCGGAGCACAAGCTGCTAACGTTCAAAAAGCATAAATAAACAAAGACTCCTGTAAAGGGGTCTTTTTTAGTCTGCTCACGTGATGAACAAGGCAGGGGCATATGCGGTAATTGATAC
The DNA here is from genome assembly GCF_022646885.1 of Priestia koreensis. GTDB lineage: Bacteria > Bacillota > Bacilli > Bacillales > Bacillaceae_H > Bacillus_AG > Bacillus_AG koreensis_A. The sequence continues at coordinate 2,895,076 of NZ_CP061868.1, read as the reverse complement.
AGAAAAACATACGTTACGTGTCTATAAGTCGTTGAAGGACCTTTCAAAGAAGCAACAAGAAGAAATAAAACACGGTGAAATTACAAAATATTAATAAGTCAAATATAAAGATAAAGCGCACCCTTGTGATCACTGGGTGCGCTTTTTTATGGTGGTGTTATAAAAATAAAGGGGAGGAAGGGATAGAACAAACACTATGGGGAGATCTAGCCGAAATGCTGGATCTTTTTTATGTGAAACAATAGGTCTGAAGACGCAATTCAAAAATATTTCGTCAATTTAATTGACAATGATTATCACTATCAAATAGAATGAAAATAGTTAAATGATAATGATTATCAATTTCAAAATAAAGATAAAGGAGAATAAAACATGATTACACAAGAAGTAAAAACGAATGAACAATTATTGCATCAACAAATGGAGCGAGAATCCAATGCACGTTCGTATCCGCGCCGACTTCCCATTGCGATTAAAGAGGCTAAAGGGATTTACATAAAAGATATGGATGACCGTACATATATTGATTGTTTAGCAGGGGCAGGTACACTGGCACTTGGACACAATCACGAGGTCATTCACGAGGCAATTCAAGATGTATTAAAGCATAATATTCCGTTACATACATTAGACTTAACCACACCGCTCAAAGAGGCGTTCGTTGACGAGTTGTTTTCGATTTTACCCCCATCATTTGCTAAGCGGGCAAAAGTGCAGTTTTGTGGTCCAACAGGTGGAGATGCAATTGAAGCAGCGTTAAAGCTAGTAAAAACAGCAACCGGTAATCGACCAATTTTATCCTTTCACGGAGGTTATCACGGATCGACGCACGGAACGCTTAGCATTAGTGGAACGACAGCTCCGAAGCAACGAATTCACGGACTTTTAGCAGATACTCATTTTCTTCCGTATCCTTATGCCTACCGTTGTCCGTTTGGTATCGGAGAAAAAGGTCATGAGATTAGTAGTCAGTATATTGAAAATATTTTAGATGATCCTGAAAGCGGGATTGTAAAGCCAGCTGCCATCATCTTAGAAGTAGTCCAAGGAGAGGGAGGTTCAATTCCAGCGCCGATTGAATGGCTAAAAGAAATGAGACGCATCACGAAAGAGCGAGAGATTCCGCTCATCATTGATGAGGTGCAAACAGGAATAGGTCGAACAGGAAGAATGCTTGCATTTGAACATGCAGAAATTGAGCCTGATGTTTTAGTTCTCTCAAAAGCTATTGGCGGGAGTCTTCCTCTATCCGTTGTCGTATATGACCGAAAACTGGATCAATGGGAACCAGGAGCCCACATTGGAACGTTCCGTGGAAATCAGCTTGCGATGGCCACAGGAAAGGCAACGCTTCAATATATAAAGCAGCACGGACTTGTTGAAAAGGCCGAATTCCTTGGGAAATATGCTATGACCGGTTTACGTGCTATTCAAGAAGAGAGCGAGACAATTGGTGAGGTAAGAGGCCGGGGCTTAATGATTGGGATTGAAATTGTGGATAAAACCAAATCACCAAATGGGATCGGCAGCTATCCTGCGTATCCAGAAATGGCTAAGCGTATTCAGCAGGAATGCTTGAAGCAAGGACTTATTTTAGAAGTTGGGGGACGATTTGGTTCTGTCGTTCGTTTCTTGCCACCGCTTATTATCACGGAAGAACAACTTGATTCCGTATTAGTAAAATTCCGTGCAGCGGTTCATATCGCTGAAAAAGAGATGGGGGAAGGAGCATAACAGATGGGCACGACGTTTAAGAATTGGTTCATTAGAGCGGATGATGTATCAACATATGAAGAATACATGAAGAGAGCAGTTGAGGTTGTTCAAGAAACAATTTCTCAAGCCGATGGTCCTTATCATACCGTTCAATCGGAGAAACTTTTTCAATATATAAACGGAATGGTCGAGTTTCCCGAACATCCCATCAGCATGCATAGTGTGTTGGAAGAAGTGCAAGAAGTGGTGCTTAAGCATTCCCTGAATGTATCAGACCCAAGAGCAATGGCTCATTTGCACTGTCCACCCATATTACCAAGCTTAGCAGCCGAAGTATTCATCAGCGCCTTTAATCAGTCCATGGATTCATGGGATCAAAGTCCGTCTGCCACCTATGTAGAAGAAGGGATTATTGGATTTCTGAGGAGCCGAATTGGATACACAGAAAACGGAGATGGAACCTTTACAAGCGGTGGAACACAGTCCAACTATATGGCTCTCCTTCTTGCGAGAAACTGGGCATGTAAGAAGTATTTTTCGACCGATGTGTCAACAGAAGGCCTACCCTATGAAGCATCAAAACTTCGTATGATTTGCTCCAAAGATGCCCATTTTACGGTTCAGAAATCTGCCGCCCAGCTTGGACTAGGAACAAAAGCGGTTGTTCCGGTTGAGACGAATACGGAACATCAGCTAGATATGTATGAGCTAGGTCGGGTCTACGAGGAGTTAATTGAACAGGGATTGATTCCGTTTGCGCTCGTTGCCACCGCAGGAACGACGGACTTTGGCGCCATTGACCCTATTTCAGAGCTCGCAGAATTTTCGGATGATCATGAGTTATGGCTCCACGTAGATGCTGCCTATGGAGGTGCAATGCTTTTCTCACACGTACATTCCCATTTGCTAGAAGGATTAGAAAGAGCTGATTCAATTACGATTGATTTTCATAAGCAGTTTTACCAAACGATTAGCTGTGGTGCTCTATTTGTTCAAAATAAACGCGTGTTTGAGTCCATTCAATATCACGCCGATTATTTGAACCGAAAAGAAGACCGGGAGAACGGTATGATCAATCTCGTAGATAAAAGTATTCAAACGACACGGCGTTTTGACGCGTTAAAGCTTTACATGACGTTTAAAATGATGGGCTTAGAAGCGTTTGGCGATATGCTCGATTATACAATCAATCTTGCTGTTAAAACGGCGAACTTAATCGAAAAGGAGGCTCAGCTATTGCTCGTAAATCGACCCACACTAAATGCCATCGTATTCCGCTACGAAGCTGATGAATTATCAGCGGAACAAGGAGACGTTATTAATGAGCTGCTGCAGGAACAACTCTATCACGGCGGAGAGCTAATTTTGGCAAAAACGAAGTATAACGGAAAAACGCATTTGAAAATGACGATGCTAAATCCCCTTATTACGATTGAACAAATGAGAGTTCATATTCAACACATCATACGAGCAGGAAGTGAAATAAAGAAAGGAATGAAAGAACTTGAATATTCAGCGAGCAGCTAATCATGTTACTATTCAAAATCTTATTAATTGTTATATACGTGAAACAGGAAAGGGGCAATTTATCCATCGAGAAGTATTGCCAATTGAACAACAGTCGCATATTAAGACGGCGTTACTTTATAAAGTCACATTAGCAAATACTATTCTGATGTTCCCTGTCACGTACCGTTCTATGACAGGCCGACACTTATTTGGACCATCCTGCTTTTATCAGTGCGAAAATCATTTTTATCCGCTTGATTATTTAACACTTCTCTCTCTCTTAAAAGAAGAGTTGCAAGACAGAGGGATGGATGAGCTATATTTACGTGTCATATTAAGCTATCAAAATATTTATACGTTTTTAACGAAGCGCTCTAGCCATCTGGAGATTTACTACAAGCGAAACAAAACCTTTATTGAGGCAGAGCAGTCTCTTCTAATTGGCCATCAAATGCATCCAACGCCTAAAAGTCGACAGGGAATTAGCCTAGAAGAAGAAGAGGTGTTTGCACCTGAGTTACAAGGTCGTTTTGCCCTGCACTACTTTTATATCCATCAGCAGTATATAGAAGAACGATCAGCCTATTCACAATCTGCTGTTCAGTTAATTAAAAAAGAGGTGAGGTTTGATCCAGAGGTATCAGAATCATTTAAAGAAGCATACTGCCAGGAAGATGACTATGCGCTCATCCCTATGCATCCTCTACAGGCAAGACATTTACTAGGGCAGAAGGAGGTAACAGACCTCATCCATTCGGGTGTTCTTACATATCTAGGTGAAGTTGGAACGCGCTATGCTGCAACGTCTTCTGTGCGCACCGTCTATCGTGAAGATGCAAAGTATATGTACAAGTTTTCAATACCCGTAAAAATTACGAACTCGGTGAGAGTAAATAAGCGGAAAGAATTAGAAAGGGGCGTAGAGGTGAGTCAGCTTCTACAGAGCGAGTTAGGCGACGACTTGAAGCGTATGTATCCAAGTTTTTCGGTTATTAACGATCCGGCATACATCAACATCCCGCTTGGAAACGGTGAATCAGGATTTGAGGTCATGATTCGAGAAAATCCATTTCGAAACGGGTACGAACACGATGTATTTCTAATCGCTGGTTTATGTCAGGATCATATCGAAGGTAAAAAGGCGACGCTTACAAAAATCATCGAGCATATCGCTTCCCAAGAATGCATTTCTGTCCAAAAAGCGAGTAAAAAGTGGTTTGTTGCTTACCTGCAGCATTTCCTCTATCCGCTCGTTTGGCTGTACACGAAATATGGAATTGCTCTAGAAGCTCATCAGCAAAACAGCGTAGTAAAGCTGAATGATCAAGGATATCCGCGTTTCGTTTATTACCGTGATAATCAAGGCTATTACTTTATGGAGTCAAAAGCAGAGTCTCTTCAAGGGCTACTACCTTCTCTTAATAAGCATAGTGACACGATTTGTCAGGATGATGTGGCGAAAGAGCGTTTTATTTACTACGTTTTCTTTAATCACTTATATGGGCTTATTAATGCTTTTGGTACACAGGGGTTGTGCGGAGAGGAAGAACTGTTGACGATTTTAAAGCAAGATTGTCAAACACTTATGCTGTGGGAAGATCATACCGAATTAATGAAAACGATTCTAACTTCGTCTTCTCTAGCTTGCAAAGCAAACTTATTAACACGTGTGCATGACATGGATGAACTTGTCGGAGATATGGCGACGCAATCTGTCTATGTGAAAACGAATAATCCAATTGGAGAAGGTGAGCGTAAGCATGCAACAACATCTTGAGACAACTAGCTTTTTTCGAACGATTGGTGATGCGTTTGTTTCCTTTCGATCTGTAGCGTTCCACGATGATGCACAAACGCTACATCGCTGGATGAACGAAGCGCATGTTTATCCCTTTTGGCATTTAAATGTACCGCTTGAATCGTATGAACAGCACTTGCAACGTATGCTAAGTGATTCGCACCAACAGCTTTGGATTGGTAGCGTCGATTCAAATGAAATAAGCTATTTTGAATCGTACTGGGTAAAAGGAGACGTGGTGGAGAATGTTTATGAAGCTCATCCTTATGATCAAGGTGTTCATCTTCTGATTGGTCCTCCTGATGCGTTAGGGAGAGGACACATTTATCCGCTTCTCTTCACCATGCTGAAACAACAGTTTAGGGTAGTTGAAACAGAAAAAATCATTGCGGAACCAGATATTCGCAACGAGAAAATGATTCATGTATTTGAAAAGTGCGGATTTCAACCTGTAAAAGAGGTAGAACTTCCTGATAAAAAGGCGCTGTTAATGTTTTGTAGGCGCGATACGTTTGAAAGAAGGTGGAACGAATGGAACAGCATGAATGTTTAGACGTCATTGGGATTGGAATTGGTCCATTTAATTTAGGAATGGCGGCTTTATTAGAAAAAACGGACGTTCAGGCACTCTTTTTTGAGCGTAAGGAACAGTTTGATTGGCATCCAGGTATGATGCTTGACGGAACGACATTACAAGTTCCATTCATGGCGGATCTCGTCACGATGGTCGATCCTAAAAGTCCCTATAGCTTTCTGAACTATCTGCACGAGCACAATAGGCTCTATTCCTTTTATTTTCTAGAATCATTTCATATTCCTAGAGCAGAGTATAACCATTATTGCCAGTGGGTGAGTAAACAGCTACGAAACCTTGTTTTCCAAACAGAAGTGGAGCAAATTGACAAAATTGACAATGAAAAACGTTCCTATTATGCAGTAAAAGTAAAGGAAAAGCAGCAGCGCCGAACCTATTATGCCAAGCAACTCATTGTAGGAACAGGAACAAAACCTTATGTACCAGAAGCTGTTCGCTCATGTTTAGATGACAAGGTTTATCATTCCTCTCGCTATAAAATGATGCGAGAGGAAACGAAAAAGGCGAGGAGTATTACGGTTATTGGATCAGGACAAAGTGCAGCCGAAATCTTTTATGACTTACTTGATGATCAAGAGAACCATTCCTATGAGCTGTCGTGGTATACGCGGTCAACTGGATTTTACCCAATGGAATATTCAAAGCTGGGGCTAGAGCATTTTTCACCAGACTATACGCGTTATTTTTATCAATTACCTGAACAACAGAAGGCAAAAACGTTAAAGAACCAAGCCTTACTCTATAAAGGAATTAGCTTTGATACGATTGCGGCCATTTATGACAAATTGTATGAACGAACGATAGGAGGGGCAACAGCACCCGTTCATATGCAGGCATTAACAGAAGTTCAGGAGATTGAGAGAACAAGAGAAGGTGTCGCCATTACGTTACATCAGCAGGAACAGGGACATACGGTAACAGCTGAAAGCGATGTGGTGATCTTTGCAACAGGGTATCATCCATATGTGCCAGCTTGCCTAGATGGGTTACTCCTCGATTTAGAGTGGACTGCAGGCGGACAGCTCGCAATCACCGAGGATTATCGTATAAAAGGTAGCGGAGATCATGCCATTTTCGTTCAAAATGGTGAACTTCATACACATGGTGTCGGAGCACCTGATTTAGGATTAGGCGCATTCCGAAATGCGGTCATCATTAATCAATTAGCAGGGAAAGACGTATATCGTGTGGATCATCAAACGGTGTTTCAGAAATTCGGAACGAATCTACCTGTTTTATGCAAATAAAGGGATTCGTTTATAGTGCGATCTTTTTAAGCCTACTATCTGAGATGCTTTTGTCTCCTTACTACCCACAATTTTTTACTGGCTATTTCGGTGTGGATGGAGTTGAGAAGACCGCCGTCTTTATTGCAGTATGTAGGCTGATTGTGATGTTGATTACGCCAGTGTGGGGAGCATTATTGAAGAAGCGCTATCTAAAAGGAATAATCGCCACTGCGCTTTTGATGACGGCTATTTTGAAATGGGGATTAGGAGGAGCTTCTACGTACCAAGAGTTTGCTGGAATCTCGTTTCTTCTTTTACTTTTTCAAAGTGCCATCTACTTGCTATATCCCTATCTTGTTTCGTGCTTACAGCATGATCAAGAGAAAACGGTCGCGAGTTCTAGCTATCTATTTATTTTTCACGGGGCACTAATTTTCGCGAGTATAGCAGGTGGCAGCATCATTTCCTTTCACAATCCTTTGCTTATATATCGTATCTTCGGCCTTGCTGATCTCGTTCTCCTCATCTGGTTTTTAACTATTAGAATGGCAGAGCCGCAAACTACGAGGAACAAAGCAGTACGTAGGTTTATGCCGAAAAAGAACATCCTAACTTTTTTATGTCTCATGATTTTCTTTTACGGCGGCCATCATTTTATTCGCCCGTATTTCACTTTTTACACGGAACATAATCTAACTAATGATACACAGTGGACGGCTATTTTGTACGCCATTCCAAGCATGGTTGCAATTTTATTAACAATTATCATACCAAAAGACTGGCTAAGAAGGCACGCATGGGTTTTGCTCATTATCGCCACAGCGTGTGGGGGCGTTCTCCTCATTATTCAATCATTGACGGCTTCGCTCTTCCTGTTTTTCGTCTGCCGATTCATATACGGTGTGTGTCTCTACATTGGATTCATTGGCGTCGACATATGGATATTTAAGCTAGCAGATCAAAGTCATTTACCATTTTATTATAGTCTGCTAACAGTGGTACAAAATATAACGCTTCTCGTTAGCCCTATTAGTGCAGGGAAATTAGTAGCGCTAGCAGGGGAAGGTGCCCCCTTTGGAGTAGCTGGTTGTCTTCTTGTTATGACGGCAATAGGGATGTTCTTACCAATACTTAATCAATTAGAAGGAGGAAAACAGCATGAAAATGTTTACAAATAAAGCGTGGAATGACGTTAATCAGCGTCTAACCGAAAAGATGCTTCAAGAATTTATGTATGAAGATATGATTCGAGCAACGGAACTAGAAAAGGAAGGAGAGGTGTATACCTTTTTCTGGGATGATGAAAATGGGCGAACGTATCAGTTCAAAGGAAAAAAGCGTTTATTTGATCGGTATACCATTTTACCGGGCACGATTAAACTCACAGGCGAAAAGGTCAATAATTCACTCGCCATTACTTTGCTAAGCAGTGTACATCAATCTCTAGGCATGAACCCAACAACAACGGGTCACCTCATAAAGGAATACTTACATACGCTCACAGCTGATATGCATCTTGCAGCGAATCAAAAGAGTAATGATGAATTACTTCATATGAGTTATGAAGAACTAGAAGGGGAAATGACGGGTCATCCTTGGATTACTTACAATAAAGGGCGAATTGGCTTTAGTTACGAAGATTATATTAAATACGCGCCTGAGCAAAAAAACGAAGTAAAGCTTCACTGGATTGCGGTTCATAAAGATATTGCCTCTTTTCATGCTGTTCCACCTTTGAATCATGAAACAGTGGTGAAGGGAGAGCTTGGGATCAATCGGTATGAACAGTTTCAGCAGTTATTAAAAGAGCGGAGCCTGATCAGCGCTGAGTATTACTTGATGCCTGTTCACGAATGGCAGTGGAAATCGATGATTGTGCCGCTTTATATTGAAGCCGTTGCGAACGATCAAATTGTCATGCTTGGAGAGGGAGAAGACTACTACCTTCCGCAGCAGTCCATCCGTACGTTTGTGAATACGAGTCATAAGGAGAAGTATCATGTCAAAGTTCCAATGAGTATTTTAAATACGCTTGTTTACAGAGGTCTTCCGAGTGAGCGAACGATAATCGCTCCAGAAGTTACCCAGTTTATTAAAGGAATTTGGGAGCAGGATGCGTTTCTTAGAGAAGAATGTAGAGTGGGGCTGCTTGGGGAAGTGGCTACGCTGAACGTTGATCAGCCTGCATTTACACATATACGAAACGTCCCTTATCAATACTTAGAAATGCTTGGCGTCGTATTTCGAGAAAGTATTTATACACAGCTAGAAAAAGGAGAAAAGGCGATTACCCTCGCCGCTCTTTTACATCGTGACGTACATAACGAACCATTCGTTTTGCGTCTAATTGAGCGCTCAGGTCTAACAACAGAGGAATGGATTGGCGCGTTACACCATGCTGTACTGCCGCCGCTTCTTCATTTCTTATATCAATACGGAACCGTTTTTTCGCCACATGGTCAAAATACCGTGCTCGTCCTAAAAGATCATAAACCAGTAAGAATTATTATGAAAGACTTTGTGGATGATGTAAATGTGAGTGATCAGCTCCTTCCTGAGCTAGAACGTCTGCCGCAAAAACTCAAACACGTATTGCGAAGTGAGGCACCAGAAGGGCTAACGCAATTTATTTTAACAGGCCTCTTTATTTGCCATTATTGCTATTTAGCAAGCATGTTAGCTGAAGAAGGTTTTAGTGAACAAAGTTTCTGGGCGAAAGCAAGACAGGAAATTCTAACGTATCAAAACCGCTTTCCTCATCTCGAAGAGCGATTTAAACTGTTTGATATGCTTCGTCCTACGTTTACAAAGCTGTGTTTAAATCGAAATCGAATGGTTGATTATGGCTATAACGATGATCACGATCGCCCTCATGCCAGTGAGTACGGCGTTGTTCAAAATGCATTAAGCGATGAAACATTGGTACAGTGCTGACCACAAAAGACACGGACTTTCCGTGTCTTTTTGCATGATCACTGCTTAGTTGAGAATACTGAACATAAGACTAGTAAAGCAGGTGATGAAGGTGCGTTCCATCTTTTTTATATACATAGGAGATTTAAAGCGGATCGTAACAAACTGGGCGGCAATTATCGTGGTGTTGGCGCTGATGATTCTTCCGTCTTTGTACGCGTGGTTTAACATTGAGGCTTCGTGGGATCCGTATGGAAATACAAAGGGATTAAAAATTGCGGTCGTGAACGAAGACACAGGAGCAACTGTACGAGGGAAATCCGTTAATGTAGGGGATGAAGTCGTGAAATCGCTCCGAAAGAACAAGGCGCTCGGATGGACATTCGTAACGGAAAATGCGGCCAAAAAGGGCGTTAAGTACGGCGATTATTATGCAAGTATTCACATCCCTAAAAATTTCTCTACGCGCATTGCGAGCATTTTAGAAGATGAGCCAAAAAAGCCTGAGATTGTGTATACCGTCAACGAAAAGATAAATGCGATTGCACCGAAAATTACGTCAAAGGGTGCTTCAAGCGTAGTAGAAGAAATTAGCCAAAACTTTATTAAAACAGCGAACGGTGCGATCTTTCAAGTATTCAACGAACTTGGCATTACGCTTGCGCAAGACTTACCGACTATTAAGGATGTAGAAGCACGTATCTTTGAGTTAGATAAACGCTTTCCGGAAATTCGTCAAGTTGTCAACGAAGCTCTGACAACCACACAAAAAGCAGATGATCTCGTCGGAAAGGTAGAGAGCGCGCTACCAACCATTGATAAGCTTGCAAAAGATGGTCAAGAGCTGTCTGGTGGACTAGTTAATTTTCTAAACAAGAGCGATGAGACGCTAGATGCGATCGCCCCCAACATAAAACAAGATTTAATCGTTCTTCAGCAAACGGCAAATGCTGTTCAAAATGTCACAACCGGATTGTTAGACGAAAATCCAGATTTAGAAGGGGCCAAGGCTCGGGCTGATCAAGCGATTGAGCGAATTACCATTAGTACAGGCGTCATTGATCGACTACTTTCTCTATTTGAAAAGCTGAATAGCCTTGCATCTAATTCCCCGCTTTCTCAAACGATTGAACGGTTAAAAGGTGTGCAGACGCGGTTAAACGAACAAAAAGCATTGATTGAGAAGCTGAAAACAGCCGTTGAAAGTGGGCAAAAGCCAGCGGAATCACTGATTAATCAGCTAAACGACTCATCCAAACGAATCAATGATGAACTGTCATCCATCGTAGACCGTTACGACAGTGAGATTGTTCCGGCAGTAAACGACGCGGTTACAAAAGCGAAGAATACCGCGACGACGGCGAATGGACTTTTAACAGAGGCAAATAAAAGCATGCCTGAAGTAAAGGGGGTTCTCTCTAAAGCCGCAGAAGGCGTTAATTTAGGAGAAGAAGAGCTATCAAAGCTGCAAAAAGACCTACCAGGTATGGAGCAAAAAGTGCATAATATCGCCAAACGTATCCGTTCATTTCAGCAGCAGGCAGACATACAACAAATCATTGATCTATTGCGAAACGATGTAAAGCAGGAGAGCGACTTCTTTGCTAATCCTGTTTTACTAAAGGAATACAAACTCTACCCAATTCCGAACTATGGGTCTGCAATGTCTCCTTTCTTTTCGACGCTATCTCTTTGGGTAGGTGGATTATTGCTCGTATCATTACTGCGAACAGACGTTGAGGATTCGGAGAACATGCTGAAAAGCCATCATGAATACTTTGGGCGTTTGTTTACATTCGTTACCATTGCATTATGTCAATCCCTCATCGTGACGCTAGGTGACTTATTTATTCTTCATACGCATGTCGTAGACAAAGGCTGGTTTGTGTTATTTGGATTGTTTAACAGTCTTGTATTTATGACGATTATCTACACGCTCGTATCAATATTCGGCAATGCAGGAAAAGCATTATCTATTGTGCTACTCGTTCTTCAACTATCAGGAGCAGGTGGGACGTTCCCGATTCAAGTCGCACCACAATTTTTTCAAAACATTCATCCGTTTCTTCCGTTTACGTATTCGATTAGTATAATGCGAGAGGCGGTAGGGGGAATTTTATGGGGAATTGCCAAGAGGGATATTTTGATTCTCGTGTGTGTGCTAGTGGGAGCGATTTTGTTCGGCGTCTTTTTGAAGAAGCCGCTAAGTAAATCGAGCAAGCGACTAACAGAAAAAGCAAAAGAAAGCAAACTAATTCACTAATGGTTTATGCAGAAATTACGAGTAATAGGACTTTCGTTTGAAAAGCATTCACCTATTAAGAATGTGTAATATACTTCTTTCTTTTTAATATTTTTTGGATTAAAATGGTAAAAAGAAAGAGGGGGAACGAAGGATGCCGACAATTGAAACAGAGCGATTAGTACTAAGAGAACTAGTAGAGGAAGATGCACCGGTACTGTACGATTACTTTTCGGATAAGCACGTGCTCGCCTATTACGGAATGGAGCCGCTTCAATCGCTGCATGAAGCAAAAGCGATGATTGAGAATTTTAACGCGATGGTTGAGAAGAAGCAGGGAATGAGGCTTGCTATTGTTGAGAAAGAAAGCGGAGAAACGATTGGAACGTGTGGTTTCCATAACTATGCCCCCCGTCACAAACGCGCAGAAATTGGCTATGAGCTAGCACCATCTCATTGGGGAAAGGGATTGGCAACTGAAGCAGTAGAGGCGCTCATTGATCATTTGTTTTCAGCGCATCAGCTTAGTCGAATTGGAGCTGTTGTGTTTATTGAGAACGTCGCTTCACGAACGCTTCTTCAAAAAATGGGGTTTCAAGAAGAAGGGGTTCTGCGAGAATATATGGTTCAATCCGGAGTGGCTCATGACGTCATCATGCATGCCATGTTACGAAGTGAGTGGAAGAAATCATGAAGCATTTTGCTCTTTAAATAACATGCAACTGTCGATAGATTTTAAAAGGAGTCGTAACGAATATGGCAAGAACTTCAGGTTGCTTCACGATTGTGAGAAATGAAGAAGGACATATACTGTTAGTGAAACGAAAAGATTATCCTCTTTGGGATTTACCAGGTGGTATGTTAGAAGAAAATGAACAATTGGAAAACTGTGCTACAAGGGAAGTAGAAGAAGAAACAGGGTATACCATTACAATCACACGGAAAATCGGTGAATACGATCAGCCCCAATATGATGATGTTCAACACATATTCCTAGGTGAAGTACACGGTGGACAACCAATCAAAGAGGGTGTTGAAACAAGCGGAGTAGGGTGGTTTAGTCCTAAAAATCTACCTATTATGATCATTCCTAACAGAAGAAAACAAATTAAAAATTTTTTGCGAGATAAACACATTATAACCAAAGCGTCAATACGTGTCTCTCCTATGAAAGTAGCTATATTTAAAACGGTGTTAAAAATGTATCGAAAAATCGTATGATAACGAATAAGATGTTAGAGGAAAAAGGCTTGGGGAGCTTCCCAAGCCTTTTGTATATAATTTGTGCTTTTGCTATTTAGCATAATCAATATGCAGATCTTTTCTTCTGTAAACGCTAAGCGCAATCCCGATAAGAAAACTATTTAACAGCATAGGGGTTAGTCCATAACTAATAAACGGCAGGGCTAGTGTGATAATAGGGAAAAATCCTACGACCATGCCAAGGTTGCTTAACAGCTGAATGGTGTAAAGCGCGGCTGCGCCTGCGAGAAGTCGTTTTCCGTACGAGTCCTGAATGCGGGGTAGCACGTAAAACATCCGAATGGTCAAAAGGATCATTAAGAGAACTAAAATTCCCGCTAAAATCCATCCGAACATATAGGTAAAGCTGACGAACACAAGATCTGCTTGTGGAGACGAAAGGGCGCTTTTCGAGATGGCATGCCCAAACCAACCGGCCTCACGAATCAGACGATGAGCCAATAAAAGAGTAGAGTTATCATAAACGTCTGGATGTAAAAAGGCCAAAAAGCGCATTTTTTGATAAATCATGAGCTTTCCCCATAAGATGACGCTGCTCGTTCCAACAAGTGCTAACGTTGAGAAAGTGATCATGATCACGCTTTTTTTCGTGAACGGACTCCACCAAAGCATGATAAAGACGGTTACGCTGTACAAATAAATAATCGATAGCGTACTGTTTTGAAGAAGTAGGAAAAGAGATAACAAAAACAACAAAAGAAATTTCCATATTCGAAACGTTTGAGAGCTAAAAAAGGATGCCCAAGCAAGAAGGAAAAATGGAATAGCCATTGTACTGTCTATCGCAAATGAAGCGATGGATAAATAGGCTCGGGCGTTAATCGTGATGTTAAAAAAGAAGTGAATAACGATTAAAATTCCTGCACCAGCTAGATAAAAGAGCCAGCCGAGATGCCTAATTTTACGGTAATCAATGAACATCATGATCATTGATACACATAAGCCTATAATGACGGAAACCACTGCCTTCGAAAATGAAAAGCCACTATACCCGAAGCGACTGAGCGTGAAAAGAGATAATAAACCAAAGGATAAAATCGTAAGCAACAGACCAATCAGCAGCCAGTCTACTTTCGGACGGTGTAATTTATTCAGCTGTTTCCCTAGTAAAGTAGGGCTTCCCATTTGTAGCACGGCTTTTGTTTCTGCTTCTTGTTCTTCTAATCCTTTCTCGATCCAGCTCTGTTTTGTACGGAGGAGGTGATCATCCAGTTCTGCTTCAATTTTTAATTTCGCTTCTTTGGATGATAGCTGAGATTTTACCTCTTGTAAAAATGAACGGCGGTTAACACTCATGCGTACGTCCTACCTTTCTAGTAAAGCCATGAGGTTTAGTGCTTTTGTTGGATGCTCGGCTTTCTTTACGATCTTTTTTCCTTTTGATTGAAGGTAGTATTCTTTTTGCTTTTGATCGTTCCATGTCGCTCCAACCCAATTTTTTAGTTCAATGGAGTGTAAAAGCGTATATAGAGCTCCTTCGTCTTCCTCAAACTTTTTAATCCCGCGACTTCGTAAGCGCTGTGTAAGTTCAAAACCGGTTTTTGGTTCCGCAAGTAATTGAAGAACGGCAAGTAGAATATCCTCATCACGTTCTTCCGTTTGACGAATTCGATTCATGACGTTTCGTTTGTGCTCATTTGTAAAGGTTAATTTACTGTATTCTGAGTGATCGATTGATTTCTTCAATTTTTTTAAACGATTCTCCATCATTATTCCTCCAATTGCTCTTTTAATAGAGCCTTTGCTCGTCTAAGTCTCGTTTTTACGGTGTTCGTGCCGATGCCTGTGATTTGAGCAATTTCCTTAATCGCTAAATCCTCATAATAAAATAAGTAGATTACTTCACGATAGAGGAGTGGGAGGGACATAATGGCCTGAATTAATTCCTCATCTTCTTCCTGTTGAATAATGACCTGCTCGGTCGTATGAGTAGGTCGGTCAATCTTTTCTGTTTCTACGGTCACCATATGTTTATAGTGCCAGCTTTTTAAGTAATCCTTGCAATGATTAATCGCAATTCGCCACAGCCAAGTGCGAATTTTTGCTTTACCAGTATAGGTATGGAGGGACTTGTAGCACTTCACAAAGATATCTTGGGTAAGGTCTTCCGCTACTTCTTTATTTCGTACGTACGAATAAACGAGGCGTAAAATATCTTGTCCATACTGATTCATAATTTCATCTATTAAAAGTTCCTTGTCTTCTGTTTCAAATGCTTCTGATAAAACTTCCTGCACGGGGTGCACCTCCTTGCAATAAATATAGACGACGCTTGTAGAAAAAAGTTTTATAAAATCGTAAAAAAATAGAAAAATTTATTGTAACGAAAAAATACGGTTGCAATGTGTGAAAGAAATTATAAAAAAATTAGAAGTGTATGGAAGGTGTGGTGATATAGTAAAAGTAATGATTACATTGTTGCAAGGGGAGAACGCTTTATGAAACGTATTAAGCTGTGGGCAAAGAAATTAAAACAGTATCTTTTTATCCTTTATTTCGCGTACAAAGATGGCCGTGTGCCTTTGTACGCCAAGTTATTTACGGCAGGTGTGGTTGCTTATGCGTTTAGCCCGATCGATCTCATACCAGATTTTATCCCGATCATTGGGTATTTAGATGATCTTGTTTTTGTTCCGCTGGGTATTATACTAGCGTTAAAAATGATCCCACAAGCTGTGCTAGCAGACTGCGAGAAAAAAGCCAACGAGATGATGAAAAACGGCAAACCGAAAAATTGGGTGGTGGGGACAATCATTCTCGCACTGTGGGCGCTTTTTGCTCTGTGGTTTTCTGTCACCGTTTACAAACTTGTGAAATAGGTTCCGAACGAAAAAGATGCTTAGAGACATATCTCTGAGCACCTTTTTCGTTCACGATGTATGTGGTGTTACTTATTGTACAAGTCTTACAAGCATATGAGCGAGCGCGTGCTGATGTTCCTTGTCTCCTACTTTCCATAATTCATGAAGCAAATTCTCTTCTGCATTACGAGGTTCTTCGTGTGCCGCTAGATAATTCGCTACCTTTTCAGTTGCCTTCGCCAGTTGCTCTTCGCTTAAACCGAGCCTTTCACCCTTGTGTACTTTGTCACCTAAATAGCGTTTGAATTCATCGAAATCTTGTAAAATGCGTTCTTTTTTTTCAGAATCCATTTGTGCAACCTTTTGCTCAACATCCGTATTTGCCACTTTGAAAACCTCCTTAAAAGTATGCTTCACGACATACATACCCACGCGTCTAAAAGGAAAACATTTCTATGTAAAAGATCTAAGCATTAAATTGAATGAGCGCTGGAAAAAGAACCATTCTAAAGAGAAGGGTCACTCTACCATTGACGGCTAGGACATTTTTCTGTATGATTCTCTAGGTGTTTGTGCACGGCGTGGTTCGTAACCATCCCACGTAAAAAAACTAAGGAGAACAACTAGATGAAAATTAAAACCTTAACCATTAACGGACTATTTGCCGCTCTCTATATCGTTGTATCTTTGATTATACAGCCCATCGGTTTTTTAAGTATACAGTTCCGCGTACCGGAAATATTTAACCACCTTGTTGTCTTTAACAAGAAATACATTTATGGAGTTGTACTCGGCGTCTTTTTGTCTAATCTCTTTTTCTCGCCTATGATGCCATATGACATTGTATTTGGTGTGGCACAGTCAATCATTGGCCTCGTTATTACTATTTTTACCGCTCGCTTTATTAAGAGTCTGTGGAAGCGTATGTGGATTAATACAATTGTATTTACAGTGACGATGTTTATCATCGCATTTGAGCTGAAGCTTGCGCTCAATTTGCCGTTCTTTTACTCATGGGGAACTGCAGCAGTGGGTGAGTTTGTCGTAATGGCTGTTGGTATGCCTATTATGATGGCTATTCATAAAAAGACACGCCTTGATACGTTAATTGAAGACTGAAAAACGCTGGGATGCGCCAGCGTTTTTTTATTTGGAGGTTTCCATAGGAGCGAAAGGTGATCATGAACAGATGTTTTTGAAAGTGGCCTTTTCATCGTGATATGTATGTTGATAGATGTGTGTGGAACAACGGTTGACCAGATAAATGGGGAATGTTCGTACAGGGAATGAGCTGTGAGAAACGGTTTTTCTTGGCTAACATGGTTCCTATGCGTGTGATGATCACGAGAACCAGTCATTTTTCCTTCATGATAGCGAGTAAACGAGTGATTTACACCTAATAAAAGCCAGCATTTTGTCATCTGAATAAATTCCCCCAATTCGCCTTAATTTCCGCATTGCACCTTCTATTAAAAAGAACCATTGTAAAAAAACGAGGTCATCAGTTAAAATAATTGTAAAGTTTTCATTATTTTGTCATGAATAGTGGAATTTGTGATAAAGTGTAACGTTGTAAGCTCTAGGAAAAGAATGGGAGCGTTCAACATGCGAGATATGTTGTTAAAACCGTTACGCCTATAAGAGCTTTTACATTCTAGGGAGAGGTTGGTCAGCGCATGACGTTTTTTGGCGCAACACATGAAAACCATACGTTTTACGCATATTCAACGGCACATTGGTTTGCGATTGGTGCTCTTCTGCTGATGATTGTTTTGTTATGGCTCATAAGAGGATATCTAAAACGATCATCACATTTAAAAAAGATTGAAATCGCCTTTGCGCTTAGCCTAGCTTCAATGGAAATTCTCTACAATTTGTGGCTCGTACATATTAAGGACTGGAAGCTTGCGCATTCCTTGCCGCTCGAATTATGCAGCATTAGCCTGTGGCTTACTGTTATCTTGCTGTTTACGCGCAGTAAGCTTATTTACGACATTGTGTTTTTTATTGGTATCGGGGGAGCGCTTCAGGCTATTTTAACGCCGGAATTATACTATTCGTTTCCGCACTTTCGCTATTTTCATTTCTTTTACACGCACATCATCATTATTACGAGCTCGCTGTATTTTACGTGGGTCCGAGGCTACAGACCGACGTTCCGAGCGCTTGCCAAAACGATGTTATTCTTAAACATTTTGCTTCCGTTTATAATGTATATTAATCATCTGTTTAAAGGTAATTATATGTTCTTAAGCCGAAAGCCAGGGCATGGGAGCCTACTGGATCTTTTAGGTCCGTACCCATGGTACATTTTATCGCTCGAAGGGGTCGCCTTTTTTATTTTTGCGCTGCTGTGGATTTTATTTCGTCAGCGCAGTACAGCTAAAATTGTCCGTCCTGAACAGGCTTAAAAAAAGAAAGAGACCCGCGCAAAGCAGCGCCGAGGTCTCTTTTTACTTATTCAAAATAACGAAGAGCATCTTTTCGAAGCTTGGATTTAGCTAGGTCAGACTTTGAGTAGTCATAGTCATAGAGTGCTCCTTCCCAATCTCCGTACATTGGATTAGGGAACACAATTAGCTTTTGCCCAAACAGCGCATGCATGGCATCCGCATTCCAATTTCGCTGAGTGACGCTTTGGTGATCAAAGCCGCTAAAATCAGACAGGTTATCCCCAAAGTAGAGGAGGATGTCGTGACCTTTCATCACTTCTTTACGACGAGGCTCTTTACCAGGCTGATTTGGTTGCTGAAGTAACACGTGTTCTCTTACAGCCTGAGGTGCGCCAACCATTTTTAAGTTTTTAAGCGTTGCGTCGAGCTGATCCGCCCCACGATTAGAGATATAGTAAATGTCGACGCCACTTTTATTGGCACGATTTAAAAAGTCAATCGCACCAGGCAGTGCCTTTGCCTCTGCTTGTTGTACCCATTTATCCCAGTTGTATGGAAAAAGCTTTCCCGTTTTAACAGCAGATGCTTGATATGGACTGTTATCTAAGACGGTTTCATCTAAATCTAGTACGACAGCAGGTTTCTTTTTTGTGCCTTTTTTGAGTGCTTCTTCTAATCGAAGCGTTCCGATATTATACCCTTGGTAATAGAGGGCTCTTGTTTCAGCAGCTGTTTGATACCATGCATCAGCCATGATTTGCTGATTCGTTAATTCATAGTGAGTATCGAGATTTATTTTTTTCGCTTCTGACTGTAGGGTGCATCCGCTCATCACGAGGGAGAGTGCAACAGCTCCTATGGCAGGTACTGCACGTTTAAATAGATTTTGCATTGTATAACCTCCTAAAATCATAAAGTATCTATTAGTAGATTGTTCCTATTTTTGAAATTTATCCAACGTTCTTTGACGAATAGGAAAGGGAATTTGTTTAGAGCTGTCGAATGATATAGAAAAAAGGAGGGATAGAGATGAACAAACGTTGGTCGAATCATTTATCCATTTCAGAAGCGTTAAGAAGTGATTTAGTCGCTTGGGATTTAGCTTTTCACGATGCGCTCCTTCAAGCAGAAGAGCATAAACGGAGGATACAGGAGAATCCAACTCATTATTTTGATGAATCAGAAGACAAAGAGGCGAAAGAAGCTTATTATCAAACGCTTTCCTTTGAACAGGACGGCCATGAACTATATCAAGCCCTTCATGAGCTAGTCAAAAGAACTCATTTTCATCAAATTCCGTATCACGAGAGCACAAGCAAGCACCTTTACCCATGGGTTGACTTGCAGGAAAACGGCATGCTAAAAAGCATCTATGCCGGAAAAGAGCAAGAACCAGAAGAAGCCATTAAGCATGACTACCAGGTAGCGCTCGAAAAACGAAAGATGGCTGAAACTTACTCCTTTAACGAACTTCCTCCACATACTATTACCGAAATGGAACAAAAGCTAAAATACAACTGCGAGCACGTTGTTCCACAGTCATGGTTTCGAAAGCAAGAACCGATGAAAGGTGATCTTCACCATCTCTTTACATGTGAGCCTCGCTGCAATTCAATGCGCAGCAACCATCCGTATCATGATTTTGCGGAGTACACCCCTGAACGATCCGTAGCAGGTATTCGCGATGCCTGTGGGAAACAAGAAGGAAACTTTTTTGAGCCCGAATACGGAAAGGGAATTGTCGCACGCGCCACTCTTTATTTTCTGATTCGCTATCCTGAAGACATACAAAACGAATTTTACCATCAAATTGATCGTACGCTTCTGATTCGCTGGCATAACGAATTTCCTGTCTCACGCTATGAGAAACATCGTAATCAGGCGATTTATGCTATTCAAGGAAATCGCAATCCTTTTATTGATTTTCCTGAATTAACAGACAAAATTGAATGGTAAGATGTTTTGACACACAAGAAGAGGGTAGTTCACTCTATGAGGGTTGCCTTTTTTTGCGGCGATCTAATAAACAAATGGGGTGACGGTTAATAAAATGATGTTATCAAGGCAAGATGTGGAGCAGCTAGAGGACAAAGCAAAAAGGGAACAGAAGGAGCACATGAAAGCCAACTGGTATGTTAAATCTATTAAGAGTAACCTGAACATCCAAGAGTTAAAAGATCGTTAACAGAAACCGTGAGAAAACTTCCGTGCAGGAAGTTTTCTTTTTTGATTATCGTCATCTACCAGTAAAAGAATAAAAAAGAAAAATATGGTATAATGACAAAAAGGACGTGATGACTTGGAGTTTTTTGCACCAGATGTATGGTTTTATATCCTCTTTGCTGTTACTGCATCAATCTTTTTGCATGCGCTTCTTAAGACATCCGCACTTAAAACGGTGCAAAAGCACGTTCGTATTCAGCAAAGAGATGTATATCTCGTACGTAATAAAAGCCTCATCCTTGTTCATCATTTTGTTGCCTGTCTGTACTATAAACATAGATTCGTCTTTACAGTACATAGGCAAGAAGCAATTGGTGAACAAGATGACGAGGGACCGCATATTCTCGTATTTTCTTAAAAAAAAGAGAAAATACGGGAGGAATGTACATGTTTACAAATCGAAAAATGCTATTGATTATGCTTGCTATTCTTTTATTGTTAACTGGCTGTGCCCCAGTATCTATTAGCGGGAATTCTAACGGAGGGCTTTGGAGTGAACACGTCATTTATCCAATCACTCTACTCATTATTTACATGGGAAATGCGTGGTTTCATCATAGCATTGGATTCTCCATTATGTTGTTTACACTTGGTGTTCGAACGCTTCTTTCTCCACTGAATGTTGTGCAGTATAAGAGTCAGCTAAATACAAAGAACATACGGCCCAAAGTGCAGGAACTAAAAGAAAAATACACCGGAAGTGACAAAGAGAGTCAGCTAAACTATCAGCAAGAGCTGGCTGAACTGATGAAAGAGAACGGCGCAAATCCACTACTCGGATGCTTGCCTCTTCTCGTACAGCTACCTATTTTCTCAATTGTCTATTATGCCATTCGGGGAGTTGATGAAATAGGTTCATCCTCTTTTCTATGGTTGAACCTTGGTCACGCCGATCCCTATTTTGTTTTCCCATTGCTTGCAGCTGGGTTAACGTTTGTGCAGACGAAAATGATGCAGCAAGGTCAAAATGGAAGCAGTGTGCCAGCTGGGCGGCTTACGCAATTCCTATCATCTGCTATGATCCTCATCTTTGGATCCTTTTCACCTGCGGGATTGGTTCTCTACTGGATAACAGGAAATCTATTTATGATTGTTCAGAGTATGATACTAAAAAAATGGTTTGGGAAGCATGCGCTTACCGCTGCTTGAAGAGAAGGATTGCCCCCTATAGAGAGGGCAATCCTTTCTTATGAGAAAGGAGATAATTCTAAAAATGAAAGATTATGTGATGAGGTTAAAAGATGGAAGAGCGCTTGCTTATACGATTTACGGCGACCCAGCAGGAGTTCCGCTGCTTTTATTGCACGGCACGCCAGGATCTCGACTCTGGTTCTTGAATAATGAGGCTATTGCCAAACAAATGACTTCTTCTTAAAACCTGTCCTTCTTTCTTCTTCATTCACTACATATATTCATAGAAATACGCGATAAAGGTGGATATATGAGACGTGGATATGAATATAGGGATTCTATTTAGTTCGCTTTGTACAGTCTTAGGTGCGCTACCAGCACTTTTATTTCGCAATGTATCACACCGTATAAAAGATAATCTATTAGCTTATAGTGCCGGAATTATGGTGGCCGCCTCGACGTATGCGCTTATTCCATCTACGTTAAAGCTATCTAATATATTTGTGCTGACGTGTGGAATTTTACTAGGAACAGTGGCTCTTACTTTACTAGAAAGCTGCCTGCCTCATGCCGATTTGGATCACAGTGCCCAATCAGCCAGAGCAGCAGGACCTCTTCTCGTGATTGCCTCAATGGCCATTCATAACATTCCTGAGGGCATTTCTGTCGGAATTAGCTATTCGAGTCCGTTATCAGAGCTTGGAAATTTAGTTTCCTTTTCCATTGGTCTACAAAATATACCCGAAGGATTTCTAATCTGCTTGTTTTTAGTCATGAACGGAGTCCCAAAGCAAAAAGCAATTGCGCTTAGTGCATTTACGGCAGTTATTGAGCTTTCTTCCTCTTACATTGGCCTTCAGTTATCAGATCAATTTTTAGGGATCGTACCTTATGGGCTAGCGTTTGCGGCGGGCTCAATGCTTTTTGTTGTCTACAAGGAGTTAATCCCTGAAAGTCATGGAGATGGTAACGCTAGGTCTGCTACTTTTTCGTTTGTCGGGGGCTTGCTTAGTATGATTATCATGATTGAATGTTTAAAATAGGGAGGGAAACACAGTGAACACCACGATTTACTTTGTCAGACACGCTCATTCAACGTACACTCCTGATGAGCGTGAGAGACCGCTTTCCAAAAAAGGATTAGCTGATGCGCATGCCAGATTTATATAAGCTTACCTTTTCTAGGCAGAATCTAGTGACGATACAGCGAGTTTTAACCGACTAAATAAAAAGATAAAAATAGGGATTGACAGCAATTTTTAACAGGAGTAATATTACATTCATAATTCAATAAAGCCTGAGCGCTGAGTTCTTTTTAGAAGCGGGGGACCCATTTTTGTGTGAATAACACTTGGGGTGAATCCTTTTTTTGAGGTAGGGTTACTCTTATGACCCGAATCCGACAGCTAACTCCGTAAGCGTGGTGAGAGAAGGTGACCTTTTTGAAAAAAACAAGGTAGTCGCCTTGTTCCTTTTTTGATTATTAAATGGAAAAATTTGTAAAAGGAGCGAGAGCATGAGCTATTTATCCGTGCAGGACGTTAAAATCATTGAGCAGCTAGCAGCAAAGGATCAGCAAGCACACCAGCTAGCGAATTGGTACACAAAGAAAATGAATATGGCAGGTTTTATAAAAAACAACAATTCTAAATAAAGAAAAACGCTGAATCCATACAGAGCGGGGGACCCATGATTTTGTGTATGTAACACTTGGGGTGAATCCTTTTTTGAGGTAGGGCTACTCTTATGGCCCGAATCCGACAGCTAACTCCGTAAGCGTAGTGAGAGGTAGACCATCACGTTTATTTTGTGATGACTCGAAAATGTATTTGTCGAGGCCTTTTTCTCGTTTCTACGCACTGTATAGACAAGAGGGAGAAACGATGATGGTACACGAAGTATCTTGGATAATGATCTGTATACAAAATCCTGAAAAACTAGAAAGCATTGTGGACTACTTGTTTGATGACTATCATGTAGTGGTTACAAACAATCCAGAGGTCAAACAGCAATTGCATGATATGTGGATGGAAGACGTTATTTTGTTAGGGCATGAGGACACTTATATCCCTCACAATAGACGCATTCGCCAAGTCATTATTATTGACGATGTGGTACTGTCCATTATAGATACCATTGAGAGGGTAAAAATGAGCGTTCAGGCACCGATTATGCTCATTACCAAGAATAAATACTACCCTTTTAAATTTTATGAACTGATGGGTATTCACTATGTGATGATGACCAACTATAATCAATTTCCATTCCTTCTCAGGCAGCGAGCTTACTCGTAAACACCTTGAGCAGAAGGAAAGGGAATTCGTACATGAAAGAGAATGCGATTAATACGATTATTCGAGCGAGCCTCGTTTGCTTGAATTTATACGGGCTGCTGCACAACATTAGCACCGCGTTTCCAAAAGAAAAGGAAGAAGACGTTTCCAATCGGTTCGTTTGGCTAAGTCAATTATCTTATTCAGATCAACTGATAAGCCCGAATGCTTCGCGAAAAGCCTTTCGAAAGGTCGTTGACAAGTACAGCGAAAGAAAAACGTGCTGCTTAATTGCGCAAAAAATAGAGAGAAAAGAAGTTAAGCGATGCTCATCCATAAAGGTTTATGCCTAACGTATTGTGATTTTATACAAAGATGTAAAATAATTGAATTTTAAAAATTGTTGTGCTATGATGGGTGTACGAAACCTTAAAGGATTCGTCATTATTCGGTAAGCTATAGTGGGGCACTGAGCAGACGCTCAGTGGTCCATTTTTTTTATTTATACGGATCTCTTGACGTTTGGCTCACCGTTTCATATAATTATCTTTAATTAAAAATAATTTATTTAAAGATAATTAACAAATAAAAAAGGAGTGGAGAATATGCGTACAGCTGGCATTCACCACATTTCAGCCATTGTCGGTCATCCACAAGAAAATGTTGATTTTTACGCAGGGATATTAGGACTTAGAATGATAAAAAAAACGATTAATTTTGACGATCCAGGCACCTATCATCTTTACTTCGGAGACGAAGCGGGGACACCAGGAACGATCATGACCTTCTTTCCTTGGCCAAAAGCGATCAGCGGTCGAATTGGAACGGGCCAAGTAGGGGTCACAACGTTTGTTGTTCCCACGGGTTCGTTGCCTTTTTGGAAAGAGCGCTTAGAAACATTTGAGGTAGCTGTTAAGGAGGAAGTGCGTTTTAACGAAGACATACTATCATTTGAAGATCCACATGGTTTGCGCTTAGAGATTGTAGCAAGAGAAGGCGGAGAGAACAGCACGTGGAGCTTTGGTAGCGTGACGCCAAGCGTTGCGATCAAAGGTTTTGGTGGAGCGACTTTGCTGTCAGCTAAACCAAACGAAACAGCTCATTTATTAGAGCACGTATTAGGTTTAACACGAATCGGGGAAGAGAATGGGATCATTCGCTTTCAGTCAGAAGCAACGATTGGAAATATCATTGACATTCAAACAGATGAAACCGTTCGTGGTCTTGCAGGTGCGGGTACCGTTCATCACATCGCTTGGCGAGCACAAGATAATGCTGAGCATGAGAAGTGGAGAGAACACGTCACGAATAGCGGCTATCATGTGACTCCAGTAAAAGACAGAAATTACTTCAACGCCATTTACTTTAAAGAGCATGGGAATATTCTGTTTGAAATTGCGACTGATCCTCCTGGATTCTCAATTGATGAACAGGTAGAAAAGCTAGGTGAAAAGCTGATGCTTCCAGAATGGTATGAAGAGCAACGCGAGAAAATTGAGGAAGCGCTAATTCCGATCACGGTTAAGGAATTAGAGAAAGAATGAAAAAAGACTGCCCTATAGCAGTCTTTTTTCATTAGCTGATTTCTCGCTGAATTTTTTTAATCACTTTTCCAAGCTCTCGATTAAGCTGATGTTCACTCACATGCAACAGCGTCCAGCCTTTGCATTGAAAAAAGTGTTTCTTTTTCTTTACCTTCATCATTTCCCACGAAGAGCGAGAAAATGGATTTTCCATGAGGTCAATGGCAATTTTATATTGAGGAATAACGAGACTGATGACGTACGGACCAAACGGCTCATTTGTCCGCACCCGGTAGCCGCTAATAGTTAGAGCCTGTGATAGTTTTTGAGCTAGAGGACGACGAGGTGCTGAAAGTGCGATAGGTGCTGTATACGCAGGCCGTTTGCGAAGGGAAGGCGGACCGTATAGATAATACATAATTATCAAGATCGTTAACCAAATAGAACCCATGAATAAAAGGACGAGCATAAGATCATGATCCATGTTTCACACTCACTTTTCGTTTTTTTTGTTACATACGAGAGTAAACGTAGTATGCCCATTTTTTTGAAAAAGAACAAAAACTTGTGAACATTTTGCGAATGTTTTTTAACAAATATATGAACAGTTTTTGAAAACATGATACATCTCTTGACTACTTCTTTCGATACAACGAAAAAAAATCCTCTTCAACAAGAGGATTTCTTTAAGCGCGGAGCACAAGAATCGAATTATGTATTTAACAAAATAGTAACCGTTACACTTAAGACCACTCCTACACCAATTACACCTATAAGAGCAGGTATTCTCGCCTCTTCCTTGTGAATTAAGCTCAGCAACCATTCTGCTAAAAACTGAAAAAATACGATCATTAATAAAAGCGTTATGTAATAAAAGTTGCTCGGCTTGTAGTAAATATACTTAGAGAAAACGCTGATTCCAATAAAAAATAAACTAAACGATAATAATGCAGATAAACGAATCATCCTTACACCTAACTTCTATAGCTTCATTCTCTACCCTAATGAACATCATTTGGCTTTAACTTTGTTCAGAAGGTAGAATATTCTTTATTTTCACTTCTGATAATACCACATGAGAAACGGTGGTTGCTAGCGGCATTACGTCGTTAATAAACGATTCTAGCATCGATAAGTCCGGTAACTGCAGTTTAAGTACATAACACGCCTGCCCGGCGATACGATAGCAAAACTCTGCATATGGATACTCCGCTATGAATTGTTGAAAGCGAGGGTACTGGCCGTTTTTTATGGTCAATTCTACAATACATGCAACGGGAAGTCCAAGCTTTTTCTTATTTAGTTTGATCGTATATTCTTCAATAATACCTGCTGATTCAAGTCTCTTTACTCGTTCAGTTACGGACGGAGCAGACAAATTTACTTTCTTAGCCAGTTCACGCATGGAAACACGGGCATCAACCTGTAGATGCTGTAAAATTAAACGGTCAATATCATCAATTTTCATTCGAATCGTATTCCTCCAAATTTTGTTTTAAATGATAAGAAAACAGAAGAAATACATATTAGATGAAATGTGAATTCTCCTATTTTTCTTCTATTATAAAATAGAAAGGAAGGGAAGAAAAGATGCCAAGAATTCAACTACCAGCAGCAGAAGGAACAAATTTTGAAAATGCGCTATCACTCGTACCAAATGTTAAAAAGATGTATGATCAACTCTATGAGGATCTCTGGAGTTCAATGCTTTTAACAAAGGAAACGAAGGAGAAAGTTCGCGTGTACCTAGCGAATGTGAACGGCTGTGCAACCTGCATGAGCCTCTCATATGTAGATGACTATACGTTAAATGAACAAATTCAATCTGCGATCCAGTCAGGTGACTTCACCTCGTTATCTGCTTTTGATCAGTCGCTGTTTTCGTTTATTCACACCTATCGCACGGCACCACGTAAAGTAACAGATCAAGAAATAGAGAGCTTAACAGGTACATGGTCTAATGAACAGATTATGGAGCTGCTTGCCGTTATTAATTTATTTGATGGTTTTCATAAAATTATCGTCAGCCTAGACTTGTACGATTTTTGCTCCTTAAGGTAAAACAAAGCATGAAAATAAAGAAAGTCTATAAAAAGACTTAGTTTACAAATGAGCATAGGTGATTATAACTATTTATTTTTCTAAAATAGAGATAAAGTCAGAGAATCTGACAGGGGAAAAAAAGCGATTTGAGAAAGTCCCTAGAACTATAGATTTTTTAGGGAAATCGTGGATAATAAAGGTATCTTCAATTTTTACGATATTATGTCCCCCCATAATATATAGAAGAAGTTGGGAAGTACGGTGCGAGATAACTGTGCTTCTATTTTTTTGTCCATTTTTTCCGTTCTTCTTACGCAACGTATGTTCTCCTTTCCTCATCTATTTACAACTCTCTTTTTTTTGTGATATAGTACCAATGATCAAATCATCCTACGTTTAAGGAGAAAAACATGAACTTACATAAAACCAATCGTTTATCACTTGTCGAACAAGTCGTACTGCAAATAGAAGAATTAATTGAGTCTGGAAAGTGGCCCGTCGGAACGAAGATCCCACCTGAACCGGTTTTGATGGAAGAGCTAGGTGTAAGTCGAAATACGCTTCGTGAGGCGATACGTGCGCTCGTTCACGCTGGGCTTCTTAAAACTCGTCAAGGGGACGGAACGCATGTATGCTCATCAAGTGTTCTCGGAGCGGTCTTAATTAAGCGTATTCGTCAATCCACACTTGTCGAAACGCTAGAGGTGCGTCATGCGCTTGAGTATCAAGCGGCTCTTTTAGCCGCGCATCGGCGAACAGATGAAGATGTTGAACGTATTTCATCTCATCTGAATGCTTGTGAAAAAGCAGCCGCTGATGGTGACATGGAAGGGTATGTTCGTGCGGATTTGAACCTTCATCTCGCGATTGCAGAAGCGACTCACAATGGCATTTTAATTGAACTTTACGAAAATATGATGGAGGCGATTCAACTTTCTGTTAACAGCCTGATGGAAATTACGCCTCAGTCAGATATTTACCAAGAAACGCATCATCAAATGGTGGAGGCCATTATTGAAAAGGATGCGGATCAAGCGGTAGAGGCCGTTAATGCGTATATTAAGCAATATATGAAAGAAGTCGAACAAAGATGGGAGGAACGATCATGAATGCAGAGAGAAAATTAGACGAACAGCTCTACACAGAGTCAGAACGAAAAGTGGCTCCTAAAGCTGGTACATGGCTTCTTATATTAGGAAT
This sequence comes from Priestia koreensis, assembly GCF_022646885.1. Lineage (GTDB taxonomy): Bacteria > Bacillota > Bacilli > Bacillales > Bacillaceae_H > Bacillus_AG > Bacillus_AG koreensis_A. Next base: position 2,866,224 of record NZ_CP061868.1, on the reverse strand, counting down.
TATTTTCATTGCGATGAACTTACGGGCTCCGATTACATCTGTAGGACCTCTTGTAGGACTCATTCGAGATAACCTTCACATATCGAATACGTTAGCTGGAACGATTACAACCGTTCCGTTACTTGCTTTTGCGCTCGTTTCTCCATTTGCACCAAGGCTTGCAAAGCGTTTTGGGATGGAGACCGTTCTTTTTGTTTCATTACTAGTTCTTACTGTAGGAGTTATTTTACGCTCGTTATCAGGTACGCTCACGTTATTTGTCGGAACGATTATGCTTGGTCTTGCCATTGCGATCGGAAATGTATTGCTTCCAAGCATTATAAAGAAGGAATTCCCTCACAAAATTGGTTTAATGACAGGCGTGTATTCGGTTGCCATGAACCTATGTGCTGCTGTTGCATCTGGTTTAAGCGTTCCACTTGCGAGCAACCTTGGATGGGGTTGGATCGGGGCACTAGGCTATTGGGTCGTTATTTCATTCGTATCCATTTTAGTATGGATGCCACAAATGAGGAAAAGAGTGAAACCGCAAATTGTCAAAAAATCAGCTAAGTCAGAAGGGAATTTGCTGCGCTCTGGCCTTGCTTGGCAGGTTACGTTCTTTATGGGGCTACAATCACTGATTTTTTACACGATTGTAGCGTGGCTTCCTGAAATTCTCATTGAACAGGGACTGAGCTCAAGTGCTGCTGGATGGACGCTTTCATTACTACAATTCGCTGTTCTTCCAGTCACGTTTTTAATTCCTGTTTTTGCAGGGAAAATGAAAAGCCAAAGTGGATTAGCTGCTGCAAGCGGAGGATTATTTGTGATTGCCATTCTAGGCTTACTGTATGGTTCAACAAGCTTAACCGTCTTATGGGTGATTCTTCTTGGGGTTGCAGGGGGCTCTGCGTTTAGCCTTAGTATGATGTTTTTCGGAATGCGCACGACGACTGCAGGAGAAGCAGCAAGCTTATCAGGAATGGCGCAGTCCATCGGGTATCTTCTGGCGGCAGTGGGGCCAACGCTATTTGGTCTTTTACACGATACGACCCACAGCTGGACAGCTCCTCTTTATATGCTTGTTGTCGCATCAGCGCTTATTTTACTTTGCGGCATTGGAGCAGGACGTAATAAAACAATTGAAAGCTAAAAGGCGGTTACGATACCGCCTTTTTATTATGTCTTCCTTGGGTGGAAAAGTGAATGTTCTACCTTTTCGGTTAACTTGCCAATGAGAATGAATGGGCGTTGCCTTTTAGCTTATAGTATGGAACTGTTTCCCACCGATCCATCCCACTTTCTCTCGCTTTATCAATTGAAGCAAGTCAGAGGCGGATTTAAACCGTAAGTAGTTCGACATCCCCGATAAATATCCGAACATCCCCAGTAATGACAACACCCTTATCTAAAATACGGACAATGTCTTCGCCAAGACTTAAGATGTGTTACGCCGATCTTCAGTACGACGTCTTTACCACCAACGTGTGCATTTTCAGATGGTTTATACAAAATGGATTTTTTCTTCATCTAGAGAGACAAAGGAGCTATAATGAAAGAAAGGAAAGAAGGAAATTATGGAAATTATCATAATCGCTGTTAGTATAGTTGCTGCCTTTTTGATAGGAAGGGCAATTAAAAATAGAAAATCTTCCTTTTCGTATACCGTTTACGAACGAGCAGGTATTCGGAGTGACTTAGGATTAGAAGAACTGCTTTCTCACTTGGAAAATGCTATGCCTGAATCATATGCTGCTCATGTGAAAAAAAGAGTGATTGGTGAAGGACAAATCAGGGAGGAAGACTACGACTATTATGAAATGGAGCTGAAGCGATTTTTCTTGCTCAGCACAATTTTAAAGGAAGTACCCATGTATAGTGAAAAGGTAGACGAAATTTGGCACGCTATGCTGATGTTTACAAGAGAATATGAGCGCTTTTGTGAGGATTACAAAGGAAACATGATTCATCATGCACCATCAGTAGGGAACACGACTGAAGAAAGAGCGTTTTTTGAATGGGTGTATGGGCGCCTATTTTTAACGAATGAAGGAACACATCGTACATATGGACGCTTTTTTCAACAACCTCTATCAAAAATTATTATTGAGAATTTTAATGAGCTTAGTCACGATGAATTAAAAGAAACGTATTTTCAAACACATACAAGTGAAGAAGCCGCTAACGTGATTGATTTACTGATTCCGAAGCTGCAATATGACATTCAACACGTTAAAGGTGGAGACTATAAAAAGAGGTCAAACTATTTCCAAGACACAGATCCAAATACGATGATTCCACTAATGATTTTTTACTCTGACACGTGTTCGACCAATGATCAATATTGCGAACGTATGAATGATCATTTGCCCTCTCACACTTCTACCCATCACCATGATCATCATCACTCCTGTAGCGGTCATTCTTGTAGTAGCCACTCCTGTAGCTCTGGAAGCTCGTGTAGCAGCTCTTCATGCGGTTCTTCTTCCTAAACAAAAAAGACGCGGTTTCGCGTCTTTTTTTATGCTTGCTGATGTTGTGATGGCGTGTAGTGATAGCCTGTCGAATTAGAATCGCTTTTTTGCTCATGCGGAATTTTTGGTGCTGGTGGTCCCATATCACGGGGCCCTTCACCAGGAGCTGCCGGTAATAAGAAGGCAACGAGTGCTACAACAATCGCACCGATTGTAGGGACAATACAAATCATCCAAAACGTTAAATTGCTTGATTTTTGTTCTTGATCTTCTGTTTTCATGTGATGGCGCATAGAACGTTTCTATGCTTCCTCCTCTCGTCACGAAGTACGATGTATATCTTTTGTTTATCAACAGTATCATTGTGGTATAAGGTAATGACTACATATATGATTACAACATATTTATGTCCATAAAAACAAGAAAAAACTCTGCCAAATCAAACCGTTTGCCTGAAGGTTCAATAAACGTTCACAAATCCAAAATGAGGGAAAGAAAAAAGAAGATCTTTCTTATCTGTCCAAGTATGTCCTTTACAGGAGGATATTACATTGAAAAAAGGTCATTTTTTTGGTTTTGTAAACGAACTGTAATCGTGCTATCATTCGCCTGTTATCTTTCCGTGTTAGGGTTGTGTAGTGTTAATAAAACAAACCGAACAAGGAGGAAGACAGGATGAAGAAATTAATCGCAACACTAGCTTTTACAGGCGTGCTCGCTAGTCAACCATTGTTCAGTCATGCAGCTGAGAGCAATGACACGTTGAGGCACGGAGATATTGGACCAGAGGTAAAACAGCTTCAAAAGAAGCTTATTAATAAAGGGTATTACAAAGCAAAACACACAACGAATTTCTACAATGTTGACATAAAAAAATCTGTTATGAAGCTCCAAAAGGACGCTGGATTGAAAAAAGACGGCGTTATGGGTAAACGTACATATCAGGCATTAACTACTGTTAAAAGCAATAGTAAGGTTGCTGGTATTTCGACATCTGCTTCAGCCGATGAATTAATTAACGAAGCGAAGAAGTATTCCGGCATTTCATATAAATGGGGCGGAGAATCGCCTTCAGGATTCGACTGCAGTGGCTTCTTAGTATATGTGTTCAACAAAGCACTTGGACAAGATCTTCCTCGTACGGTTGCTGACATTCACAAACAAGGTACATCTGTAAGTGAACCACAGCGTGGGGACATCGTATTCTTTGAAACGTACAAAGCAGGTCCTTCACATGCAGGCATCTACTTAGGAGACAACAAATTTATTCACGCATCATCTTCAAAAGGGATCTCTGTTGCAGACCTAACGTCTAGCTACTGGAGTCCACGCTACCTTGGTGCGAAGCATATCATTACGAAATAAAATAGATATCAAATAGCCGCCTCTATGATAGAGCGGCTATTTTTTATGGATACAATTCCTCGGCACGACTAGAAAGGTTGCTTACGTATCGTAGATGTGCAAGTACGTTTTTCTCTTCCTCCTCATTGTAGAAAAATGAAAAATGAGCGCCCACCTTTCTAGCAAGAGATGAAAATAGATCACACATCGTAAAGACCGCTTGCCATGTGCGAAGAGCCTCTGCATCTGAATAGGTTTTGAGCACTTGCTCCCATACGTCAGGAGCTAGATACTGTTGCAGGTGCTTCCCGCTTTTTCCTGTACTCACTTGGAAATTAGTGCCTAGGCCTACGTACCAATCCAGCATCAGATGAAGCATATTTCGAAGAGGGTGTTCGAGTATGTTTTTCGCATAGGTTATTTCATTTCGCCATAACCCCTTGGCTACATATGGCATACACCACCAAAATTCATTGCAACATTCTCTAAAATGTGTTTCTGTCGGAGGTTGGACCCAATAGCTTTTGTTCGACGGGGGTAGAAGTGGTGAAAATTGTGTATCTTTATCAAGCAAAACAACGGACAGGCTATCGGTGTAAATGACTTCTCGCTTTGTCGCTGAAAGTAGCGTGAGATCAATTCGATTCCCATCTTTAAACTGCATTAAATAGGCAAAGCGATCATACGTTAGCGCACCAGTATCATCAGGAAGTTGCATAATCATCCGCTCTCCAAACACATCCACCCAGCTGTGATCCTGTATGAATAAGTCCAGATCTTTCACGATGTAAATAATGTCATAATCCTGAAAAGGGTCTTTTCTTACAGCAGAATTCACGCGAGATCCATTCATGATGACCGCTCGTATGCGATTATCTCTTTGAGCGACGTTTAAAATAAGGTGAAGCATGTCCTTTTCTGATCTCATTTTCATTCCTCCGTTTTCTTTCTTTTTGACGTTGGTTCATTATATCAAAAATCAATAAATGGATATTTATGTTAAAATGAACTTAAATTCAGCAATTTTCGATTGTTGAATAAGTACGACATAAAAACATCAGAAGGGGATTATCATGACACGTCAATTATTGATCGATGCGCCGATTCAGTTAGAAACGGAAAGGCTACTACTTCGAGCACCTAGACAGTCAGGGGACGGTAGCATTGTAAATCAAGCAATAAGGGAATCCATTCATGAGTTGAAAGTCTGGCTGCCATTTGCGCAGAAGCTTCCTACAATTGAAGAAACGGAAATGAACGTAAGAGAAGCTCATATCGATTTTCTTAAAAGAAAAAGTTTTCGTTTCTTAATCTTTCATAAAGTTACGAAGGAATTTATTGGAGTAACAAGTTTTCAAGAAATAAACTGGAACGTACCGAAATGTGAAATTGGCTATTGGATTCATACCGCGTTTAGTGGAAATGGCTACATGACAGAAGCCGTAAGAGAATTATCAAACGTCGGATTACAGCAAATGAAATTTAAAAGAATTGAGATAAGATGCGAATCGACAAACCTTAAAAGTCGTTCCATCCCGGAAAAGCTAGGCTTTGAGTTAGAAGGAATTTTAAAAAATGATGATGTATCCGCAGATGGTAGTAAACTAACGGACACGTGTATTTATTCCATTGTTTGAACAAATAGTGCATTTTTGGACTTGAAATCCATAGTCCCTAATGAACATGCATGCCAATCATATCACTTAATTTTTTCTATCATAGCACGGAGTAGGCAATAAAGAGAAACATTGTTAAAATTTCTGTCCTTATTCTTATAAAGTAGGATTGATTATGCCTTGAGAAGGGTACTATGAGAACCGTATGGATTTCTACATAACTAATCTTTTCTTGGAGACAGACTAATGAAAACACTTGAAAAACGCCGAATTGAATTTATATTTGTAGTTCTTATCATTGCATCACTTTATATGATTTTCTTTACGCAAGCCGACTTTTGGTGGAAGGTCGGATTTTGGGCCGTATACGTTATCATTATGGCTACGACGATTTTCTCACTCATGCTAGAAAATCGAACCTCTCACCATACGTTGCTGTGGATGTATGTACTTATTTTCATCCCGGTTCTTGGCTATATCTTTTATCTATACTCTGGGCAGCTGTATTTGAAGGGGTATCTGTTTCAAAATAAGCGAAAACATGACCGTGAAGCGCTTGAAAAGATGTCGAAGAAGACTCATCATCCGTCCTTATCCAACTTGAATCATCATCAACAGCAGTTTGCGGATTATGCACAACGGGCGGCTCTAACAACGATGAATACGTGCACCAAAACCCGTATTCTCAAAAACGGTGACGAAACGTTTGGTGAAATTAAAAAACAGCTAAAAAAGGCGAAGCGCTATATTCATATGGAGTACTACACGTTTCGATCCGATGAGCTTGGAAAGTCCATCATTGATCTTTTAATCGAAAAATCTCAAGAGGGCGTTGAGGTTCGTTTTATTTTCGATGGTGGTGGAAGTATAACCCTCGCAGGTGCAGATGTCGAGCGCATGAAAGAAGCCGGTATTAACGTTTATCCATTTTTGCCGATGAAGTACGGCTTCTTTAACCAGAAGTTTAATTTTCGAAATCACCGTAAAATTATTGTCATTGACGGAGAAATAGGTTTTGTCGGTGGGCTCAACGTTGGTGACGAATATTTAGGACGAAGTGAAAAGTTTGGCTTTTGGCGTGATACGCATATGATGTTAGAGGGAGAAGCCGTTCAAACACTACATGCGGTATTTCTTCTCGACTGGGCGTATGTGAGCGAAGAATTTCTTTTAGAAGACAAAAACTTCACGAAAAACTGTGAGGTGGATGAAAAAGGCTTTGTTCATATCGTGGCTAGTGGTCCAGATACGCAAGAAGATATTATTAGTGATCTCTATTACACGATGATGTCCTGTGCCACGAAGTCTATTTGGATTGCTACTCCGTACTTTGTACCAGATACGGTCATTCGAACAGCTCTTCGGGTGGCAGCTAAAAAAGGCGTTCAAGTCCGTCTAATGGTTCCAGAAATTAACGATGGATTTTTAACACAGTACGGAACCCGCTCTTACTTCCCTGAGCTCTTGAGGTATGGAGTCGAAATCTATTGCTATCAAAAAGGATTTACGCATCAAAAAGTAATGATCATTGACGGGGATATTGCTTCCGTTGGTACAGCTAATATGGATATCCGAAGCTTTCATCTGAATTTTGAAGTGAATGCTTTCCTTATGGAAACTGATTCGATTAAAGACTTAATTCAGCATTATGAAGATGATCTAAAAGATAGCGTTCGAGTTAGTCCTGTCCAATTTTATAAAAGAAGCGTGTTCGAACGAGCAAAAGAATCGTTCGCACGACTATTTTCAGGCATTCTCTAAACCAGGATCAAAAATGATCCTGGTTTTTATTTTGAAAATGAGCGTCAAACAACACTGTTGCTCTTAGGCTTCTACTAAAATGATTCCTTTCCTAAAACTTCCTCTTTTAATATAGACAAGTGACAAGGTCCTAAACAAATAGCATTCATATAATAACTTGAGACACTTTTGTCTCAAGTTATTATTTAAAAGGAGGTTAAGAGAAACGACAATGAGCTTAAATAATTTAGTTGTAAATAGCAGCTTTGAAACAGGAAGCTTATCTCCTTGGATTGGGTTTAATGCGTCAATTACTTCTGCTTACGCGCATACAGGATTTTTTTCTGTGCTTTTACAAGGAGATAATATTAATGCCTATATTTATCAATTTGTCCCTGTTACTAGCGGAGACCGTTATGAGCTACTCACTTCAATCGCTAAAGTCGGAGTAGGAACAGCACCAGCTGTCACCATTCAATTACTATATTATGATGCTTCTTTTAATTTTTTAGGATATGGGATTATTGAGAGCATTAATATTAATAGTGTTCCAGATGTAACAATTAATAATACTTGGCTAGAGACTTATCGTAACGCCACAGCTGCTCCATTAGGGGCAACCCAAGCTTTAGTTATCATCAATAAGTTACCATCTCCTGGTGTAGCTGATCTATTAGTAGATGACGTTGAACTACTGAGCGCTGTTGGAGGAGGAATTGGTCCAGCAGGCCCAACCGGAGCGACCGGAGCCACGGGAGCCACCGGACCGACTGGAGCAACAGGAGTCACTGGAGCAACAGGAGCCACCGGAGTCACGGGAGCCACGGGAGCAACAGGAGTCACGGGAGCCACCGGAGTCACGGGAGCCACAGGAGTCACTGGAGCCACAGGAGCCACGGGAGCCACCGGAGTCACTGGAGCAACAGGAGCCACCGGAGCCACCGGAGTCACTGGAGCGACCGGAGCCACGGGAGCAACGGGAGTCACTGGAGCGACCGGAGCCACGGGAGCGACCGGAGCCACGGGAGCAACGGGAGTCACTGGAGCCACGGGAGCCACCGGACCGACTGGAGCAACAGGAGTCACGGGAGCCACCGGAGCCACAGGAGTCACGGGAGCGACCGGAGCCACAGGAGCAACGGGAGTCACGGGAGCCACAGGAGCCACCGGACCGACTGGAGCAACAGGAGTCACTGGAGCAACAGGAGCCACCGGAGTCACTGGAGCCACGGGAGCCACAGGAGTCACTGGAGCAACAGGAGTCACGGGAGCCACAGGAGTCACGGGAGCAACAGGAGCAACGGGAGCCACAGGAGTCACGGGAGCCACAGGAGCCACGGGAGCCACAGGAGCAACAGGAGTCACTGGAGCGACCGGAGCAACAGGAGCAACGGGAGTCACTGGAGCGACCGGAGCCACCGGACCGACTGGAGCAACAGGAGTCACAGGAGTCACAGGAGCAACAGGAGCCACCGGACCGACTGGAGCAACAGGAGTCACAGGAGTCACAGGAGCAACAGGAGCCACCGGACCGACTGGAGCAACAGGACCGACTGGAGTAACCGGAGCCACGGGAGCCACAGGAGCCACCGGACCGACTGGAGCCACAGGAGTCACAGGAGCCACAGGAGTCACAGGAGCCACGGGAGCCACAGGACCGACAGGAGCCACAGGAGTCACTGGAGCCACCGGACCGACTGGAGTCACAGGAGCTACAGGAGCAACAGGAGTCACTGGACCGACTGGAGCAACAGGACCAACCGGAGCCACCGGAGCCACTGGGCCTATTGGGGTCACAGGAGTGACCGGAGCAACAGGAGCGATTGGTCCTACTGGACCGGGTGTTTTTCAATGGGGGCTACAAACGGTTTTTTGGGCAGATTCGAATGCAATTGGTCCAGGAACGGGTACACCATCTGATCCATTTACTTCATTACAAGCAGCAATAACGGCCGCCACAAACACTCCATATGCGGTTAATAATGGAATGCGAGCACGTATTATAATTTATATTGCGTCTAACTCTATCTTTAATGAGGACATCGTCATTCCTCCAGCCAGACATGTGCAACTTCTTGGACTAGGTCCATGGGTTCTTGGGAACGCAGACCTGATCAATTTCGGGTCGTCCACTCCACGAAACGTAACGGTGCAAACAAGTCAAGATGCTGAAGCAGTTTATATCGCTAAAGGACCTGCCTATGATGTACGTCCGGTCACAGTGATTGGAACGCTTGATAACGGTACATCTGTGAGCACACATACAAATTATACAGATGGCGCGATCATTAGTGGTAATGTGACGTTTCAAAATGTGGCGATTGTAGATCCGTTTACGACAATTGAGTTTCAGCTGCATAATGCCAATCTCGTTGGAAGTATCATTCAAGCTGGCCATCAAGGAAACCTGAACGCTTATTTTTATAATAGCCGAATCAATAGCGGGGCGGGGCAAAGCACAGTCCACAACGGTTTAAGAATTCAGCGGATGCTCGATAGCAGAGCAGATGGGGTCATCAATGTGGCTGCTTATTCTGAAATTACAAACTCTTTTATCACCAATAATGTAACAATTGGTACAGCTACCTCCGATGTTCCTCCAACGGGTATCTTTAGTAGTCAATTTGGTTCTACTCCTATCACCTGGACGGGACCGTTAGTATTAGACACAGCCTCAAATTACTACTTTGTTACGACGGGAGCCGTATTAGTCGGAACCAAAACATTATTGTACAACATCACCTAATCGTTTAATAGCTATGATGTGGATCAACCTTTGTATGGTCGATCGCATCATGGCTTTTTTTTCGAAAAGAGTTGACCTTCACGCTCCGGTAAGGTGTAGGGTAGTAGTTGAGGAGGGGAATGAGATGGAGTATACGATTCAAAAGATGGCCCGTTTAGCTGGTATTAGTACCCGAACACTTCGCTATTACGATGAAATTGGATTATTAAAGCCAGCGCGAGTCAATGCAGCAGGTTATCGGATTTATGGTTTAAAGGAAGTGAATCTTTTACAACAAGTATTATTTTACCGAGAATTAGACTTTAACCTAGAAGAAATCAAACACATTATTTATTCACCGCAGTTTGATCATGAAGCCGCACTTCACGATCACCATCAGAAACTACTTGAAAGACGAGAACAGCTTAATCAATTAATCCGTAACGTGGAGCAAACCATTTTACAAGTAAAAGGAGAGAAGAGTATGACGGACCAAGAGAAGTTTGAAGGCTTTAAAAAGGAGATAATGGAAAAAAATGAACGCGCATACGGAGATGAAGTTCGTGAAAAGTATGGAGATAAGGAGTTACAGGCGGCCAACCAAAAGTTCCAAAAGATGACGAAGAAAGAATATGAGGATGCGACCTTGCTAGAACAACAACTTCTGCAACGTTTAAAAGAAGTCCTCCCAACCAACGACCCTACCAGTGATCAAGGTCAGCATCTAGCAGAAATGCATAAAAAATGGCTGAGCTACTATTGGGGCCACTATTCAAAACAAGCTCACGCCGGTCTTGCTAACATGTATGTCCAAGATGAACGCTTCAAATCATATTATGATCAGCACGGAGAAGGCGCAGCGCAGTTTCTCCGGGATGCGATTGTTCACTATACAAGATAATCCGTAAAAACGAGCATTGATTTAGTTCAATGCTTTTTGATTTGTTGAAAAACAGAGTCTCTCTTTCTTACGTATAGAGCTATCACGATAATTAGAAACAAAATGTGTTCTTCCAACGAGGCATATCACTTTATTCGTAATGCTGACGATAAAAAGCCTAATCACGGTGATTTATCAGCATTGTAAAAATAAAAAAAGGAAAAAAACGGATGAAAACAGAATATATCCTATTGTTGGAAACTGAAGGTGAGTCAATAAATGAGTCTGTTCATGTCGTTCGCTTAGGAGTGATTGGATTTGTATGATGTGATTATAGTTGGAACTAATACAGTAAGCTTGGCTATTGCTTTATCCATTTATAAAAAAAATCCGCACGCAAAAATTGCTATTTTAGAGCGCGATTCTATGCTCTCATCCTTGTATTCACAGCAGGATCTTATCATACACTCGGTAGAAAGTGATGAAAATGCTTACTATAAGTTATTAATGAATGAAGGCTATTACATGTTATTGGAATATTGCAAGCATCATGAGATTGAATACAAAGTTTACGAGAAAATGGTTGTGGCTTCTCAACAAAATAGAAATGACTTTCAAAGCGAGAAGAAGCAATCCGCGTTAATAGATGATCACTGGGAGACGAAAAAAGCAAATATCGCCGTTCTTAGTCTTCAACATCTGTACGAAAAAATGCTGAATGAAATTAAAGAATATGGCGGAGATGTATATTTTCAATCCCCAATTTTATATATTAAGGAACGCAAAAAAAATGTAGAAGTTGTTACGAGTACAAATATATTTGAAGGTAGCTATTTGATTAATTGTGCTGGCTTTTATGCGGACCGAGTGGCAAGACTATCTGGCTATAACTTCAAGCTTCAAAAACGAACAACACGCTCAGAATATTATCGGTTAGGGATGAATGAGTCGGTTAATCAATTTATCACCTCGTTACGAACGACATCTAAACAGCATCTGCAGTTTCAAATGTTCAAAGGGGCTGATGAAGACTCGGTTATTCGTATTCATCGCGAAGAAACGATTGAGAATCCGATATTGCGAAAATGCCTGCAAGTGTTTAAGAATAAGCATTCTGACAAACAACAAAATCTCTTAATGCTCGCGAAGTTCTATGTGAATGAGGGAATTGAAGATGTCACTAAAGCCTTTTCTAAGAGAAAGATTGTGGATGAAGTTCAGCGATTTATTCCACATTTTTCGCCCGCACACCTTCACTCAAAGAAAGCTACCGTCGTAAACTACCATTACAGCAATTATTCTAGTGAAGATGAATTTCATCTTTTTTACGAGAAGTATTCAGCGCATCTTTGTATCTCTTCTCTCATTGCAGGTAATATGTCCTTTGCGATCGGAAGCGAAATCGCCAAAAAAGTAGAATTCAGTCAGCTGTTCCCAGCACGCTAATGAACGAGGTTACATACTCTCTGTAGATCAATTGATTAAATGAACGTTATCCGTATAAAAAGATTGAGGAGATGCTAAATGAAAAATGTAAAATCATTTCTAAAAGAACCGTTATCAATTACAGGCTTCTCTTTTTGCTATTATCAGCAGGTCAATCTACAAGAAGAAATTAAGCGCCACATTTATAAACAACTATACGTAAAACCTTCAGAGAGTACTAGTTCTTCAACTACTGTAAAAATTAGTTACCATGCTTGGATACGCTGGAATGAATGCATCGGTCCAGCAATAGGGTGGGACGAATTGAAGCGGCTATGCGGACAACTCGCGCTGCTGCCAAAGCGAATACAGCTGTTCCAAAACTATGGATTAATTGATGAAGATATTTGTTTTCTTTACACGCTCTGCGATGATACGGTCGAAATTACTGCATTCTATGGCCGACTTTGCTTATATCCAGAGCTAACCCGCTTGTTAAAGGATGAAGAGGTGTTATCAAAGGACAACCAAATTTCATTCTCACCGTCTATTTTAAAAAGACAGACAGCTCCAATTGTTCCTGTTGAGATGATCACGTATGAAAGTGATGACGGTATGTATCAGCTTGAAAAGTATCAGGTGATGACCCAGCATGGAACGGTTAAATCGATTTTCTTTCTACTGAATATAACGACTAAAACGGTTATAAGCTTTGATACAAAGCACCTTCATCTATCAATGCTTTCAAAAGTTACCTTATATGTACTGTGGGTAATGGGGTATGAAAAACTGGTGGTTGATCATATGAATGTGTACTATTCCAAAAAACAACATGCGGATCTGCGCCTTGCATGTAAGGTGTAAGTGAAACAAAATATGTGAAAGCTTTCCCAATTTGTGATAGTTTATTACATAGAGGTGTTTTTCTCATCTCCTATTTGACTTTAAAATGAAACATTATTAACCGTTTTGTAAAAATACTGTTTATTTAGACCCTTTTCTTTGTTAGAATGAACGTGTTATTCAAATGTCGATTAATTACAGCCCTTCATTTAAAAGAAGAATACTTCCTAAAATGTTGGGCTTGTTTTATAAACGCAAGAAGAAGCGAAACGCTGGGTTTAAGATAAAGTGAAGGAGGAATAAAGATGAAGGACGTTATTGAACTTCTTTTAACACTCGGAATTGTTGCGACTGTTGTGCATGCGCTTGACCTTTTCCCGTCAAAAAAATAAGTAGCTAGTTTACAAGATAGATGTTTTTGAAGAGAAGAAGGATTTTTCTGCCTATCCTTTGAATACACTACATATAACGACTGGTAGTGAAAAATAGGGAGGCTAAATAATGGAGAATGTCTATTTTTTTACCGGATTTCCTGGCTTTATTGCATCTCGCTTAGTAGAATGCCTGATTAAACAACACGATGCATCACATATTTACTTATTGGTTCAGCCAAGCTTCGTGACAAAGGCTGAGCTAGAAGTCCGTCGGCTCGTCGCCAATAGTACGACCTCATTTCATCTGTACACCATTATACCTGGTGATATTACGAAACCTCACCTAAACATGCCTCATCATATTCAACAAGAAATTACGCAGCAAATTACCCACGTCTTTCATCTTGCGGCCGTTTATGATTTAGCCGTTCCCGAGAATATTGCATACGAGATCAACGTCAACGGAACAAAACATGTGAATCAGTTTGTTTCCACACTTCCTCATTTACAGCGCTACACGTACTTCAGCACCGCATATGTGTCAGGTACGCGAGAAGGAACGATACTCGAAACAGAACTTGAGATGAATCAGCGCTTTAAAAATCATTACGAATCCACCAAGTTTCAGGCTGAAAAACTCGTTCAGTCTATTTCCATCGATTCTCCGACTACCATTATTCGTCCTGGCATCGTCAGAGGAGATTCCCAAACAGGGGAAACCATTAAGTTTGACGGCATTTACTTTTTGCTGAACCTTTTTGATAAAATACGATCCTTTCCCATCATTCCGTATTTAGGAAGAGGAGATGCACAAGGTAATTTCGTTCCGGTCGATTATATTTTACAAGCTACGCTCTATCTGTCACATGTCGACAATGGAATAGGAAAAACATATCACTTAACAGACCCAAATCCCTATACGATGAAAGAAATTTATGAAATGATGATGCAGGAATATTTGAATCGTCGACCAAAGGGGGTACTTCCGCTTGCTTTAGCAAAGACGGGTCTTTCACTTAGTACCGTTCGGAAATGGCTTCGCGTTGAAAAAGAAGCGCTAGATTATTTTACATGTAAGGCCGAGTATGATTGTACACAGGCAACGGAAGATTTAAAAGGCTCTAATATTCGCTGTCCTGATTTTAAGAAAACCATTGCTTCAATGCTGCCATTCTATGAGCAATACAAACATGACCCGACAAAACATCTAACGATTCAGTAATAAATAGAAATAGGAGAAATGATCAAAACTTGTCTGCATATATATATAGAAATCCACATTCAAACAAAAAAGCTTAAAAACGAAACGGATGGTTTATATACACATGCCTGTAGGCTCCTTTATTTAGCAGAATAACGCATTATATGTCACTTGTAGAAATAGAGGGTTCTGGTACAAGGGAGGACAATCATGATTGAATCCTATTATTCGCCGTTTGTCGGAACAGATGGCAGAAAGAAAACGATTTATGAGTTAACCTTTGATGACCTCCATCAAATTCAAAAAAATGAGATTGAAGAAGGGTATCAGATCGAGTATAAACGGGAAATCAGCCCCACCGTACGCAGAAAAATCCCGAATATCATTGCTTCGTTTGCAAATGAAATAGGGGGATGGTTGTTTTTTGGAATTGATGAAGAAGATCGGTCCATCAACTTAATTGAAAAGAAAAGCTATGAACTGCTTATTAACAATATGCTAAAGGACGCTACGAATCCTATTCCGCGCATTGTGGCACGATTTTTGACACCTCCGAATGAAGCGAATCACGGTGTATTTGTTATTTGGATTCCGGAGGGGAATAATCCTCCTTATATTTCTTATGGAAAGATTTATAGGAGGATTGGAAGCAGCTCGTCTCCTGTGAAGGAAATTGAAGATCGCTATCATCTCGACCGGTTATATCAGAAGTCAGAAGAGAGAATGAGGAAAATGGAAGAGTTTTGCACGAAGGAATTAACGATCTACAACAGAAAGTGGCCTGTACACGGTAAGTCTTATGTCCACTTTGGAATGTGCAACATGTATTTAATTCCTACATATGATTTAAAGCTAACTGCGCGGTTGGAGCCTGAGGAGCTAAAGCAATATATTTTAAAAAAGTCGAAGCAAAAAAAGTCATACACGATCAAGCAAAATGCACTTGTATCAATGAACCTGCCTTTTTTAAAAGCCTCTTATTCAGCTGAATCCATCGTTTTTCGAAATTCAGATTTAATGGATGCCTATGATCGGACGATTGCTTGGGAGCAATTTTTTAACGGATCGGCCAAATTTCACATCCCAATACCGTATCAGCCGTCTCCCGAATCTGTTATTCACGAAATACAAAAGAACGCGTCAAACTACGTAGATGAAGAAATGTTTTTTCAGTTTCAGTATGTCGACGCGAAGCAATTTCTATCTGCTGTACTTGGCTGCTTTATTGAATATTTCGAATGCATGAAAAACCTCAGCAATGAATTAGACGAAATGATTATTGTCATTGATTTGGACAATATTCGTAACGATGTTTTATACTTCGATACCGCTTCGTTCCGTGAGTTCGTGCGAAGAGAAGGAATTGTATTTTCAGATAAAAACAAATATCGTTTCAATAAATCATATCTCACAACCAAACTAGTATCCTATGATTTGATGGGGCTTCTTCAATATTTCGACCAAGTGATTAATGCATTTGGATTGTCAAAATTAACCGGCATGGAGTTATTTTTGGATTCTATGCAGTAAAAGGAGCGCAGATCACTGCGCTCCTTTTTTATCCTATAGGAGTTAGTCTTCTTTCCCAGACTGAAACGCTAAGTTGCGTTTTACCATTCCAATTGAGGGCTCAAATCCAAGCTCTTCACAAAATTGTTTTACTGTTTCATCACCGACTACATCAATCATATAAAGATGGTCAAGTTCTTCTAACATTTCTTTTAAAAGATCCTTTCCAATGCCTTGCCCACGATAGTCAGGTAATACTTCAAGAAATGAAATAGAAGCTGACAGTAATCCGTCACTAATGGCCGTAATGAAGCCTACCACTTCGTTTTTCTCTTCATCAATTGCTACTACTACCTTATAGCTTCGTTCTAATAAGTGAAGGTGAGTAGCAGGTGTAGGGCCATTTTCCCAATCGGTGAAAAATCCTTCTAGCATATGTTCGGTAATATCTTGTAAAGAAGTAGTATAAATCATAAAATCGGGCTCCTTACTAACTAAAATAATTTTTTTGTCCGCATTATACGATATTCCCTAAAAATTGCTGTTCAATGCCTGTATGAAAGGAGGAAATACAAAAATTTTCAATGCTTGTTCACATTTTTCAAAAAATAACGATAATATAAATAGATCGACTTCCTCATTTGTAGGCTGTCAATTGTTTAGGTGAACTGTTAGATCGATGCAAAGCGATCCAAATAAGAGGAAAAAAGAACTAGCTTGTATTATTAGCAATTGTTAAACACATATATCACGATCATACTAGGTGGAGGAATCGTTTATGGGACTTTTACAACGTTTTAAGCGTGAAACAGCAAAAGAGCTACAGGCAGCAGCTGTAGAAGAAATGGGCACGTTATCTAATCAAGAGCTTCAGGAAGTAACAGGTGAAATTGAGCAGCTCTTACAGCTTCTACGCTCCAAAAATGAAGAAGCTATTCAACAGGAGCAAACAACTTCTGCAGCATGCGTTACTATAAAGCAGGAGGCAACAAATCACGCACAGATTTTAACGGATTCTGCTACATCTATTCAGCATATTCTTGAGCAAGCAGATGAGATTGAGCGATTGGTGAAGAAAATTTCAAAGCAAACGTCTGATAATTTACATATCGTCAACGATGGAAATGAACGAATCGATTCGCTAGTACAGCAAATGAATCATGTAAAAAAGGTGTTTGAAGAGTTTCAAAGCATCATTTACGCTCTTCAACAAGACTCTCAGGAAATTTCAAACTTTGCGAATACGATTGAAAGTATTGCTTCTCAAACAAACCTGTTGGCATTGAACGCTTCGATTGAAGCAGCACGTGCTGGTGAAGCAGGAAAAGGCTTTGCTGTCGTAGCCGACGAAGTTCGAAAACTTGCCGATCAAAGTAAAAGTGCGCTGACAGAAATAAAAGGGAACGTGGAGAAAATTATTGAACGTGTCCAGAGCTTGTCCGTACGAGTAACGGAACGAACGACGGATATTACGGATACAATCACAATGACACAGTCGACCAAAAAATATTTTAATGACATTCACAATTCAGAAGTGGCAATGAATGAAGAGGTAACGACCATTCAACAGTCAACCTCAACCGTCAATGGAGAACTTTCGAATGTTTCACAGCTTCTAGATGGTCTTCTTCAAAACCTGATGGATGACGAAGAATTCAGTAAGGACCGAGCAGATGCTTCACATAGCAAACAAGTACTTTTAGACGAAGTAAACACAGCCTTGAATCGAATGGACGAACTAGTTCAAGGACTAAAACTTCTATAATACGGTTGGAATTGTGCACGAGGATGGCCAAAAAGCCATTCTCGTGCACTTTTTGTTGTGAACAAAATTCTACATTTCCATACGCTCCGAATAGTTGAAATGCACTTGTTATGAAAAAATGCTTCATTATTTACGTTCGCCTCCCCCCATTTTTACAGAACCACATACATAGAGAATGAAAAGGGGGGGAGATAACATGGCAGCGAAATATTTAGTAGAACGTCAAATTCGTCTTGTGTTTGATCAAGGAGTGAACGCAGAAGGAAAGCCTGTTTATAAAAGTAAGACGATTCGTAATATCGCATCTGATGCTACACCAGAACAAATGGTAAGCGTCGCTCAAGCATTAGAGAGCTTACAAAGCTTACCGCTAAACCGCATTGAAACCCCAGAAAATTACCAAATCTCTGTAAACTAAGGCTAGAAAAATGAAAAAATAAAGGAGGATGAAAAAGTGGCCAAAACACTGATGCTCGACTTTACGACAGAGGGAAATAAGACGTCAAGCTTATCGCTCGAATATCCAAAGGATTCACTGGATCCTGCAGTCGTTACAGCAGCAATGAATCAAATTATCGCTGCAAACATCATTCGTACTGCAAGTGGAGACCTTGTGGGGATTAAAGGAGCACGCGTAGTAGACCGAAACGTCTCCACAGTATTAGCCTAAAATAGAGGGAGATCCTTCTCATCGATGATGGGGAGGATCTTTTTAAGAGGAGGAAAAATCATGGAACAAATGCTACCGTTTATCTCAGAGGTCGGCTTTCCGATTGTTGTGACGCTCTATTTGTTGTATCGAATTGAGTCAAAGCTTGATGCGCTCATTACGACGATTCAAAAGCTACCAGATGAAATGAATCGGTAATGAAAATGGGATTAATTTCAACGTCGTAACCAATCCTTTGCATGCTATACTGAAGGCACTAATTTCTCTGCGAGGTGAAGGAAGATGCTTGAAGGATATGATTATGCAAAGGAATATGGTCAGGCCTTAATTTCCTGTGAAGATAAAATTGAAGCAAAAGTGTATTATTATCAGCTTCGTGAACGCGTGATGAAGAAATTACGTAACGTGAGTGAATACGTAGATGAGCTTCAAATTGATTATTCACCCGGCAGCTTACTCGTATTAGAACTGCTCTATTTTGACTTGTACGAAACAAATCGATTTGATGTGCTAGACATCACACGTCAAGAAATGGAGGAGTGCTTAGCTGTTTATTTAGGCGAAGTGACTACAGCCCAAGTAAGCGACGCCGATTGGGTCGTTGAAGAATATCCGTTCATTGAAGGGAAATACATCATGGGCATTCGCCAAGGCACTTACACGCTGTATGTCGGTACTTCCTTTTTAAATCACTACAAGTCTCACTCTAACCAAACGCTCTATTATCATTTTCGATCATTCCAAAAGCGATCTTCCTAAAAATAGTGCCCCTCTTGAACCAGTCAGGAGGGGTTTGTTGTATAGAAAAATCTTTTGTCATATTGCTTAACGAGGACGATTTTCTTTTCTTTCGTCAAAACGACTGCATTCATCCAGTCATCGTATTCTTGAACGTAGTAATCTTTAATAATAAGGCCGTTTGGAAGCTCACACGTATCACTTCGTAAATTTCCGTAAGGTGTTTTATAAATGTAGCGCGATTTTAATATGTTCCATTTTTTCATTTTTGTCGCCTCCCATCGTTTTCTTCCAGTATAATAGATGATGGAAAAAGAAGGAATTTTAATCCGCTATAAAGGGAGGGAATGCTTTGTTTCAGCGTACGGTGCAAGAGATTAGTACGATGTTAAATCAGGCGGGAAATTTGCCGTCAGCCTATAAGAATATTCATGTGAAAGGGGTATCGATTGATTCTAGAACCCTCACACCCGGAAATTTATACGCTCCAATAGTTCGAGTGAAAAACGGTCATGATTACGTGAAACAAGCGATTGGAAAAGGAGCGTCTGCTGTATTGTGGAAGAAAAACGAACAAAATCCACCATCAGATGTTCCGGTCATTTACGTATAGGATACACTGGCAGCGCTTCAGCAACTCGCCAAGCGCTACCGTGAACAACTGAATGTGAAGATCATTGGGGTGACAGGTAGCAATGGGAAAACAACAACAAAAGATTTGATTAATTCCATTGCAGAGACCACGTTTCGTGTACATAAAACTCCTGGAAATCTTAATAGTCAAATTGGTTTACCGCTCACGATATTAGGAATCTCTGAACAAGATGAAGTAGCTGTCTTAGAAATGGGGATGAGTGAGCGGGGACAAATTGAAAAGCTCGCAGACATCGCTCGGCCTGACATCGGGGTGATCACAATGATCGGAACCTCTCATTTATCAACGCTTGGTTCAAGAGAGGAAATCGCCAAAGCAAAGCTAGAGATTGCAAAGGGAATTAAAGCAAAAGGCCTGTTTATTTACAACGGAGACGAACCGCTTTTAAAAGATCCTATGCTTTTAAAAGGCATAAGACCGCTCACGTTTGGAGAAGGAACAGAGAATGATATCGTTCTCTCGTCCTTGCACACGGATTCTGAAGGTACGCACTTTACAGTTGGCGGAGAGAATGTCACCTATCGAGTACCTCTTACGGGGAAGCATAATGCCTTAAACGCTCTCGCTGCCATTGCAGTTGGGAAAGAACTTGGTATCCCTGAAAAATGTATTCAGCGTGGCTTGAGAAATGCTCGTATTACGGAGATGCGTATGCAAAAAATCCCTTCGGAACGTGGTTTCACCATTATTAATGATGCATGGAATGCCAGCCCTCAATCTGTTCAAGCTGCCATTCAAACATTTGAGGAAATGCCATGCAAAGGGCGTAAATTTATTGTGCTTGGTGACATGCTCGAGCTTGGTGATGATGAAGTGAAATATCACCAAGAAGTTGCACATTACTTTTCATCAGGAAATAACGCCTTCTTGTACACGTACGGACACCTTGCTCACCATATTTCACTAGCAGCTACGTCCTTGCTTCCGGTTGGTCAAGTGAAGCATTTTTCGACTAAAAGTGAACTCACAAAGGAATTACAAAAAGAGCTAGGACCGGCGGATATGGTTTTAGTCAAAGGATCAAGAGGAATGAAAATGGAAGAAGTAGTAGAGAAGCTGATGGAGGAAACAAAGCAATGAAACTTGGTTCTCCGATCGCTACTGGAAACACGGCTATATTGTATTCATACGGGAAATACGTTTGTAAAGTATTTCACGACCACACCTCAAAGGATGAAGCGGCACGCGAAGCAAACAAACAGCACCAAGTGTACGAAGCAGGGCTACCCGTTCCCAAAATTATTGATGTGACGCAGATAGCTGGAAAACAGGCGATCGTCATGGAAAGAGTAAAGGGAAAAACGCTCGGATCTCTATTGTTAGAAGATAAAAGCAGGGCGCGGGACTATCTCTCGCTGTCCGTAGACGTGCAGCTGCAAATTCACGAAAAAAAGATTCCCTCCTTTGAACGAATGACAGAAAAGTTAGAGCATCAAATTCTCCGCGCAGCGCAGGTAGATACGCAGCAGAAGAAACAGCTTGTAGACACATTAAAATCAATAAGTAACGAAGAATATCTTTGTCACGGAGACTATCATTTGTTCAATCTACTCCTAACCGATCATGGCGTCACGATTATCGATTGGGTGGATGCGAGCATAGGAGATCGAATGGCGGATGTTTATCGTACCTACTTGCTTTACTCGCAAATTTCTCATGAGATTGCAGAGCTATACGTTCACCTCTATTGCCAAAAACGTGGATGTGATAAAGCGGAACTTTTTAAGTGGGCACCCATTGTTGCAGCGGCACGTTTATCTGAGAACGTTTCGACCGAAAATCCTGAACGTCTTCTGAGGATTGTAAAGAAAGCTAGCGAAGAGAAGTAATCCCTCTCCGCTAGCTTTTTAGCTGTTCTTTTATATTCATTAATTCATTCTCTAAGCACATTCGTCGCTTTTTTATCAGTGCTTCTTCGTGTTTTAGAACCATTACTTGCATGCTAAGTTGCTCTAACACTTCCTTTATAAAACGCTCGTCACCGCACGTATACGCTGATTTCAGCTGGAAAAGAGCTTGTATATCACTTAAGGTGAGGCCAAAGTGTTTGCACTCCTGAATGACCTTAAAATCGATCTTATCCTTTTCACCGTAGTACTTTTTGTTCTGCACACGAGTCGGTGTAATGAGGCCTAGATCCTCGTAGTGGCGAACCGTATCCTTTGTTGTGTTTAGAAGAGAGACAAATTCTCCAATTCTCACTTTATTCACCCTTTCAATTAATCGTTGACATGGGGTTAACCCCGTACTGTTTAATGAAAACAATCAAAGAATATGGGAGGACATTTCGATGAAAATATGGCTTATGGTAGGAATTGGTTTGACTGTTTTATACGGGGGATTGCTTGTCATTAGCGGTGTAGGACAGCTAAAAGGGAAGGAGTTATCAACGAAATCATCTGTCAGTACAATCATAATTGGTCTGCTTATCGTGCTAACGAGTGTATTACTTGTTAGTGATCATCGTTTAGTTTTCGCCCTGCTAATCTTACTGTTCATGATGCACATTCAAGCAGTTATAAACGGGTATCAGCTTTATAGAAAAATTCACCTTACTCATCATCTTCTACGACTTGCGGTGACGATTAGTCTGCTTCTTCTTCTTTTCAAAGGAATAAAATTATAAGATCAAATTTTTTTGTTGACAAGGGTTGTTAAAACACGTTTTAATAAAATTGTCGAATAATGAAATATTATTTACATATGCCTTTACGGAATTAACATCACCTTAACAATGATTAACCTGATGAAGTTCTTAGAATCGGAAGAGTGAAGGGGTTTTAGTATGTACAAAGCGATCCGTATCTTTATGCTGTTATGTGCTGCTTATGTCTCATACGTCTTTCATCCTCAGCGAGTTTTGCATAATGAATTTACGATTTTCACTGTTTTTGTTTATTTGCCAGCTGTAGCCGTAGGGGCAGGCACTCTTTTGCATTTACTATTAGACTTTGTGCGCCATCGTTTGACATGCTACAGTTTAAGTGTGATAGCTTGTATCCTTTATGTCACCATCATGTTTCAAACACTTCACGGAATGTTTTCGTTATTTTCCACGATTTGCTTTACCCTTGGAACAACAGGACTAGCAATCGTTCACGTGCAAGTTCTACATCACCTCAGAAAACGCTATTGGATGAACAATATATCAATGTAGGCAGTCATTTAGATAAAGCTAGACGTAAAATCTGTTACTAAGATCGTACTTACGATCTTTTTTTTATGTGATTTTTGATCATTTAGAAAACGTGACTAGTTCTAATCCATCAGGCGTATAAAAACGGCGGGCTTCCTGGAAGCCGTTTTTTTCATATAACCTTACAGCAGGAGTGTTTGCAACACCTGTCGTAACGACGAGAGTAGTAGAATAGCGTTCTTGAATGAAGTTTAAAAGGTCCTGTGCGATGCCTTGGCGATGAAATTTAGGACTCACTGCGACTCGGCAAATGGTGTAGCTATACTGATCGTCTTCTATTGAAATAACCCCCGCAAGCTCGTTGTCTTTCACATACCCATAAAACGTTTCATTGACGTGTTGAAGAGTGTGAACAGAATCTTTTAACGGAGGTAAATCAGGATAATTCAAGAGAGATGCCTCTAACGCATAAGCGCGTAATTGGATCGCTAGAACTTGCTCTGCTACTATGTTTTCATGCATTGATAAACGTTGAATCATTTTTTATTCACTCCATACATCTCGACGCATTTTTCGTGCTCGATCACCATTTTTTCTCGTACCATTCCTATTTTTTGTGCGACACGAATAGAGGGAGCATTATCTGGTGAGATGAGGGACACAATGCGATTAAATTTTAATACATCAAATCCGTACTTTAGACAAGCACCCGCAGCTTCTGTTGCAAGCCCTTGATTCCAATAGCTTCTTTTTAACAAATACCCTATTTCTATCTCCACTTGCCCATCTATTTTATGTGGAATAAGTCCGCATAATCCGATGAAATTCCCTGCTTGCTTATCTTCTACTACCCATAGTCCAGTTTGAAATACTTGATAATTTTGTTTTGTCCACTGAATCCACTGAAGCGCTTCTTGTTCTGTTTTTGTGTCTTGGTAGTACGTCATAGCAATTGGATCAGAAAAAATAGTCATTAAATTTGGCAGATCAGATGATTTCATTTCCCGAAATCCCATTCTTTCACTCGTAAGAAAGTAAGTATGCATCTGTTTCACCCTCTCTGTCCCTATCATACAAGTGGTTTCTTTCCCTTATCGTATTCGGTTTTTCCAAAACATTCAAGTTTATTCCTAAACTAAAAGTGTAGTGAAAAGGAAAAATATTCTGTTTATTGATAAAAAAGCAGGGAAAGGAAGTTTATAGGGAAGGTAGTGACGACGTTTCTGTGATTTAAAAGCTACTTCTCATACAGACGAAAAGGGGGAGGACATGATTGATGAAGCGAGTGATAGGAGTGCTTCTTTTAGGAGTCGCGGTCATCTTAACAGGTTGCGCCCAAAAAGATGAGCTAGCGGACGGGACAAAGTTAATTCATAAAAACGAATTTATCTTTGCCGCATCAGGAGAATTTAAGCCGTTTAGCTACGTTCGAAATAAAGATTTAACCATGACCGGGTTTGACGTTGCCGTTGGCGAAGCGATCGCACATGAACTGGGACTAGAACCCGTACAAAAACGAATTAAATTTAAAGGGATCGTAGAAGGAATTAAAACAGGACGCGCTGATGCAGCAGTGGCTAGTCACACCATTAACCCTGGAAGAAGCAAACAGGTGCTATTTTCAACACCTTACTATTATTCAGGACCGCAAATCTTTACGAGACCTGACAGTGATATTAAAACCGTCGAAGACTTAAAAGGAAAAGAGGTTGCGGTTGCGAAGGGTTCTACATATGCGGCTACTGCCGCCAGATATACAAATAATATTAAGCAATACGATAGTGACATAACCGCTTTGAAGGCATTAAGCATTGGTCGGCACGATGCTGTAATAACAGACTTTGTAACGGGTCGAAGTGCAAAAAAAGAGGGCTTTAAAATCGTTCCTAAACAGCTGATTGAACGAAGTGAGCAGGCTGTTGTTATGCCGAAAGATAACCCGCAGCTAGTAAAGCGTGTCAACGAAGCACTTGAGAGACTCCGTAAAAATGGAACGTTAAAGAAAATTAGCATTGAATATTTCGGAGAAGACATTACTGAAAAACCAGAGAAATAGCGAGGGGGATGAGAAACGTGCCAAGTTTTTCACATTTATTTTCCACACTAATTGAAAGCAAAGGGGTTTTTCTCGATGCGATGCTTATTACGTTAGAATTAACGGTCGTATCGATTATATTTGGAATTATCATCGGTCTCTTTTTCGCGTTACTGAAAATCTCAAACATTAAAATACTCGCGTGGATTTCCGATGCATACGTGTATTTAGTGAGGGGAACACCGCTAATCGTTCAAATTTTCAT
This sequence comes from Priestia koreensis, assembly GCF_022646885.1. GTDB lineage: Bacteria > Bacillota > Bacilli > Bacillales > Bacillaceae_H > Bacillus_AG > Bacillus_AG koreensis_A. Next base: position 2,840,847 of record NZ_CP061868.1, on the reverse strand, counting down.
TTTATATTTTGGCATAAGCGGATTATTTTTGCTACCTGATTTTTGGGCAGCGTCTCTTGCACTTGCCTTTCATAACGGAGCGTATATCGCTGAGATTTTCCGTGGGTCCATTCAAGCCGTCAACAAAGGACAAATGGAGGCAGGGCGTTCGCTCGGCATGTCTGCTAGCTTAACCATGCGTCGCATTATTTTACCTCAAGCCTTTCGCCGTGCTCTTCCACCGCTTGGAAATCAATTTATTATTGGCTTGAAGGATTCTTCTCTTGCTGCCTTTATATCCATGAATGAGCTGTTTAACGTTTCCACGACGCTTGGCTCAAATAATTTTGATGAAATGACCTATTTATTAATTGTCGCCATCTATTACCTCGTGTTAGTCGCCATTTTAACGATTGTCGTGAACATAATCGAGAAGAAACTTGCCGTAAGTGATTAAAGAGGGGGAAGAACCATGACGGAAGCAAAAGAGATGATTAAAGTAAAAAAGCTAAATAAATCGTTCGGGGATCTTCATGTGTTAAAAGACGTGGATTTAACCGTGTTCGAAAGTGATGTTGTTTGCTTAATCGGAGCTAGTGGATCGGGAAAAAGTACGCTGCTCCGATGTCTGAATTTTTTAGAAAAGAAGGATAACGGAACGATTATGATTGAAAATGAAGAAGTGGATTTATCTCGCAACGATGTGAACAAAATCAGGGAGCGAGTAGGAATGGTGTTTCAGCACTTTAATCTCTTTCCACATAAAACGGTGTTAGAGAACGTCATTGAGGCACCGATTCATGTAAAGAAAATGGGGAAAAGAGAGGCTACTGAAGAAGGAAAAGCGCTTCTTGAAAAAGTAGGATTAGCGGATAAAGCGAACGTCTATCCTAGCAAGCTATCAGGGGGACAGAAACAGCGTGTCGCGATTGCCCGAGCACTAGCGATGAAACCAGATATTATGCTGTTTGATGAGCCCACCTCAGCCCTTGATCCTGAGCTTGTGGGAGAGGTGTTAACGACGATGAAGGAGCTTGCAAAAGAGGGAATGACGATGGTAGTCGTGACGCATGAAATGGGCTTTGCTAGAGAAGTCGCCGACTGGGTGGTATATATGAACGACGGAAAAATCATTGAAGTCGGACATCCAGATGAGCTGTTTGATCAACCAAAGGAAGCACGAACGAAAGAATTTTTACAAACCACCATGTTGAAGTGAAAAAAAAGCGAGTATCGAGGATGCCATACTCGCTTTTTTTCTAGCTACAAACCGCTGATTTTTTTACTTCTAGTTAAAAAGTCGTGACCTTCTAGTTCTTTTTTCATATACTACATCATTCTACTATCGCTTTTAACTAGAAGGGGTGGTGTATATGACAACGAAAAAACTCGTTTTGCTTACGGGTATTCATACGTTATTTTTCTTCTTTCTAACGCTTGATCTAACGGTTTTAAATCATTCTATTAACGGACTATTATAAAAAGGACAAGCTGTATGAATGAAAGGAAGAGTTTGCAGTGGAACGCTTCCTTTTTCTTTAACTTTGTTGATATGCAGCATAGATCGGTTTTGTCGTCTACACAGCTAATCTCAGTAGATTGAGATTAGGGAAAATGAAACAACCGTTTATCTTAGAGGAGGCGGGGATTCCTTTTCTATTTTCGTCGGGTCAACATCGGAGAGGTTCTTTCCTGTAAGCCCATTAAATAGCTCTGCAGAAGTATCGTTATCTAATTGAACATATTTATCATCAAAAACTAGTTCTACCTTCTTACCCTTTGGACTAATCCATACATAATAAATGTCCTCAGACGATTGTTTAAAATGAAATTTGAAATCGGGCAGGCGTATCATCCTTACTTGTTTAATTATTTCTGAATGATCCAAGCGTAAACGTATATTATGGACGATGTTCTTTACTTTCTGGACGGTTTTTTCATTGGTTATGTCAATAAACTCTCCAAATGAATCTTGTTTGTCAGTTTGACTTTGTACCAACAGTACATCATCATCCGTTGTCGTAGATTGAGCCGAGCATCCAACTAGTAGTAGTAAACCAATGAAAAAGAAAACATATTTTACTTGCTTCATCTAACCACTCCTTTTTTCTAATCAATTAGACGGGGAAAAGCAAGTAAAGTTACAAGTTTTTTTGTGAATCCTATTTTAAAAGAAGGTCGCGCATGTGGAAAAGATCATTTTCAAAAATGTATTGAAATAAAAGAAGGAAAACGTACGTTCGTGTAGAATCTTACATAAGACGAAATTTAAAAGGAGGGCTTCTCATGAAGCAAACGTTACCTGTAAAAAATCAAATGAACGGGGTCTTTATTCACGTTACGAATCTGCGGGCATCTGCTGAGTGGTATGGAAACTTGCTAGGATTGGACATTCAGCTCGATCAAGTATCATCGCCCGTTTACAATCTGCCTGTCGTTGGGAGCACGTCACTTACGCTAGACGACCACACCTTTGATCCACATTTCATCCATACACCGTCATCTAACCCTATTTTTAACTTCTATGCGCCTGATATCGATGAGGCATACAGTTATATTAAACAGCATAATATCATCGTTACGAGAGAAATTGAGCGCGTAGAAGAAACAGCTTGGTTCAATATTCAAGACCCTGATGGCAATGTAATTATGATCTGTAATTGCTAATGGAAAAGAAAAAGCATCCAGAGCAATTGCTCTGAATGCTTTTTACCTATTCTTCCTCCATGCCTTGTAATACGGCTAACCCCTGCTGCATTTTCATTATATAATCCACGTCGTGAGTCGAGCACATGAACTTAATGTGACCAGTTCCTTCTGTGTTAAGTATGTTCTGCGCAGACAGCACGTGTTTCAACTGCTTAACTGTTCCAGCACTGCCATCAACGAGCTGGATGTGTGGTGGCAGGAAACGTCTTAAGACAGACTTAAAATAAGGAAAATGTGTGCAGCCAAGAACGATCGTTCCGTACTGACTTAAATCAAAGTGTGCAAGCTTCTTTTGAAAGAACGCCGTTAGTTCATCTTGATCAAAATTCAATTGCTCACAAAACTCCACGAGCTCAGGAAGCGGAAGGGAGTCAACGATTGAATCGTGATCAATCTCCGAAATAAGCTCCGCATACTTCGTTTGCTTTAATGTAAGCTCTGTTGCAAACACGAGCACGCGTTTCCCTAAAGGTTGACTAATTTGGATCGCCGGCTTTGCCGCTGGCTCCATGCCAATAATCGGAATATCGTATGTACGTCGAAGCTCGTTTACCGCGATGCTCGTAGCTGTGTTACAAGCAATAACGAGAGCTTTGATGTTTTCATCTATCATCATTTGAACAGAGTGCTTAACACCTTCAAGTACTTCTTCCTTTGATTTAGGGCCGTAGGGAACGTGAAGCGTATCGGCAAAGTATAGAAAGTCTTCTCCTTTACATTGCTTTATTGCTTCATTCAAGACCGTTAAACCACCAATTCCTGAATCAAAAAAACCAATTCTCATTTTTTTCACCTGATGTTTGTTAATTTAGTTATTAATCATTCTCCATGTTTATTATATAGAAGGATATCCTTTTATGGCAAACCTTCTTTGGACAGGGGTGGGTTTTAGTTCATTAGACCTTGTTCATACGCATAGCTAGTGAGCTGGACGCGATTTTCTAAATGAAGCTTTCCTAAAATGTTCTTTAGATGGCTTTTTACCGTATGTTCAGAGATATATAGGTGGGTTGAAATATCCCGGTTTGACATGCCCTTTGCCACAAGCTGTAAAACCTCTAGTTCTCGTACGGAAAGCGGCGTCTCCTGAGTAGCTTTCTTTTGCGGAAACTCATTTAAAATACGAAACGCAATTTCTTTTGACATTGGCACCTCATCTAAGGCAAAGGCACGTAAGTATTCAATCCACTCATCAGATTGAATGTTTTTTAATAAATAGCCCTGTGCACCTTTTTTCAAAGCATCAAATAAATCCGTAATATCATCAGACACCGTCATCATGACAATTTTAATAGACGGGAATTGTCTCTTAATGACCTTAGTAGCTTCAAGACCATCCATAACGGGCATTTTGATATCCATTAAAATGAGATCTGGCAACCATTCCTGAGCAAATTGAATCGCTTCTTTACCATTTTTAGCTTCTCCAATAATAATAAACTCTTCATGCTCGGCTAAAATGTCTCGGATTGCTTCTCGTGCATGGGGATGGTCATCTACAACAAGCAGACGAAAAGTATCCATTTATGCTTCCTCCTTTTGAATTCGAACGATTGTTTGTTGTTGTTCTTTTTGAACCGTCAGGACCCAGTTCATTTCAGCTGCGCGACTTTGTAGAATTTGCAGACCAAACCCGTGCGCTTTTGTCGTTTCCTTTGCGAATCCAATGCCCTCATCACGCACCTCACACAGCCAACCAGACGATGTTTCACGAGCCAAAATCCAAATTTTATCCGTTTTTGCATGCTTCACCACGTTAATTGTGGCTTCTTTTATGCAAGCAAACAACTCCACTTTCTCTTTCGTCGTCAGTCGCTCTTCCGAAAGGTGCCACTGAAAATCAACATTCATCTGATAATTGGTCTGTAGCTCAGCTAAATAACGAGAAATGGTGTTTCTCCACTTAAATTCTTCGCTATCTGGAATCTCTTTTAAATTGGTAATGGATTGGCGAATATCTTCATGTACGTGCTGAATCGTCTGCTTCATTTTTTGAAAGTCTTCTTTTGATTCCAAGTCATATTGACGACCGAACTTGTTGACTTTTACAGAAAGAAGGAAAAGCGACTGAGCAATGCCGTCATGAAGTTCACGTGCCAGCTTTTCCCGTTCTAATAACGCTGCCTTTTTCGCGCGTTCACGGCGTAGCTCCTCCTGCATTTTCTCTAACAGGGAGAACAAGCGAAGCAAAAAGATAATCGTTACGGTGAAAACAATAACGGGAGATAAAAAGTTTCCAACCTCCATCGACAAGTAGGGAAGTAAAAATGCGTGCCGACTGTATTCCCAGACGCCAATTGTAATGGTAGGGAGAATTAAAATAAGCCATTTTATTTGTTTGTAGCTCATATGTTCACCTTTTTCTAGTCTCACTTTACAGCAAAGTTATTCCGTGTGTATAAAATCGTCTTTAGTTTATCACTTGTCCACGTTTTCGTCATAGTTTTTCAAGAAAATCCCCCATTCGAGTTATTGTCGATGCTCTATTTCGGATTTTATAATGAACACACATAAATCGAAACGACTAAAAATTTAGGAATGGAGCGAGGAAAAAACATGATTAAAACGAAATATCTCACCTATTTAAAAGAAAAAGGATGTAACTGTACGCCACAGCGAACGATGATCTTATCGTATTTAAATGATTACGGAGATACGTTTATTTCGCTCAGAACCATGATGGAAAATATAAAAAAACAGAATCCTCACATTACCTACCGTACCGTTCAGCGAAATATTTACTTGTTTGTTGAGATCGGATTACTCACTACAATGATTATAAATGGGCAAGAAGGCTTTCGCTTAAATCTTTGACCTTTTAACGCTAATCCTCCTATATAATGGTAGATAGGGAGGCGAGAACATGTACATACCTAAGTATTTTAAAATGAACGAAGAAAAAGAGCTTTTTCAATTTATGAATGATTACAGCTTTGCAACCGTCATTTCTATGCACGAAGGGGTGCCCACTGCAACGCAATTGCCACTTGTAATTGATGAAGACAATAGACAGCTATACGGTCATTTCGCACGGGCGAATGGACAGTGGAAGGATGCAGAAAATCAAGAGGTGCTTGTACTTTTTCAAGGACCACATGCTTATATTTCACCTTCGTGGTATGAGTCCACACAGGCAGTTCCGACGTGGAACTATGTAGCCGTTCACGTGTATGGAACGTTGAAGATGATGGAAGATGCTAACGACGTAGCTTCGGCACTATCTGACATGGTGTCAGTGTATGAAAGTCCGACAAGTACATATCGCCTTGAAGAGGCGGGGGAAGACTACTTGCACGGTCTTCAAAAAGGAATTGTTGGATTTCACATTTCCATCGAACGAATTGAAGGGAAAGAAAAGCTTAGCCAAAACCACTCCGTTGACCGGCAAAAACGAATTGTTGCGGCATTAGAGAAACAACCTTATGAAGACAGCCATAAAATTGCGGAACGGATGAAGAAAAAAATTCAATATAACGAATCAAAAGACAGAGAGCGCTAGGACTCTCTGTCTTTTGGATTTAGAAAAGAAGAGGTACGATGAGCCAGTTTGACAGCATGACCGATCCGATTGCCCCTGCGATCACAAAAATAATATGTACATTCAATAAACCAAGCAAAATCGCTACAATACCACCAATGATGCCAACGAGCTGATGATCGGGGTTGACGGACATAATGCCAGGAAAGATGAGGGCACCTAAAGCAGCGTAGGGAATCGCCTCTAGCCACTTTTTCATCCACGTTGGAAATGCAATTTTGCTCATTAACACAGCAGGTAACAAGCGCGGAATTAACGTAGCAATAGACATGCCGATAATGACGATCCAAATCATTCGGTTCCCCCCCTTGTTAGAAGCATGCCAATGGCTCCTCCAAGGATTGTTGCCAAAACGATTGACCATCCACTGCTTAACCACATGGAAAAGAAGAGGTTGAGCAGCATGCTACAAATCGCAATGACACCATAGCGCCATTCTTTCTTTACGGACGGAACAAGTAGTCCGATGAACATGGCATACAACGCAATTCCCATGCTATCACTTAAACTTTTCGGAAAGAAATCGGCTGCTAGACTGCCAATGACTGACCCGAATACCCAAGAAGCACAGGATGCGGTCATGATTCCAGCGAAAAAATAATAACTTCGTTTTTTTGCGGCCTGCTCCTGATGAAGTGCTGCCATAGCAAAGGTTTCATCCGTTAGCAGAGCAGATAAGCCTAACTTCCAGTGAAACGGCGTTTTCTCGAGTATGTTCATCAAGGATAAATTCATAATAAAATGGCGGAAATTTAAAATGAACGTTGCAAATATAATTTCAAACGCACCTGTTCCAATGGAAAGCATATTGACCGCCATAAACTGACTAGCTCCAGCAAAGACGAGTAAACTCATCATACCCGTTTCAAAAACCGGGATGCCAGCTTGCTTCGCCAAAAGACCAAAAGTGAGCGCGATCGGAATATAACCGATCACGATGGGAAGAGCGGTTGCGACACCTTTTCGATACATCGATAGAGAGGATGAAGTTACCGGTGGTGCTAGTTTAGCCGTAGGCTGCATTTTATCACGCTCTTTCCTGTGTTTTTATACGTTCATCCCATTCACGTGCTAAAATGCCATACACCACCAAATCGTGAAAATGATCATAGAGATATTCACCGTCACGAATAATTCCTTCTTGGACAAGACCTAATCGTTCAGGAATCGCACGACTTTTATGGTTGTGAACGCCACAGCGAATTTCAACACGGTTCAATCCATACTCTTCGAACGCATACCGAAGCATGCCGCTCACTACTCGAGTCATGATTCCTTTTCCTTGAAAGCCTTCACCAAGCCAGTACCCAATCGTTGTTTTATGGTTTTGCCAGTCAAGCGCATGAAAGCCGGCTAGCCCAGCAATCTGACCATTATAGCTAATCGCTGCCTGAAACCCATCATTATTCGTAAATTGATCAAGCCAGATGTTAATAATTCCGTGGTAGTCTTCAGGGCACGTCATATTATCTACCCAAGGTAGCCACTCGCGTAGGTAATCCCTTGAACGATTCATGAGATTAAATAGTTCTTCCGCATCCTCTTTTTGAATAAGTCGCAGTGAAATTTCGTTGTCAATGACATAATTAAACATTTCCTTTGAACCTCTTTTCTTTTCTTTGATTTGTTTATCAATTATAATTATTTTGAAGATTAAGGAAAAGTCTTTTTTTTGTTGAATACCATTTACTTTTATAAATGGACGAAAGCCAACCTTTATTGTTGTGCATAATAGGGGGAGGAAAGCTTTTCTTACTTGAGAAGGCGAACGGCCTTTACATACTGTTTTAGCTTTACTACATAGAGGGGGACTTACGGATGACAAAACAGGTAGAACTAGTAGTGGACGCGCATGCAACATTAGGAGAGGGACCGTACTGGGACTTAGAAACGCAGCAACTTTATTGGGTAGATATTGAGGAGAAAAAGCTGAATTTGTTTACTCCGTCAACAGGAGAAAATAAAACATATCCTGTAGGAGAATTGGTAGGAGCCGTTGTAACGAGAGAAAAAGGTGGGGTTGTACTAGCGATGCAAAATGGCCTTCATTTTTTTGATGTAGAAACAGGGGAATTTACCTTTTTACATGATCCAGAATCACATATCGAAAACAATCGTTTTAATGACGGGAAATGTGACCCTGCAGGGCGGTTTTGGATCGGGACAATGGATATTAATGATACAGAAGGAAAAGGTAGTCTATACTGTTTGGATGTGAATCAAGAACTGACAAAGAAGCTCGACAATGTGAGTATTTCAAACGGACTAGCATGGTCTCCAGATCAAAAAACGCTTTACTACATTGATACGCCCACTCAGCACATCTTCAAATTTGATTACGATGTGGAATCAGGTGAGATCAGTAATCGTAAGGCTATTATTGATTTTACAAATATTGAAGGGTCACCTGATGGAATGACGATTGATGCTGAAGGAATGCTTTGGGTTGCTCATTGGGGAGGTTCACGTGTATCGAGATGGAATCCTCATACAGCCACTCTGTTAGAAGAGATCGCTGTACCATCTTTAAATGTAACCGCTTGTACATTTGGCGGGGAGAATTTGGACGAGCTTTACATCACAACCGCACGAATCGGTACAGAAGAGGATGTACTTGCTACGTTTCCTCATGCAGGTGGACTTTATAAAGTGAAGCCTGGTGTTAAAGGAATGGCGCCGTTTACCTATAAGGGATAACAATGATCGAAGAGCCAGAATTTTTTTCTGGCTTTTTTCGATTGTCTTTTTACCCTCATTACATATTTATGACCACAAGCGTACACGTTAATAGGGTAGAGGTGGTTAAAATGAAACACACGCGTTTGTTTTTAATCTGTGCTTTGATTCTCCCTTGGCTAACGCTTCCGTTGCTTGGGAAAAGTGCATTTAAAAAATACCTTCCCGCGACTATTCTTATTAGTATCGTAACAAAATGGTTAAACATCTATGCGAAAAAAAGAAAGTGGTGGGCTTTTTTTGAAAGCTTTCCGAAAAGAACGAGCGGCGAAGATCTTTGGATTATCGGACCTTACTTTTTCACATCGCTATGGGTATTGAAAAAAACTGCTCACAGCTTTCCGTTATTTATAGCGGTTAACTTGTGCATTCATTTGTTCTTCACGTACACATTTGATCCGCTTCTTCGAAAGCTGGGAATTTTTTCGTTAGTTCGCCTTAAACGGGTACAATATATATGGATGCTAATGGGCCGAGCTCTTTTGCTCTATGCGTTTCAGTTCTGTATCGACCGCTTAAAAAAACCGACTGTCAACGAAACGATCAGGTAAATTGCTTATGAAAAGCAATTTACCTTTTTATGTTTTCGTCTTCATGAAAATGGTGGAAATATGGTACGATACTAGAAAGCGCAACATCTTAGGAGGTGGAGGGAATGGTAGCAAGAAATTGTTTACCTGATACTCAAACAACTCATGCAAAGCCTATACGAAAAGGCGATACTTTGCATGGGGTGGATGTTAACGAATTTATCGCCCAATACATGTAACGTCTCATTTCTACTAGGCTTTGCCCCTTATTTCATTCGCACTACAAAATAAGGAGCTGGCAGAAATGAAACATGTAAAAGCAGCTACGGTGCTGCCTGAGGAGTTAATTTTAGAAATTCAACAATATATTCAAGGTGAGACCATTTATATTCCAAAGCTAGAAAAGGTACGGGAGAAATGGGGGTCTCGTTCAGGTGAACGTCAGCGGATCGACGAACGGAACGAGGCGATTAGAGAAGCCTTTCAAAATGGAGAGAAAATTGCTCAGTTGGCAGATGACTATTTTCTTTCCGTTGAAACCATTAAAAAAATTGTTTATACGAAGACGTAGTCATGGAGGCAGAGAGAAATCTCTGCCATTTCGTGTTAGGTAGTCTTTTTTTCTAAAGTGTTCTCGGTATATACGAAATAAAACAAGCGGGATAAAATAAAAACGAAAAGAACGTCAGGGAGTGAATCATATGGAACCATTTATCCGCAGTGATCAATTTCATTTTATAAAAAGACAAGCACAGATCTTAATTAACGGTCATAGTAGCGTGAATGACCGAAATGTATTACAGGCATTGAAGGGATTATCTAGTGACAAAACGTACGGACGATTTGAAGATCTTACAGATGAACAGAGAGCGTTATTAGAGCCGATTGCATCAGTACATGACAAGACGAGCGCGGAGCTGTTTTTAGAAAATATAAAAGCGTTTGTGATTCCATTTAAAACGGTGACCCAAGATCATGTAAAACGACTTTTTCCTAAGGTGAAAAAACTAAAAGTACCTTCCTTACATGAAACGGATTTAAGAGAATTAACGTATTTGAGCTGGGAAGACAAGGGAACAAATCGAAAATATATCGTAACGGAACGAAACGGAAAACTAAGCGGCGTTTACGGAACGTTTACACCGATTCACCAAAAGGGAATTTGCGCGATTTGCAACGGCCTTGAAGAAGTAGGAATGTTCCTTTCTGAAACAAAGGGAGCTGTACAGGGAACGTTTACGAAACGAGGAAATTATATATGCCAGGATTCTGACATTTGTAACCAGAACCTCGTGGATTACACAGAACTTCATGATTTTATCGATCATATTCAAAAGAAGTAGTGCTCATTCTAGCGGATGAGCTTTTTCTTTTTTCTACTTTTCTCCGCGCGTGCTAGAATAAGAGCAATAGATAGAGAGGAGATTCACCATGAAGAATGTCTTAATCGTTGATGATGAACCAAAAATTCGAGAAGTAGTTGCATCCTATTTGCAAAAAGAAGGGTTTCAAACGCTAGAAGCAGAAACAGGAAGAGAGGCAATTAGCAAAAGCAATCAAGCAGACTTTATTATTTTAGACCTAATGCTACCTGATCTTTCAGGAGAAAACGTTTGTCAGACGATTCGACGTCAGTCTTCTGTTCCCATTCTCATGCTAACGGCCAAAGTAATGGAAAATGAGCGTATTGAGGGTCTAACGGTCGGAGCGGATGATTATATGATTAAGCCTTTTAGTCCAAGGGAATTGGTGATGCGCGTTAAAACCATTTTACGCCGTTCGACTGAAGGAGAGCTCTTAGCAGAAATTTTGTCATATACAGGTGGGCTTACGATACATACAGGAAAAAAAGAAGCGTATGTTGAAAAGGAACGAGCAGGGCTTACGCCAAACGAGTATAAGCTCCTTGTATTCATGGCACGAAATCCCGAACGGACATTTTCACGAGATGAATTAATCGAGAGAGTGCTCGGAATAGACTTTGAAGGTGACAGCCGAACGATTGATCAACATATTAAAAATTTACGTCATAAAATTGAGCAAAATCCAAAAGAGCCCGTATATATTTTAACAACGTATGGAATGGGCTATCGATTTTCTGGAGGAAAGGTAGGTTGAGCGGCCTGCACCTACGTATTACAAAATATTTTGTCATAAGCGCTTTTTGTATCCTTTTTCTTGCAAGTGCAATTATTGCTATTGAGATTCATTACCACCTTGCTATGTTTCAAAATGAATCCGCTCACAGTCAAGCAATGAATCCTCTTAGCCATCATTTAGAGAGAGCACTGCTATCATCGCTTCTCTATACAGTCATCGGGGTGTTTCTGCTTGTGATGATCGTCAGCTACTTTGTCGCGAAAAAAATGTCTACTCCTCTCGTTCGAATGAGATATGCGGCTGAACAAATGGCGGGTGGAAATTGGGAAGTTCGAACGGAAATGAGGGGGGATGACGAAGTCAGTGAGTTAGGGAAATCACTCAACCAACTAGCAGAGCAGCTTCAAGCACAAGAATCGGTAAGGAAACAAATGACGTCTGATATCGCGCATGAACTGCGAACGCCGCTTTCAACTCTTAAAAGTCACATGGAGGCATTTGAAGATGGGGTGTGGGAGCCTACTGCTGAAAGACTCAGTTCTTGTACAGAAGAAATCAATCGTTTGATTCATCTGATTGAAGACTTTGACCGGCTGAACGATGTGGAGGCGCCACAATTTACGTTGCAGAAGGAGCACATCGATATAAGCGGTATTATTATGAAGGCTATAGAAGCCGTTCAGGCTACTGCTATTCAAAAAAATATCAAGATCCAAACGAAACTACATCCGTTTTTTCTGGCAGCTGATCGTGAACGAATGATTCAAGTGCTATTAAATATCCTTACCAATTCCCTGGCCTATACGCCAAGAGGTGGACAAATAGAAGTGGCAGTAGAAGAAAAAAGTGGGTATGCTCTATTGTCCATCCGAGATAACGGAGAAGGCATGAGCAAAGAAGGTGTTCAGCGAGCATTTGAGCGATTGTATCGCGATGATCCGTCTCGAAACCGGCGCTCAGGTGGAAGTGGACTCGGTCTTTCTATCGTAAAGCGTTTAGTAGAAGCACATAGCGGAGAGGTATGGATTGAAAGCAGTAAGGGTGAAGGAACAGCTGTTTTTATCACTCTCCCCCTAGGTAAAGGTTAAAACGGAAAGGAAGAATGTGAAATGGATTCTGTCAAGTTCGTTCATAACTACCGACACGATCAAGCGCTAAGAGATAGTTTTAATGCATTAGCCACAAAAACGTTTGGACTCAATTTTGAAGCCTACTATCAGCACGGCTACTGGTCTGAACGATACAATCCGTATTCATTGGTCAATGAAAGTGGAGAAATAGTTGCAAATGTTTCAGTGAACAAGCTAACTCTTCTTATACATAATAAAGAAACACAAGCGATTCAAATTGGGACAGTCATGACAGACGAACAATATCGGCACAAAGGCTATTCAACTTGGCTCATGAAAAAAGTAATGGAAGATTTCGCTCATGTGGACGTTATGTATTTGTATGCAAATCAAAGCGTATTAGACTTTTATCCAAAGTTTGGCTTCCTTCCGAAACAAGAAACGCTGTATACGTATCCTGTTGTAAAAAGAGAGGTTGAATCGAGTGCGCCTAAAAAACTAAGCGGTCACAGTGCAGCAGATCGGCATCTTATTTATCAAAAAGCACAAAATCGCTCAGCTATTTCGACGTGCTTCAGCACCGTTCATGCAGCTGAACTAGCCATGTTTTATTGTCTCTACGTTTTTCCAGATCACCTCTATTACATAGAGACAGAGGACGCCATTGTCATTGCACAGCATGAAGGGGTCTGTTCTACATCTGTTTGATATGATTTCAGAACAGAAAGTTGATCTAGAAACGGTAATTCATAGCCTAGTATTAGAGAATACGACCAAGGTTATTTTACATTTTACACCAAGTGATGATCTAGTGTGTGAAAAGGAAGTATACGAAGATTCAAACGTTCTATTTGTCCGTCAAGAGGGTGAACTATTTCCCAAGGAATTCAAGCACCCAATGACATCACAGGCCTAACAAATAAATTATTTTATGCCCCTATCCATTTCTTTTGACAAATAGTAAAATAATGGTAAAAGGGGTGAGGGGTATGTTTTTTCGTTATTTTATCGGAAGCTCTATTTGCTTTCTCGTATTCATATTTTTGTTGCAGGTATCGAGTTTGTTTGATTTTTATAGTCTTACCTTTTATGGGCTACCACTGGTGTACATGACAACCTTATTAACGACTGCTATGTATTGGTTAATCAAGCGTTACGTAACCCATTGGAGCTACGTATGGCACTGCATCATTTTCGGTATCGTGGTTTCTGTTCTGTTTGGGCGCTTTTTCTTTGAACACCCACTCAAAGATTGGTTTGTCGAGCCCATTGCTTATTATATTATTATGGCGGCGGTGGTTTTCTCATTAGGGAAGTTCATTCCATACAGAACCGCTCTGACACCCGTTTTATTTTTACCTGTGGTGATTGGGCTATGCACGTTGCTTTACCCGATGTTTGTAGGATAAAAAAATAGGAGGATGTATGGATACTTTTTACTATGAGTTTGAACATCCAGAATGCAAGAACGTAGATCAATTCAAAAAGCATCACACGAGAGAAGCTGTTCGAGCAGCGATCTTGCACAACGGTCAAATCTTAATGGTTCATTCAACGTTTGGAGATTATAAATTTCCTGGCGGTGGGCGTGATGGAGGCGAAGAGCAGGAAGAGGCACTACGCCGAGAAATCGAGGAAGAGACCGGATACAACGATTGCCGCGTTCAACGCTATGTGGGAACGATCATTGAGCGAAATCCCGATGATTATGCAGTGGATGCGCTATTTGAAATGACATCTCATTATTATTTGTGTGAATTGTTGACGGAAAAGATGGGGTCTCAGCAATTAGATGACTATGAGGCAGAGCAAGGATATACGCCTAAATGGGTCACGCTAGACGAAGCGATTGAGCAAAACGAACGTCTACAGACTCAACATGACTGGATACAGCGAGAAACGTTTGTTTTAAAGAAGCTAAAAGAAGCGTTTCCTCATTATTAAACAAAGAGCCTAGCAGTTACGCGAGGCTCTTTGTGTTTGTTTTCTTATGCGACTTCATGTCCTAGTGAACTTGTCCAAATGTCAAACCACTGCTCACGCGTTAAGTTAATGTTTAATGCTTCTACAGCACTCTTTACGCGCTCAATTTTACCTGAGCCGACGATTGGCATAATGTTCGCTGGGTGACGAAGCAGCCATGCATACATGACTTGATCAATGCTTGCGGCGCCAACTTCACCGGCGATTTTTTCAAGCGTTTGACGAACGCGTGTAGATCTTTCATCATCACCGCTGAAAATACGTCCACCAGCAAGAGGAGACCATGCCATTGGTGCAATACGTTTTTCTAAGCACTTATCAATTGATCCGTTATGGAATTCTTCTAAGTGCGTAACAGAAATTTCAATTTGATTTGTCACAAGCGGCTCATCTAAATAAGAGCTCAGCATATCAAACTGTGAAGGAAGGAAGTTAGACACGCCAAAGTGTTTTACTTTCCCGTCTTGCTTCAGCTGACGAAACGCTTCTGCTACTTCAGCTGAGTCCATTAATGGATCAGGACGGTGAATAAGAAGAACGTCAATGCTGTCCACACCTAATTTTTTAAGAGAGTTTTCTGCTGACCAAATAATATGTTTTTTACTTGTATCGTAATGTTTGATTCCATGCTCTGGACGCTGATCAGAAAGTAATTTAATATCACATTTCGTCACAAGCTCCATTTTCTCACGAAGCTCTGGCTTAAGCGCTAATGCTTTTCCGAATAGCTCCTCACATGAATAATCACCGTAAATATCGGCATTATCAAACGTTGTAATTCCTAGCTCTAGGCACTGCTCAAGTAGTGCTAGCGTCTCTTGATCAGATTGCTTCCAATCCGCTAGACGCCATAGACCGTGAATAATTCGTGAAAATTGCAAATCCTCTTTTAATTGTACGCGTTCCATTGTTCATTCCTCCTTAAACTTTACAACCGTTTGTGTTCGAATCATAATAGATGTAGTCATTTACTAATGAAACATCATACGAACGTTTCCAACGACTAGTATAGTATAAGTAGGTCGGGAAGAAAATAACTGAAAATTTTTTAAGCTAGTTACCAAAACGTAACTAGCCCCTATATAGGAGGACAAAGCGTGGCTGCTGATTTAAATCATTACCCTATTTTAACCGAAGAAGAAGAGCAGGATATTTCTTGCTCAGTTGAAGAAGTCATTAATGTATTAGGGGGTAAGTGGTCCTTTCATGTACTAAAAGAATTGTTTGATGGGACGAGACGATTCGGAGAAATTCGCAAATCCATTAAAGGAATTAGCCCGAAAGCGCTCACAGATACGCTTAGGCATTTTGAAGACAACGGAATTGTCGAGAGAGAAATTCACGCAACGGTTCCTGTAACGGTTGAGTATTCGTTAACCGATAAAGGTGCTTCGCTAAATTTGGTCCTTAGAGAAATGAAAATATGGGGATCAAAATGGAGCGTAAAATAAAAACGAAATTTGTGGTTTTAATTCCAAAAAGGCGGGAAAGAAACTACTAGCATACTGAAACACTCCGCACACACTTGACCCCCCTCACTTGTTGCGGATCACCTTCCTGTCGTACCTGGTGCATTTATGAGCATCGGGTACTTTTTTTTGCTTTCACAATTATTTCACAAAACGTTAACAATGATTAAACAGTTTAAAGTTGCAAATGGTTTTTATATCCCTTATATTTATCACAGGTGACCAATCGGTCGATAAATACGACCAACCGATCGGTCGGAAAAATAAAACGTAGGTACAGAGGAGGACAAAATGAATTTTTTAACACGCTTTAGTTTAAAAAATGCGGTGGCCGTGTTTATCATTTCATTTTTACTCATATTAGGCGGTTTATATTCCTTTTCAAAGCTGAAGGTAGATTTACTTCCGAATATTGAGTTTCCACAGTTGTCTGTAGAAGTGACTTATCCTGGCGCTTCTCCAGAAGATATTAATGAACAGGTGACCTCGAAATTAGAGGACAAATTTAAGGGGATTGAAGGCGTTAAGAAAGTCCAAAGCTCATCTTATGAGAGCGTGGCGATTATTAATCTAGAATTCCCATTCAATACTGATATGGATGAGGTTGAGCAGCAGGTTAATAGCAATATTGACGATGCATCTCTTCCTGAAGACGTAAACGCGAAGGTAAACCGATTCTCATTCGGTGCACTTCCTATTTACAATATCTCTTTATTTGCTAAAGGTGATACAGATCTTCAAAAGGTGATTGAAGATGATTTAACACCAGAACTAAATAAAATTGAAGGTATTAATAGCGTTTCAACGGGTGGATTAAAAGAACAATTGCTTCAAATCACCGTTGATAAAGACAAAGCAGCAAAAGCTGGGTTATCTTTAAACGATATTAAAGATCAGCTGAAAAGCAAAGACTTATCGTTCCCAGCAGGTAAAGTTCAAGAAACAGAAACAGAAATTCCAATTCGCGTGCAAGAGAAAGTAGACGAAGTGGCGAAGCTGAAGGAATTAACGTTCAAATCAGCTGTTATTCCAAACGCACCGCCTGTGAAGCTTTCTGATATTGCTAAAATTGAAGAAGTAAGTGATCAATCACAATTAACTCGCTATAACGAAAAAGACTCTTTCTCAATGGCGATTACGAAAAAGCAAGATGCTAACACTGTGCAAGTAGCAGACGAAGTAGTAAAAGTATTAAACAAGTACGATAACAAACTAGATTACAAAATTGGGTTTGATTCTGCACAGGGAATTAAAGACTCTGTTGAAACATTAGTACGTGAAGGGTTGCTTGGTGCGGTCTTCGCATCACTTGCGGTTCTACTTTTCTTACGTAACATACGCGCAACGATTATTGCGATTATTTCGATTCCACTGTCCTTACTTGTGTCATCGATTTTCTTGCAGCAGCTCGATATCTCACTGAACATTATGACGCTCGGAGGTATGGCAGTTGCCGTAGGACGCGTTGTGGATGACAGTATCGTAGTAATTGAAAACATCTTCAGACGCGTTCGTCGTGCTGAAACAACCATTAACAACGAGATTGTCCTAGAGTCGACAAAAGAAATTTTAAAGGCGATTACGTCTTCAACGATTACAACGGTTGTTGTATTCTTACCGCTTGGATTTGTTGGAGGAATTACGAGTGAGTTCTTCCTACCGTTTGCCCTAACGATTGTATTCTCGCTTATTACATCGTTACTCGTAGCGGTAACTATTGTTCCAATTTTAGCGAAGTTCTCATTTAAGAAAGTTCCTGCTGAAGAAAAAGAAGGGGCACTGCAACGAGGCTATGCTAAAGTAATCAAGTGGTCATTAGGTCACAAGTGGATCGTTCTATTGGTATCCATTCTGCTCCTAGTTGGATCATTTGCGTTTGTTCCAAAGCTTGGATTTACGTTTATTCCAAATGAAGAGCAAAAAACGCTCGTGGCATCTGTTGAGCTACCTGGTTCAACACCGCTTGAGAAAACGAACAACGTGTCTCTGAAACTAGAAGAGATGTTTGGAAAAGAAAAAAATATTAAAGAAGTAACAGCAGACGTTGGTGGCCGAAACTTTATGACAGGCTTACAGCGCCAAAATCAAGCAAACTATTTTATTACGTTAAAAGACAACGTTGATACTGGTAAGTATGTGGAACAATTACAGAAGAAAATGGACGACATCGCATCGGCAGAGTCTAAAAAAGCGCTCGTAGGCGTTCAGGAACAATCTTCTGGTGGACCACCTACAAATGATAACGTGGATATTAATCTGTATTCTTCTAACTTAGATTCTCTTCAAAAAGCATCTAAAAAAGTAGAAGATTACATGAATGAAAACAAAGAATTGAAGAACATTTCCAATAACTTCTCAGATAAACAGCGTCAGGTGGTTATTGATATTGATCCTCAAAAAGCGGATCAATACGGCGTATCAGGCATGCAAATTCTTGGTACTATTGCCGATCAAACACAGCCTGCTGATGTAGGGAAACTAACATTAGACGGAAAAGAACGTCAAGTACAGCTTTCCTACAGCAAAGACGTAACGTCTGTTGATCAGCTAAAAGATACGCAGCTATTTACAGCGAAAGGGCCGATTCCTATTAGCGAAGTAGCGGATATCCAAGAAAAGGATACGTTTACCGCGATTCAAAAACTAGATGGAAAAGTATTTGCTCAAGTATCTGCTCAAGTAACAACGGATAACGTTCGTCAAACAACGAATGATGTTGTAGAAGGCGTGAAGAAATTAGATCTGCCAAAAGATGTATCACTTGAAGGTGGCGGCGGTAGTGAAGAAACCGTTAATACGTTCAAAGACCTTGGCCTCGCGATGATTGTAGCTATTGGTCTGGTGTACATCACAATGTTAATTACGTTCGGTAAAGCTCGTATACCGTTCATTATCCTATCATCGCTCATTTTCGTACCAATCGGTGCACTTCTATTCCTAGTGATCGTTGGGGAACCATTATCTATTAGCGTTATGATTGGATTCCTGATGCTAATTGGAATTGTAACAACGAATGCTATTGTATTAGTAGACCGCGTTGGTCAAAACCGTGAAGAAAAAGGAATGACCATTGACGATGCGTTAATTGAAGCTGGTAAAACTCGCCTGCGTCCGATTTTAATGACTGCTTTTGCGACGATTACTGCGCTTATTCCATTAGCACTTTCTACGTCATCTGGTACGCTTATTTCCAAAGGATTAGCGATTACGGTTATTGGTGGATTGGTATCATCAACACTTCTAACCTTGATTATTATTCCGGTTATGTACGAAATCTTCTTCCGCAGACAAGTGAAGAAAGAACGTCGTATGCTAAAACGACAATGATGTAACCTATGAACGAGGAGCTGACTTAAAAGGCATACGATCTTTTAGGTTGGCTCCTTTCTCTCTAAAGAAGTGAGGTGTAACGATGAGCCGAAAAATCCAAATTTTAGAGGAAGCAATGAAGCTATTTGCTGAAAAAGGCTATCACGCCGCAAGCATGCAAGAAATTGCGGAGCGAAGCGGAATTGCGAAAGCATCCATCTATAATTATTTTAAATCGAAAGAAGAAATGGCGATTTCCATTTTTCGCTATCACTACGAAGTGTTGTTTAAGAAAATATCTGAAATTGGCGAAGATGAAGACTTAACGCCTCGTGAGCGATTCATTCGACAATTAACGGTGCAGCTTCAGGAATTTAATCGACACAAGCATTTTGTCCGCATGAGAATGGGAGAACAGGCGCTTCGAGTAAATGAGGAATTGAGCAAGGTGGTCGCAAATATTCGCTCTGAAACGATGAAATGGTACTGCAGTCAGCTTTTAGAGATATACGGTGAGTCTCACAAGCAGTATGTTCTAGACTGTGCGACAATGCTCAACGGAATGATGAAGGAATACCTGTTTTACATTTTTATGGATGATAAAAAGCTCTCTCTAGAACGTATTCCATCTTTTATGTTAGACCGTTTAGACTCTGTTATGCATGGATTTAAAGAGGCGGACGAACCGCTTTTAAGCTTTGAGCTAATGAAAAGCTTTTTTGAGGAGGAACAGCAGCCACCTACACCGTTTCACCAAATGCTTCAAACGATCGCAGACTTTGAACAATTTCTTGTCAATCAACCCGACTATAGTGAGGGCATTGAGCGAGTGTACGTTTCCCTTCGTGCTCTTAGGGAGGAGCTTCAAAAAAAAGAGCCGAAAAAGGTTATTATCGAAGCACTTGTAAGCTTATTATCGAGCTACGATGTAAAAGGAATACAAACGTATATACAATTACTTCACAAGCAGATTTCCGCCTTATAACCATTAAAAATAGCCGAAAAGGGCTATTTTTTTTATCCCTGCGTTTCTTTTTTAATATTTTTCATACATTCGACTTAATTTTTATTAACTTTCTAAAAAAAATGACGAAAAAAAAGGAGTAAGGTCTATTTTTGTGGAAATAGTTTCTAGGTCTTATGGATAAAAAATGGTAAAAAGGAACAGGGAAAGGAAGTTACATATGAAAAAGAGAACGGCAGGAGTTCTTCCCGTTGTTTTTGCTTTAATGCTTGGAACATTCTCCAATCTAACTGTTAAAGCCGAAACAACGTTTGTGGATGTCCCAAACAACCATCGAGCAGCAAAAGAAGTAAATTTTTTAGCTGAAGGGGGCATTTTGAATACGTCAAGTAACCGTTTGAACCCTGATGAAACCATCACGAGAGCAGAAGCAGTAGTAATTATCGGAAAAGCAACACAGCTTGACGGCACACAGCGTCAGACAAAATTTTCTGACGTGCAGGCAAGTGCAAAGGAAGCAGGCTATATTCAGTCGGCATATGAGAAGCACTATCTGAGCGGCTATGCAGACGGAACGTTTAAACCGGAGCAAAAGGTATCACGTGGTGAAATGGCGTTACTCATTTCGCGCGCATTTAATTACGGCGCAACCAATACCGGAAGTGCAAACCAAGCGTTGCTTTCAAAAAAGATCTCCACAGGGCTTGGAAACGGCCAGTTTGGTGGAAATGAGCTCATTAAGCGCGCTGACTATGCGGTCTTTATCGCCCGTGCCATTAATTCATCGTTCCGACCAGGGTACGCAAAATCATTCCCGCAGCAGGGGAAGGTAACGGCAAGTGCTTTAACCGTCCGTACAGGTCCTTCCACTCAATACGGGAAGATTACGTCTGTAGGAAATGGAACAATGCTTAAAATCGATCACTTTGTTGGAACATGGGCAGAAGTGGTCGATGATAAAAACTCATTTGCAGGTTTCGTGTCGTCTTCTTATTTAGCGGTCACATCGACAAACGGCGGAGGAGCAACCGATCCGAATCAGCCTGATCCGAATCCGACAAAGCCTACGACTCCTAGCCCTGTGTTAAATCCACTGGCGAATAAAAAAATCATTATTGATCCAGGTCATGGTGGAAAAGATACGGGAGCAATTGGGAACGGGATGAATGAAAAAGACATCGTGTTAGATGTTGGACTAAAGGTACAGCAAGTGCTTAATCGCATGTCTGTTCCAAGCTATTTAACGAGAAGCACGAATGTGTTTATTGAGCTAAAAGATCGACCGATCATTGCGAAGCAGCAAAAGGGAGATATTTTTGTCAGCATTCACATTAACTCCAGTGCAAAACCCGAGTCAGGAACTGGGATTGAAACGCATTACTATGCAGGGGCAACAAATCCGTATAATGCCCAAAGCAAGCTGCTTGCACAGTGTATTCAAAAGCGCTTAGTAGAAGAGTGGAAATTAGCTGATCGTGGAATACATCCGACGAATTTGTATGTAAATAAATACAATTCAATGCCTGCCGTATTAGCAGAGCTTGGCTTTATTAACAATTCAACGGATGCGGCGAAGCTAAAGTCTGACTACTGGCGTCAAAAAGACGCAGAAGCGATCGTACTTGGCATTCTAGACTACTACAAAGCAAATAAAATTGACGTATCTTCTTTATATCCACTTGTTCGTCAATAACGTAAAAACCTGAGATGATTCCATCTCGGGTTTTTTATTGTGTTAAATAATCAGAAAATAAAAATATTTTTTAATTCATCGTTGACAGGTAGGAATTGTGGGTTTAAGATAGAGAAAAGATAAAACAGAGCGAAAAGGAATATTTTTCAAGGGAGATGAAAGCATGACGACTTACTCAATTATTCAAGGTGCTGAGCCAATTTTTATAAATGGTAATGAAACGGGTGTTTTAGTGATTCATGGATTTATGGGCACACCACAAAGCGTTGAGTTTCTAGCGCAGTCGTTCGGAGAGAAGGGATATACGGTATATGCACCGCGGCTAAGCGGTCACGGGACGCATTACAAAGATTTAGAGACGTATTCGTTCCAAGATTGGATCGGGGATGTTACACAGGCGTATCGTCATTTGAAAAAGCAGTGCGCACGCGTATTTGTCGTCGGGCAATCCATGGGCGGAGCGCTTACGTCTTATTTGGCAAGTAAGTTTTCATCTATTTCAGGAATTATGCTTATTAATCCGGCCATTTCTTCTATTCCATGCATGGAGGGATATACAACGGAGACGTGCGAGCGCTATATACTGGAAGGGGCACCTGATATTAAAAAACCAGACGTTTATGAAATTACGTATGATTATGCGCCTACCGCTTCTATTAAACAATTATTCTCCTTAATGAAGTTTGTGAGGTCTTCATTATCGCAGATTACGTGTCCAGTCATTTCATTTGCATCCCTTGAGGATCACGTTGTTCCTGCGACAAATACGGATTATCTGCTTGAACAAACGCGCGCCGTCCAAAAAACGAAAGTAACGCTTCGCAATTCGTACCACGTGGCATCAATGGACTATGAAAAAGAATTGATTGCTGCGCGATGTATAAGCTTTATTCGTACCATATGTCGAAGTGAAGCGCTTGTCTTCCCAACATCGATCGCCCAGTAATGAATCTTACGAGAGGGCTTACCTCTTAAAAAGGAGTTCCATTCATGGGTAAAATTTTTCAGGAAGCCGTTGAAATGAGCCGGAAATGCCTCATTCAAAAACTTTTATTTTTAGGAGTATACCGACCAGATGATCCACTCATCTACTCCCAAACGCTCAGTGACTTGGAGCGTGATTACAAAATTGCCTTAGAAAAAAAAGGATCTACAAACCAACCTATCTTATAGACAGTTACAGATCAGCAAGAGATTTGAAGACTGCTCATCTAACGTGCAGTCTTTTTTTCTATAAAAACAACTAACATTGGGGGAATTCGAATGAGACGAAGACAGACAAAATGGCTGAAATTTGCTTCTATTATGGCTCTAAGCACGGTGTTACTATCTGCATGTGGAAGCAGTGAGTCCTCGTCAGGTTCTAAAAATGATTCTAAAAAACCTGTGGAGCTATTAAACGTTTCCTATGATCCAACGCGAGAATTATACCAAGACTTCAATAAAGAATTTACTGAATATTGGAAAAATAAAACTGGTCAGACCGTAACGGTGAAGCAATCCCACGGTGGGTCAGGAAGTCAGGGGAGAGCTGTAATCGACGGCTTACAGGCAGACGTGGTCACCTTGGCGCTTGCGTATGACATCGATGAAATTGCGAAAACGCGTCACATTCTCCCTGAGAATTGGCAAACGAAATTAAAAGATAATTCGACGCCGTACACATCTACAATTGTTTTTTTAGTACGAAAAGGGAATCCAAAAGGAATTAAAGATTGGGACGATTTAACGAAAAAAGGCGTCTCAGTCATCACACCAAATCCAAAAACGTCAGGAGGAGCTAGATGGAACTATTTAGCTGCTTGGGCGTATGCAGATAAACAAGACGGAGGCAAGGAGAAAGAAACAAAAGCCTTTATGAAAAAGCTCTATCAAAATGTAGAAGTATTGGATTCAGGTGCTCGTGGTGCTACCACTACTTTCGTAGAGCGTGGTATCGGAGATGTATTAATTGCATGGGAGAATGAAGCACTGCTCACTCAACAAGAGCTTGGAAAAGATAAGTTTGATATCGTTGTTCCATCCCTCAGCATTCTAGCGGAACCTCCCGTTGCGGTTGTAGACAAAAATGCCGAGAAAAAAGGAACGAAAAAAGTAGCAAAGGCTTATTTAAACTATCTCTATACGGAGAAAGGGCAAGAAATTGCGGCAAAGCATTTTTATCGCCCGCGAAACGAGAAAGTCCTTGCCAAATATAGTGATGTATTCCCGAAAGTTGATCTCGTTACGGTAGATAAAGAATTTGGAGGTTGGAAAAAGGCGCAGGCGAAACATTTTGATGATGGTGGCACGTTCGATGACATTTATCAACCGAAATAAGCTTACACAAAATAGGAGGAAGGGAGAAAGGATGCTTTCTTTCCTTTCTTTTCTACATAACGAGGTGACGATATGAAACAAACGCAGCCAAAGGTTTATAAATTACCGGGATTTGGCCTTTCAATGGGATATACGGTTTTATATATCAGTCTCATTGTCCTTTTGCCTCTTACGATGGTGTTTTATCACACTGCCCAAATGGGATGGACGGATTTTTGGCAAGTTGTGAGCAATCCAAGAGTAGTAGCTTCCTATCGATTGAGCTTCGGAACAGCGTTTATTGGTGCCTGTATAAACGCTATATTCGGCGTTCTGATTGCATGGGTTCTCGTACGCTATTCGTTTCCAGGAAAGAAATTAATTGATGGATTAGTTGATTTGCCTTTTGCTCTTCCTACGGCAGTGGCAGGTATTACGCTCACAACCCTTTATTCACCGCACGGCTGGCTAGGACAGCTAGTCGGATTTAAAATTGCTTTTACGCCTATCGGAATTGTCATTGCGCTTACCTTTATTGGGCTTCCATTTGTTGTACGTACGGTTCAGCCTATTTTAGAAGGGCTCGAACAAGAAGTAGAAGAAGCATCACAAAGCTTGGGCGCAACCAATTTCCAAACGTTTGCAAGGGTCATATTTCCTCCTCTCATACCAGCCATCTTAACCGGGTTCTCGCTTGCCTTCGCACGCGCAATTGGTGAGTACGGATCCGTTGTTTTTATTGCGGGGAATATGCCGATGAAAACAGAAATTACGCCGCTAATCATTATGACAAAGCTTGAGCAGTATGATTACACAGGGGCTACCGCTATTGCGACCGTTATGCTGCTTATTTCATTTCTGCTTTTATTAGTCATTAATCTTATTCAGCGCTGGACGCACAAACGTTACGGAGGTGCAGCATAGTGGCAGGTCACGTACCTTTATCTCATACGACAAATACAGCAACAATAAAAACAAAGAAAAAAGCAAATCCTGTGCAATGGCTGCTTATTACGATCGCCTTATTATTCTTGGCACTGTTTCTTATTGTGCCACTTGTAGCCATCTTCACAAAAGCACTGGAAAAAGGCTGGGGAGTATATCTAGAAGCGATTACGAACCCTGATGCGCTTTCTGCCATTAAGTTGACGCTCCTAGTAGCATTAATTTCAATTCCGCTCAACGCCTTGTTTGGAATTGCAGCAGCATGGGCGATTACAAAATTTCAGTTCAAAGGGAAAAATATCTTACTGACGCTTATTGACCTTCCAGTAGCCATTTCGCCTGTTATTGCGGGATTAATTTTCGTTCTTCTATTCGGTGCACAAGGTCTTTTTGGCGAATACCTCCTAGATCATAACATTCAAATTATATTCGCTGTGCCAGGCATCTTACTTGCGACGTTATTCGTCACATTTCCATTTGTGGCGCGTGAACTAATTCCACTTATGCAAGCGCAGGGAACGTCTGAAGAAGAAGCGTCTACCATTTTAGGAGCAAGTGGATGGAGAACGTTTTGGCATGTGACGCTTCCTAATATTAAATGGGGATTGCTGTATGGATTAATTTTAGCAAATGCGCGTGCTATTGGAGAATTTGGGGCCGTATCGGTTGTATCTGGTCATATTCGTGGAGAAACAAACACGATGCCACTTCATATTGAAGTCCTCTACAATGAGTATCAGTTTTCAGCAGCTTTTGCCGTTGCCTCGCTCATGTCGATCATCGCCATCTTGACTCTGATCGCTAAAAATATAATCGAATGGAAAACAAAACGAGTTGTTGCTTATGACGAAGGGGAGAGCGAAAGATGAGTATTCAAATACGAAACATTTCAAAAAACTTCGGATCTTTCAAAGCGTTACAAAATATAGACTTAACAATTAAAAGGGGTGAATTGGTTGCATTATTAGGTCCGTCAGGTTCAGGGAAAACATCGCTTCTTCGAATTATCGCAGGTCTAGAATCAGCAGATGAGGGCACGATTTTATTTGATGACCGCCCAACCCACTCATTAGAAGCGAACGAACGGCAAGTGGGGTTTGTATTTCAGCACTATGCCTTGTTCCGTCATATGACTGTATTTGATAATGTCGCGTACGGATTAAAGGTTCGACCGCGAAACGTCCGTCCCTCAAAAGCAGAAATAAAAGCAAAAGTTGAAGAGCTCTTATCGCTTGTTAAGCTTGATCATTTGGCTAGCCGCTATCCAGATCAATTATCCGGCGGCCAAAAGCAGCGGGTTGCGCTTGCACGAGCGCTTGCGGTCGAGCCAAAGGTTCTTCTATTGGATGAACCATTTGGTGCATTGGATGCGAAGGTGCGAAAGGAGCTTCGTAGATGGCTTCGTAAGCTTCATGATGACTTTCATATTACGAGTATTTTTGTGACCCACGATCAAGAGGAAGCATTAGACGTAGCAGATCGAATTGTAGTGATGAATGAGGGGGCGATTGAGCAAATTGGGTCTCCAGAAGAAGTGTATGATCATCCACAAACACCATTCGTCTACAACTTTTTAGGAAACGTAAACCTCTTTCACGGACGTTTGGAAAAGGGACGACTTCATCACGGGTCTATTCAAACCACTCTGTCAGATAATCACCTTGAAACGTCCGGAGATGCGACTGGATATGTGCGACCTCACGATTTAAAAATCACCCGCAATAACGAACATACAGAGCGAATTTTAGCACGTGTCTTTCATGTTCATGCGATTGGTTCAGTCGTGCGAGTGGAGTTAAATCGCCTAGACAATAATGAATTTTTAGAAGCAGAACTAACAAAGGATGAAGCAAGGGAATTGAACCTATCAGTTGGAGAAGAGGTGTATGTTCTTCCAAAACAATTAAAAGTGTTTGTTCCAGAAGACTTTTCGATTTAATGATGCGGTCTTCTTCTGCAGAAAGGAATCTTTACTAGATTCCTTTTTTTGTATGCGAAGGAAGAATGTTAAAAGAAGAAATAGTTGAAATGATCAATACGTGGATTGTACAGTAGAGAAATCGGGAAAAGAATCGTAGGAGGTTTCCCATGAAAAAATTCATTCCGATTCTCGCCTTGATCAGCTTGTGGTCCATCGCTTGGATAACAGCCGATCGATATCATATAACGATAAATGATGTTCAACATTGGATTCGCCATCAGCACGATTACGCATATCTATTGTTCGTCCTCGCGTTCTCATTTCGAATTTTATTATTTATTCCTAGCTCCCTATTTATTATTATGGGAGGAATGCTGTTTTCTCCTGTTGAAACAATTATTATGACCATCATCAGTATGGGCATTACAGAAAGCATCATTTATCTGCTTGGCAATCATTACGCAAGAACAGAAGTGTTTGTACGTTTAAAGCGCAAGTACCCCAAGCTTTTTCAGAAACTGAAGGGGAAACATTGGCCGTTATTTTTTATTATGTCGAGCCCGGGAGCGCCGACTGATGCAGCCTGTTTTCTAGCTGCTTCTCTTCAAATGCGATATCCCTCGTACATTTTAATGGTTGGTCTTGCAAGCATACCGATGGCCACCCTGTACTATTACTTTGGTCGCTTGCTGTTAAAGTTTCCGCTCGTTACATTTTCTGCTTCGGCGCTTGTCTTTCTTTTTGTTATCTTCTTTCTTTGGATCAAGCGAAGAATGGCTCAGCAACGTACGCTTTTGCATCACTCCAAATAAAATACCCGAATCCCCATAGGTGAGGGGACTACGGCTATTTAGTATGTATCCACTAGAAAGAATTTCGTTAATTCAAGGCTTTGGCTCTTTTAAAAGGAAGTTGAAATAAGGAAGTAATTTGTGAGCGAGGCTTGGTAAAACCAATTTTGATTCCTTGCTTTTTAAGTTTTTGAACAAATTCCTGTTTGTGAGTTTTGTGTGAGGAAGAAGCCATCTGTATCGCCTCCTATAGGATATTGATATACGCTCATGGCTACGAGGTATGCTTTAATGATAGCGTACTCATTCACAATATACAACAGCTAAAAACAAACGTTCGTAAAAACGTCAAAATTAAAAAATGGGCTCAAGAAATGTAAAAAAAGAGCATTTCATTTTGCTTTTCAATACCCCTTCACGTATAATAAAAGACACTTAAAAATTCATAATCTAGTTTAGCGGAGGAATATATGACAATATTAGTCATTGGAATCGCGATGGTGTTGCTGGTTATTGCGCTATTTTATCAGCGCTATGTTCCCGTTCAGGGAGTAAGAAAAGTAGACAGCGTGGACTGCGAGCAATCTGGAATTTCGCTCGTAGATGTTCGTCATTTTAACGAAATAACAAAGCAACCTTGTCCTTCTGCCATTCATATACCACTCGCCTATTTAGAACGTCATCACAGTGACATACCTTTACGTGAAGTAGTGGTTATTGTGAACGACCGAATCTCTCGTAATTTGAGCGTGAGACGCTTGAAAAAGTTAGGCTTTGACGTTCGTGGCTACATGTGCACGTGTGAGTAGTAGGTGAAGACAGAAAATCATTTTGAGTAAAAGAAGGGATAGAAAATGAAGTATACCGATCAAACAAAAAATCGTCTAAAACGTGCAGAAGGTCAGGTGCGAGGCGTTCTGCGCATGATGGAAGAACAAAAAGATTGCAAAGATGTTGTAACACAGCTCTCTGCAATCCGAAGTGCCGTTGATCGCACGATTGCTCAAATCGTCGCAACCAACTTAGAGCACTGCATTACAGAAGCTCAAGAAGAGGGCGGAGACACCTCAAAAGTGGTAGAAGAAGCGATTTCCCTATTGATTAAAAGTCGTTAAAAAGCGAGCAGAAACGATCCTGCTCGCTTTTTTTATGCTTTCTGTGCATGAGCAACAAGTTCGATATGTGAAAGGTGATGTCGCCCATGCCAAGAGTACAACCCGAGATTTGTATACAATGGCTGTGGATCTGCGTATTCCGGGTGATTCATTGTGCGGTGAAAGTCCGTTTCATCCATCTCTTTGATTAAGGCATACCAGCGTTCATGAATCCCTTCAACCATTTTCACAGATGCTTCGATAGGAAGACTACAATCAGAAAGAGTTGCCCATTTTTTCTCATCATATGTTTTAATGAGTGGAAAATCTTCTGTTAGAGCTAGCTTAAAACGAATAAACGCGTTCATATGAGAATCAGCTACGTGATGAACGACTTGACGAACGGTCCATCCGTTTTTACGGTAAGGAGTATCAAGCTGATTGGTAGATAGCTGATGCGTAATCTGTTTTAAAAGGCGCGGAAAGCTTCGGATATCCTCTATCCACTGTTTTACTTCCTCTAAACTATATGAGCTTGGCTTTACGAATGGACCAATCGGATACTGTGCATTCATCTTTTTTCCTCCTTACATAATAAAGAACTAATAATCCTCTTGCTGATCCTGAATAGTTGGTTTTAATCTACCGTTTTTTCCGAAAGAAGGTTGTTTCACCGTTTTCCATACATGATAAGCAAGCGCACCAAACATTGCTCCTGCTGTGTTCAATAACACATCTGAACTGTCAGGACTTCTTCTTATGCCTAGCTGCCACACCATATCCACAGCCGTTTCAACTAATTGTATAACTTCAATGACAAAAGAAAGAAAAAAGCCATACATAATCGTTCTCTTTGTGCTATTGACCCATGAAAAATAGCGCATGACAAAGGCAAAGGGAGAAAGCATGAGCAAATTGCCGACAATTTGAAATGTAGCGTTTGGATTATTCCTTACAATGTCGAGAATACCCCTTATCGGATGAACGTTCACCGTTTGTACGATAAAGGAGAGATTCGACCAGTCAGGTGAATGAAGATCGGGAAAGGCAACCACTTCCACTGTGATATGAAAAAGAAAACAAAAATAAATTGAAAAACATGTCGCTATCGTCCAGTCCAGCATGGTTGATAAAGTGGTTCGTTTCAGTAGCAACACCATAAACCCTGTCAAAACAGAAATGCTCGCAAAAACTTGGAGACAAAAAAAGAGATCTCCCCAGTAAACCAACAGCTGTCTTCCATAAAAGAAAAAAGGAATGAGTAACAAAAGATATTTCTTCATTATAAACTCCTGCATGTGTTCATTCTTCTCTATCCATTATAGCGAATAGTTCCTGATGAAAGAAATAATTTTTGATTTTTCTCACTATAACAAAAATTTTTAGTTAAACCAAGCACAACGAATAAAAAAGGCTTTAATTGGAGATACTGTATAGAAAAATATAGCGATTAAAGAAAGAGGAGGAAAATTGATGAGGTATCATCGTCCAGATTGTGAAGAGTGTCTTGACCGTGGTTATTATGTCGATTCAAGCAAATCACTGCTTTTTTGTCAGTGTGATGAAGCGTACAAGAAAAAGCACATGCTTACATTTGAAGAGCTAACAGCAGAAGACGATCTTGAGATTTTTCTTGAGTGGTGTGAGCAGCGTTACGGCATGTCGACAGAGGATTTTCGCGCGTTTTATGAAGGGACAGCAGAAGAGGAGTTAGAGCATTTTACGATGCATGCGTGGTATAACCTTTCTTCTTATAAATTAGCATAATTAAATTACTTGTCATCTGAAACATAAAAAAGCGTAGAGGTCATTCCCTCTACGCTTTTTTATGATCAGTCATATACATGAATGAACGGCTCGTCTTCATTCGGATCAAATAAAATGAAACTGCGAATTTTATCAAGCGCCGTAATTTTCACTTCGATAATGGAGTGATTTGGTAGCGCGCCCTCTGTTAGCATATTCGCTACAAATTGACTTAACGAAATGATTTCGGTTTTACTCATAGACGCAACCGGAATTTCGACGGAGAGCTTTTGAAGATTTTTATCTACGAATAGCCCTTTTGCTACAACAGGCATGGTGCGACTTTTTCCGTAGTATTTGTTGAGCTCATCTTGAAATAACCCGATTTGACCCGCTACTTCCTTTTGGTCCTTATCAGCAGCAGTAGAAGGGAAGAGATAATATTTACGATTCAAATCATCCCAGCCGCCTAATTTGTCTCCGCTGCCTTTAATATAGTTGGATGAAACGAATTGTCCTGGTAAAATATCACCCTTATTTGATTCTTGGAACAGCGTAAAGTAGATTGGTAGATCTTTCGTATCCTTCTTTTTACGAAGCTGATCCACGATTTTTTGTGCTACTTTTTTGCCGTATTCCTGTGCTTTTTGTGTACTTAATTTTTTAGAACCATTGTAAATCAGGCCCTGAGAATCGGTTGTTTTAAAATAATACGTTGAGTGAAGAACGAGACCAAGTGACATTCCCGCCACATTTCCGTCCTTGTCTAAGTAATCTTGTTCCAGAACATAGGCCAAATACTTTGGATTATCTTCCTCCGCTTTTAGCTTGTCATCCACACTTGCATCCTTCTTTGTTTTGATCGGTGGATTTAGCCCTTTATCTGTTGTAGATGAACGCTTTAACCAATCATCAAGTTCATCATTGTCAATCAATTGACCTTCTTGATATATGTAGTCATCCGTATCGTATTCGTCCTGTGACAATTCCATTAAGCCTAATTCTACTTCATCAATATCAAGCTTTGAATGAAGATAAGAAGTAATTTGGCCTCTGTTTACGCCCTCTTTAAATGGCGTAGCAGAAGGATAGTACTGAACAGGAGACGAGATTTTTGTAATAGGAGTTGATTTTTGTTCTTTTTTGCCCTTATCGGAGTGATTCGGAAGCAAAGAACAGCCCGCAAGCATAAATGTAATCGACGTCGCGGCTAAAAATTTCGAATATGTTTTCAATCTTTACACCTCAGTTTTTTCTAATGCCAATCAAGCCTTATTATACTATAAACGATTATTAGAACAAGGGGAAGAAGTAGTGAAATTATGCGGTTTCTTCTTACTTATCTAATGTGAACCAGTTTCATTATACAAAAGGTTGAGAAGAAGAACAATTTTAATCCCATTTGAATAGGAAAGAGCAGATAAATGGAAAAAAACACTAAAAAAGAAAGGGATTATCTTGTATAATGGAAAGATAATCCGTTAAAGAGGTGAAAACATGTAGGTCGTGATCAATCTTTCAAGCATATTGACAACTTCATAAGATGAAAGGTGAGATCATGATGAATAAATCGTTTTTTACTCTCGTTTTGGGGCAGTCGTGCGCTAATTTAGCGGATGTTTGGTACGTTGTTGCACTCGTTACGTTTATTTACAATCAAACGGGGAGCGCGACAGCGACAGCGCTTATTCCATTTCTTGTGAATATCGCCATGTTTGCAGGGGGCATTTTCGCACCTGCTTTGATAGATCGCGTGTCGCTTAAACAAGGACTTGCGTGGTCACAGTTAGGGAAGACGCTATTATTAGTAGGATTGATTGGATTTATTCACATCTTTACGGGACCCGTTTGGGTTATTTTACTGCTTATGATGTGCATCTCCCTACTAGATAGCATTGCAAATCCAATTCGAAATACGTGTGTGCCCATTTTGGTAGGTGATGAGCAGCTTCATAGAGCCAATAGCTTAATTGCAAGTATTGATCAGATGGTTCGTCTTGGCGCTTGGCCTTTAGGCGGCATTTTGATTGCTGCGTTTCACTCTACGGCGCTTCTTTTCATTTGTCTCTTTTTTTATATGCTGGCAACGGTTTTTATGTTTGTATTAAAAGTCGAAACGCCAACACGTTCGCGTTTGGAGGCTCCTCCTATGCTTACATCTATTCGAGAAGGATGGCAGTTGACCTTTAAAAGTAGTGTTCTAAAGGGATTAACGTGGGTTTCCTTTTTAGAAGGATTAGCGACAGGGGTCTGGATTGCTGCTATTTTATATGTGTATGTGGAGCAACAGCTTCATCTTTCTCAAGCGTGGTGGGGCTATATTAACGCAGTCTTTTTCGGCGGAATGATCGTTGGCTCGCTCCTATCCGCCAAGTATTCAGCGCGCTTTCAACCAGCACATTACGGCATGATTATTTTTTACAGCTCTTTGTTTCTCGCGCTCATGACGGTCGGTTTTGGTCATACTACCGTTGGATGGGCCGCACTCCTCTTATCAGGTTTGTACGGAGTAGGAGAACAAATGAAAGTGATCATTATTCAAACAACTCTTCAAAAATCAGCATCTCTAGACGCGTTGCCGAAAATTTTTTCCGTTCAAAACGTCATTGCGACCGTTTCTTTCGGGGCATCGACCTTGCTGTTAAGCGCAATTACCGACTACTTTGGTGTGATAAGAGCATTTGATATTTCAGCGCTCTTGTTATGTTGTAGCGCATTCGCTATTTTTAGAGTTCGTCGCCATTTTACCTCTAGTGGGGTGACCAAGTACGAAACAACTATTTCATAAGTCAATGAAGCGGCTAGCTTATAGCCGCTTTTCATTTGTAAGAAAGGAGAACAGTATTCATGAACAGAATTGATCGTATTTCTCTTACTATCTGGCGTCTTCAGTCCCTTATCAGTTTTTTGATCGCGGTCGCAATCGGAATAGGGGCGTGGGCATTGTTTCATTATCACGTTATCCATTATTGGCACCCTCTGCTAAAGATTATTTGGTATGGGTATCTTATTGTCATTAGTGCGTACTGGCTACTAAAAAATGCCGTGCTGCTACCGCTTCGCTATCGTCATGCGCGCTATGAATTTGATGAGTCCACTATTTTACTAGTAAACGGGGGATGGAGCATAGAAGAAGTGTTAATTCCAACGATTAACGTTCAGCATGTCAACATTCAACAAGGTGTACTAGCACGTAAAAAACATGTCTGTGCCATTGTCCTTTACACCGCAGGTAGCCTTCATCGATTTGAATATATTTCAAAAGAGAACGCCGAAGAAATAAAGAGAATCGTAATGAACGTCGTGAAGAAAAAGGAAGTGATGCAAGATGAAGCTGAGAAACCACTGGATTGAATTCATCTATCAAAACGTCCAAACGATTCGCAACTTCTTTGTGCCGTTTGTGGGTGTGACGATTTTTAATCCAACCTCCCTACAGTGGCCTGTTATTGTCGGAATCTTTGCCGTTTTAACCGTGCTATGGTCTTTTTTATCTTGGTTCAACCATACGTTTTCGCTAACAGAAAATAGCATTGTGATCGAACGAGGTGTGCTATCAAAATCTGTGAATACCATTCCACTCGAGAGCGTTCGATCCGTGCATACAAGTGATTCATTAATAAAGCGGTGGCTAAAAATCGAAAATGTGCAGGTTGAGACCATTGGAGGAGATGAGGTCCTGTTCGTATTGAAACATGCGGTTGTTCAACGTCTAGAAAAAGAAATTTTCAAGCAACAACTTTCAACAAAACCATCAAACAACACGTGGCGATTAGGAATAAAAGACCTAGTCATCTTATCACTCGATGTCCGTATTCTTTTACCTGCTATCTCATTTGGTTTTTGGCTGTTTGGGAAAGTAACGGATTGGCTTAAAGACGATCTTCCAAAAGGAAGTTTTTTAAAGAATGATGCAAAAAACATGTTACACCTATCGTTCTGGCTAGAACATGGATGGGTAATCTTTCTAAGCGCTGTAGGGCTGTTGCTTTTGATTTGGATGGCCAGCGGCATTCGAACGTTTTTGAGGTATGGTCGTTATGTAATTGCGCGTGAGTCAGAGGAGCTCATCGTTTCGTACGGGGTGTTAAATCGAAAAACGTACCGAATTCCTGTTCACTATATTCGGTCGATCGTGCTAGAAGAGCCGCTTCGTTTTCTGATGACGGGATCAGTGCGCGTAAAAGTAGAAAATGTCGGAATAGGATCAGGTGAAGAGGCAACAATTGAGCTTTTTCCTATTGTTCAAAAGCACACATTACAAGCATATTTAGACGCTTATTTGCCGGAGTTCACTTATGAAAAGCCACGCATAAAGTCACCGACACAAGGCTATGCTCTTTATGTACTTCATAACTTATTTAGCGGATTTTCTCTTTTTATTTATGTGCTCCTTGGTTTTCTCGTCTATTACACACCACTTTCAATCTACAGCTATGCAGCATGGTTGATTATAGTGTGGCTTCACTCTTATATACAGTGGAAGAACAATGCAGTTGGGTATGAGCAAAAGGGCTTTATGACCATTCAGCGATGGAGAAGAGGTAAAAGAGAAACAACCGTGTTTCTCTCGCGCTATTTGCAGTCAGTAAAGTGCATTCAATCAGGAATTGATAGGGCGTGTCGTGTTCAAACATATGCGCTATACGTCTATTCAGAGGCTTTAATAGAAGAGTACACCATTCACCATATTGAAACGTCACTGAAGCAAAATTTCTACAAAATTTTACAAAAAAAGGTTTAAAATTTCACTATTAGGGTTTTATTTTAAGGAATAACTTGCTATAGTGTACATAACAAGCGAAATGGCTAACTACGGTAATCACTTAATGATTGAGTATAAGTGCCGCTGCCCTGACAAAGGGGACAATTTTTTTTGAACAGCGGCAACTTTCGATCTAGTTTTCCAACTCCATTACATACTTTGCAAATTTCAACGATTTTCAAGATAACACCTCCAGGTTTTTACACATCACGTATTTACATTTTTTCATTTCTCATTTGTTTTATTCATTTTTACATAGCGGAATTTTTGGCGTGATAAAAATTCTAAATATTCAATCTATTATATTCGTATTCTGTGCTAATGGCTTTTATCTTTTTATATATAGATAAAGAAAATTAACGACAAGGGGGATGTTGGATGAAGTTATCAACAAAGATTATTATTGCCCTGCTTTTAGGGGCAGTAGTGGGGCTTGTGATGAACATTGCTTCGCCAGACGTTTTTGAAAAAGTAAACACATTTTTATTTACACCGCTAGGAAAAATCTTTTTAGGACTTATTAACATGTTAGTAGTCCCAATTGTTTTTTTCTCTATTACACTTGGAACAGCTGGGCTTGGTGATCCAAAAAAATTAGGACGTATCGGTGCTAAAACGATCTCATACTTTTTGGTCACGACAACGGTAGCCATCGTCATTGGCTTAGTATTAGCTTTTGCTCTGCAACCAGGAAAAGTAGGGGAATTTGACAAAACAGGTGCAACTTTCGATGCCCAAAAAGCACCTCCAATCAGCGAAACGCTGCTTAACATTATTCCGACGAATCCAGTACGAGCAATGGTAGAAGGAAACATGCTTCAAATTATCGTTTTCTCGATTTTTATCGGTCTCGGTCTTGCGATCTTAAACAATAAAACAAAGGCCGTGTACAATGTGATTGAACAAGGAAACGAACTCATGATGTACCTTGTAAACCTCGTGATGAAATTTGCGCCATACGGAACGTTTGGTTTAATTGCAACAGCTGTAGGAAGTCAAGGAATTGATGCAATTAAAGCGATGGGGTTATACATGACCGTCGTGCTAGCAGGGCTTCTGATTCACACGGC
Organism: Priestia koreensis; assembly: GCF_022646885.1. Lineage (GTDB taxonomy): Bacteria > Bacillota > Bacilli > Bacillales > Bacillaceae_H > Bacillus_AG > Bacillus_AG koreensis_A. The sequence continues at coordinate 2,804,137 of NZ_CP061868.1, read as the reverse complement.
TCTTACATATGGATCAACAATTATGCTCTTAGCTAAGCGAAGCCCAATTGAATTCTTTAAAGGATTTGCACCCGCTATGGCAGTCGCTTTTAGTACATCAAGTAGTAATGCGACGCTGCCGGTTTCCATGTCAACGGCACAAAAGAATTTGCGTGTGCCAGAATCCATTAGTAGCTTCGTTCAGCCGTTAGGCGCAACGATTAACATGGATGGGACAGCGATTATGCAAGGGGTAGCAACAATCTTTATCGCGCAAGTATACGATGTTAATCTATCATTTGTTCAAATCATCACCGTGGTGCTAACGGCTGTTTTAGCAAGTATTGGAACAGCTGGAGTGCCAGGGGTAGGACTCATTATGCTTGCGATGGTCTTAAACTCTGTTAATCTTCCGGTAGAAGGAATTGCCCTCATTATCGGGATTGACCGACTTCTTGACATGACGCGTACAGCCGTTAACATTACGGGTGATGCAGCATGTGCGGTCATCGTCGCAGAATCAGAAAAGAAACGCGCAGAAAAATTATCTTCTGCATCATAAAAGGGAAAGAGGATGGGGCCTTTGGCTCCATCCTCTTTTTAAAATCGTCCAGTCATTTGGAAGAATAAAATCAGACCGCCTAACCCCCACACATACACAGCGAACAGCTTCAAAGAATGCTTTTTTAAATACCCAATCATCCATTTTACCGCCACATAGCCAAAGAGAGCGGAGGAAAGGGTACCTACAAATAGTGAAAAAAGAGAAATGGATTCGACTTTACCGCCGACAACGTCGCTCAGCTGTAAAATCATCGCGCCAACGATCGCAGGTGTAGAAAGAAGAAAAGAGAAATAGGCAGCCGTTTCACGATCAAGCTTTCGTATAAGCGCTGCCACAATCGTAAGTCCAGAACGTGAAATAGCCGGAAAAATGGCCGCTGCTTGAAAAGTTCCAATAACAAACGCATCTGTATACGTGATGTCATCCATTTTTTTTCGTCCATTTTTAATGGAATCTGCAAACCATAGAAATAGGCCCGTCACTAAAAACTCCCATCCTATCGTAACCCCCGTCTTCGATATAGTTTCAAAGTAATCTTTAAAAAGTAATCCTACCACTACTGCGGGGATGGTTCCGATAATAAGGAGAAAGGTTAGTTTGCTAAACGGTTTTTTAATCATATGTACGAATTCATCTTTGTAAAAAACAAATACGGCTAGTACCGTTCCGATATGAAGCATCGTATCGAGAAATAAGCCTGCCTCGTCTAATCCAAACAAATGCCTTCCTAAATAGAGATGACCTGTACTGCTAATTGGTAAAAACTCCGTAAGACCTTGAATAATGCCTAAAATAAGTGACTCAAACCACGACATACACACACCCTCCGTTCCATAGACAACCTCTTTTTATCTATATGAATGCAGTCCCAAAATAGTACGCAATCATGACCTTAGGAGAGATTTTAAGAAAACGTGAAAACGGTTGGTAAAATCATCAAAAAGGGGGAAGATATAAGAAAGAAGAGGAGCGGGCGATGAATGTACCCCGCGATTACTTCAGGGTATGATTCGACTGAAGCCATTTTTTAAATCGGCAGAAATGTGGCAGAAAGGGAGAGCATAATGAAGAAGTTAATTGTATTTGCGCTTATTTTATCTGCAATTCGCTACCTTTATATCAGTACAGCCGGATTAAAAGATGCCGCGCCTATGATGCTGCTGCGATACGAGTGGAGCAACGAAGCCTACTATGCTGGATTGACGTTCGGTTTGCTTTTACTTGGATCTGCGATTGGTTATCTGGTGAACAATCAGTTTTTCAAGCAGTTAACGATTGGTCTATTAATTGTAGAAGCGGTTTATTTATTCGTAACAGCTATTATTCTTTTCTTAAATGGTGAACCGGTGATGGGCTTTTCATTGTTAACAAATGGGGTCATCAATATTCTCGTAATCGGATTTATGCGCTATGCCGAGAAAAAATAAAACAGCACTCCGCATTTGTACGGAGTGCTGATTAATACGCGAGGAATGTTTAAAGGTATTCACTCATGAAGGTAATCATATCTAGGCTGGATGAATGGTTTGAGGGAGTTTTGGGAAAGTGGTGTTTTGGAATGAACCAGTGTCCTCCTACTTGAATGCAATCTGCATATGCATGGTGTTCACAAAGCTCCACTACTTCCTGGTGATGCAGGTTTAATAATGCTCCTACTTCCTGTGTGCTATAGTACAGTGCATTTCCTGGCATTTAATCACCCCTTTTGTCGAAAAAATGGATCTTTATTCCACTATATCACGAGCTCAGACAAAAGTAGATAGGAGAAAAGCACTTAAATTTGAATAATCAAACTATTCGAACGAAGTAGTAATGAAAAAATAGCGAGAATTTCTAGAGAGAACGTGATAAAGTTAGGAGTTGGTGAACATCTTCCTGAATGCTTTTTCACCGCAAACGGAATTTGCAGGAATATGACTAGTAAAATAGAAGGAATTGCACGCTAATTTTTGTAGAATTGGTGTATAAACTTTCTATTATTATACTTATTTTGTATACTAGTGTAGATGAATGTTTAAAAGGGTAGGAGACGTAGTACATGAAAAAGACGAACAAAGCAAAAAAGAAGAAAAAAACACACATTCCTCTTCGAATGAATTTACTGTTTTTTGTCGTATTTTTACTTTTTTCCGTTCTCATTTTGAGACTAGGATTTGTTCAAATTGTAAGTGGTGAAAACTACAAACGTGAAGTCGAAAAAACGGAGGATGTAACGGTAGATAACCCCGTACCACGTGGGAAGATCATTGACCGATACAACCGCGTTGTAGTGGACAATGAGCCGCTAAATTCTGTTACATACACACGTTTGAGCACAACTAAAGCACAAGACAAGCTAGAAGTAGCTGAAAAGTTGTCAAAAATGATCAAATTCAGCGACAAAGATCTTAAAAAAGTGACAGAACGTGACAAAAAAGACTTCTGGATTTTAAAGCATCCAAAAGAAGCTCAGAAGAAAGTATCGGCAGTGGAAATTAAAAAATTATCCAACGCTGAAGTATATAAGCTGCAGCTTGAGCGGGTGACAGATAAAGAAATTAAAAGTGTTGAAAAAGATCTACCGCTTATTTTAATTTATAGCCGCATGAACGCTGGCTATGCGATGACACAACAAAGTGTTAAAAACCAAAACGTGTCTAATTCTGAATACGCGGTGGTGAGTGAGCACCTTGATGAACTTCCTGGTGTCGAAACAACGACGTATTGGCAGCGTAAAAACTTATATGGTCAAACACTACGTTCTATCTTAGGAGACGTGACGAGCCCATCAGAAGGTTTGCCAAGAGAACAGCTGGATTATTTCCTCTCACATGGATACAGCCGGAATGACCAAGTTGGAAAAAGTTATATTGAGCAACAATACGAAAGCATGTTAATTGGTCAAAAAGCAAAAGTTAAAAACGTCACGGATAAATCTGGACAGGTGAAGGAAACGAAAACCGTCTTTGACGGCGAGCGTGGACATGACATCGTCTTAACGGTTGATATCCAACTTCAAAAGGTGTTAGAGGATGTTGTAACACAAAAGCTTATGGAATATAAAACAGCCAAAGCAGGGACACAATATCTTGATCGTGCGTTTATCGTCTTAATGGACCCAAATACAGGAGACATTTTAGCGATGGTCGGGAAGAAGTATAATAAGAAGACGGGGAAAATTGATGACTATGCGCTAGGGAATATTAACTCGGCGTATGAAATGGGATCTGCTGTTAAGGGGGCTACTTCCCTTGCAGGATTAGATTCAGGTGCGATTAGCCAGTACACGCGTTTCCCAGATACAGCGCTGAAGTTCAGAGGAACGCCGCCTAAAAAATCTTCTCATTCACCGTACTCAGCACCAAACGTACGAGAAGCACTAGAAGTATCGTCAAACGTATTTATGTGGAGAACGGTCATTGCGATCGGAAACGGCCACTACGGATACGATCAGCCGCTTCATATTGATTCAAACATTTTATCAACGATGCGAAATTATTACAGTCAATTTGGCTTAGGTGTTAAAACAGGGATCGATCTACCAAATGAAACGATTGGTTACCGAGCAAATAAACCACCTCTTGGTAATGTAATTGATATCGGGATTGGTCAGCTTGACACGTATACACCACTTCAAATGGCACAGTATGTTTCAACAATTGCCAACAATGGCTATCGCATGCAGCCTCACATCGTGAAGGAAATTCGTACGCCAAGCGATAATCCTGATGAACAAGGTCAGCTTGTGTACGCAAGTCAACCAACGGTACTGAACCGTATTGTCATGTCACAGAAAAATATTGACGTGATAAAAGAAGGAATGCGACGAGTTGTTGTAGGAACACACGGAACATCAGCTAAATATTACACAGGCCAATACAGCCGCTACAGCGGTCTTCGTAACATCGTTGCGGCGAAAACAGGTACAGCTGAGACGTTCGTTTATGGAACAGGTAAAGCAAATCCTCCTGAAGTACGTAACTCAACGTACGTAGGATTTGCACCATATAACAACCCGCAAATCGCTTTTGCAGCCGTTGCACCAGCAGCTTATACGCCTGGTTACGACAACGGATTAAGTAAAGAAATTGCCAATGAGGCACTATACCAATACTTCAAGCTACGCTCAGAAGGTCAGCAAAAGCTTGAAGATGCAAATTCAAATCCAGGCAATGAGCTTGACTCAAAGCCTGACCCAGCTGATACAACTAGTACGAATACAGCGGGTAATTAATTCAAAAGCATGAAGCCTCTCGCTTCATGCTTTTTTTGTAAAAAGTAATCATAAGACCGCTCTTACGCCGATACCCTGTGATAAAGGTGTTTTAAGGAGGAGAACAATGATTACGTTACGCTATTTTACAAAAAGTGATTTTCAGCAATTGATAAAATGGGTTTATTCTGAAGAGCTATTGTTACAGATTGCAGGTGGAGCGTTTACGTACCCACTTACGTCTAGGCAGCTAAAGGCTTACATAAAAGGCGCAAACGAAGAAGGGAGCTCCTCCTATATCTTTACCGCACTTGAAAATGGAACGGGACGTGCGGTAGGACATATCGCGATCGGAAGAATTGATTATGAAAACGGGTCAGGAAGAATCGCAAAAGTTCTCATTGGAAATCCGGATGGGCGGAAGCAAGGGTTCGGTACAAGTATGGTAGAAGAAGTACTGAAATTTGGCTTTGAACAACTTGGACTTCATCGCATATCGCTAGGAGTTTTTCACTCCAACATCACTGCGCTGCGCGTGTATGAGAGGATTGGTTTTCGACAAGAAGGGGTGCTACGTGATATAAAGAAAGTAGGGGAGAGTTATTGGAGTTTAATTGAAATGAGTATGCTCGAGCACGAATGGCGAGAACGAACGAATTTAATTGAGACAAAGGGGACAATGAGATGACAATATCAATGGCTCACATGAAGGAATTAAGAACGCAGGAGGAATTTCTACGCGCGTATCCAATTATGAGACAGCTTCGCACGGAGCTAACAGAAGGTGAGTATCTAGATCTCTTAAAAAACATGGTAACAGAAGGCTACCAGCTTTTAGCTCTTTGGCTAGAAGACGAGATTGTCGCACTTGCGGGTTGTAAAATTCAAACAAATTTTTATTACGGAAAGCATGTATATGTCTTTGACCTTATCACGGATGAAGCAAGTCGGTCAAAAACCTACGGAAAGCAGCTTCTTGAGTCAGTAGAGCAATGGGCAAGAGCTGAAGGCTGTACAAACATAGCGCTTGCATCAGCTACTCATCGCGTAGGGGCGCATCGTTTTTATGAAGAAAAGATGCATTTCACAAAACCAAGCTATGAATTTGTGAAGAAGCTGTAACTTTTAGTATGATATATAGAATGTATAAAAAGGAGGTGAACGTATGGGAAGTATGTATTTTGCTCTTGCGGTGGTTATTGCCGTTTTAGGGCTTACGTTTATTTATAAAAGAACCTATGAAAAAATCGGGGTCATTGTCCAGGAAAATAGTAAGGATATACATAAAAAGATTTCCAAAGCACAAAACATGATGTTTCTTCAAAGCGCGGTATTTGAGATCATTCCAATTTTATTAATCGTGATTGGATTTATTGATTTACCCTCTGAAACTCTTTCGCCTAAAACAGTCGTCACGTTACTCATCTCTATTGGTGGCTGGGTTGTTGGGATAATGGCGGCTAGACGTATGAAAAAAGTGGCGCAGGAGCGTTTACCAAACGCGGTCGGCCAGCTGCTATCAGGTCTGTTTTTAATTCAAGTCATGACAATGAGCGCTTTTCCAGTCATTTCGATTATCTGTCACCTGCTGATCTTTAATCGCGCATAAAAATGCACCTTTTGTGATTGGGAAATATATGATATACTAAGAGCAATATTCAAGAGAGAGGAATGATGGGTGGACGATGATTAACTAATCTTATTTTTTATCAATTGAAATCAAATATTTCAACTTGTAGAAAAGATAGGATTAGTCTGCCCATTTTTCAATGTTCGGTATTTCATATAATGCACGTGCTACGACCCGTAGCTTTTTTCCGCATGCATTGTATAAGACTAGTCCTTCCAAATAACTTTGGGAGGATTTTTTAATTCTCCCTTTAATGGAAAGGGACGTGTTCGTATGACAGAACTACTAAAACTACAGCAACTTAGCTATGAAATAAATGATCTTGTCATTTTTGAAAAAGTAAACGCCACCGTTCAGCAGGGAGACGTGATTGGACTGATTGGTAAAAACGGGGCTGGAAAGTCAACATTATTACAGCTTCTTCTTGGAGCGATTCGTCCATCCAGTGGGGAAATACACGATTTTCACACAGCTTTTACGATAGAAATGATCCAGCAAGAGACAGAATCACATCCAGAACAGGACAAAAATGTGCTGGAGGCAAAACTATTAGAGAAGTGGAGGGTACCATCTAATCCATTTGAACAACTAAGCGGCGGCGAGAAATTAAAATCGCGTCTTGCTAGAGGATTTTCGAAAGAAGCCGATCTTCTGCTGTTAGATGAGCCAACGAATCACCTTGATCAAGAGAGTATGAAAATGCTCGCTGCTTATATAAGATCCTATCGGGGAACGATCATCGTTGTTTCTCATGACCGCCTGTTTTTAGATAAAGTAACAACAAAGATTTGGTCCATTGAGCAGAAAAAGGTCATTGAACATAGAGGAAACTACTCGAGCTATATGGAAGCGCGAAAACAAAGGCGACTGAGTCAGCAACGAGAATATGAGAAGCAGCAAAAGATGGTTGAGCGCATTGAGACCCAGCTAGATCAGCTCTCATCTTGGTCTGAGAAAGCCCACAGTCAGTCGACGAAAAAAGAAGGTTTTAAGGAATATCATCGGGTAAAGGCGAAACGAACAGACTCTCAAATTAAATCAAAACAGAAGCGACTTCAAAAAGAATTAGATCGAATTGATGCAAAGCCTGTTGAAGAAGAGTATGACGTTCATTTCTCGATGACAGCAAATCAAAAGGTTGGAAAACGCTTTTTAGAAGTGAAAAACTTAACGAAATCGTATGGAGAACGAATACTATTTCAAGATGCTTATTTTACGATTCAGCATGGGGAAAAAATAGCGCTAACAGGACCAAATGGAGCAGGGAAAACAACCTTATTAAATATCATATTAGGAAATGAAGAAGCGGTAGGAGAAGTATGGATTTCTCCGTCGGCTCAGGTGGGGTACTTAACGCAGGAAGTATTTGATCTCCCACTTCATCAAACGCCGGAGGAGCTGTTTTATCGAGACAACTTTGCGGACAGAGGAAAAGTTCAAAATTTGATGAAGCATTTAGGCTTCATCCCTTCACAGTGGAAGGAACCCATTGAGTTGATGAGTATGGGTGAGCGTATTAAATGTAAGTTGATGATGTACATTCTAGAGGAAAGAGACGTACTTATATTAGACGAACCAACCAACCACTTGGATTTGCCGTCCCGTGAGCAGCTCGAGGAAACGCTAGCTCATTACAGGGGCACGCTCGTAATTGTCTCACACGATGGGTATTTCCTTGAAAAAACAACAGCGGAGAAGCTTGTCATTGACGACCAGCGCATTTATAAAGTTACCGACCAGCTTCCGACCGCTCAGCGTGAGGATGAAGAAGAGTTAACACTAAAGCTTGAGACGGAGCGTCAAGAAGTGTTAGGCAAGCTAAGCTTCATCAGCATGAATGACCCGCTTTATAAAGATCTTGATCGCAAGTTTAATGAGCTCACAAAAGACATTCAGGCACTTAAAAACCAAAATCGTTTCGCTTAAAAACAAAGCCACGGCATAAGTAGGAGCCGTGGCTTTTCTGTATTATAAACGATTATCTCGCCATTCATTTCGTAAAATGGAATAAAGCTTTAAATCCTGATGCTGCTCTTTCACATAGAGCGCTCTTCGTATCGTACCTTCGTAAGACATTCCCGCCTTCTCCATGACACGTGCAGACGCCACGTTATCAACCATACAGCGCGCTTGAATTCGCTCTAGTTCCATATTGTGAAAACCAAAGTCAATAAGAGCTTCGGCGGCTTCACTTGTGTATCCCTTGTTCCAAAATTTACGCCCGATGGTATAGCCGATTTCAGCGGTATAGTGCTGTGGCTGCCAGGCAACAAAATCGATGGTACCTATAAAATCATCCGTTTCTTTTACAACCATTCCCCAAGGTGCGATATCATGCTTGCGATACTGTTCAATTACAAATTGAACAAATGCCTGAGTGGCACCGATTGTCGTATGAACAGGCCAGGTCACATACCTTGCGACTTCAGGGTCAGACGCATACGCATAGATAGCTTTTGTATCCGTTGCTTTGACTTTGCGTAGCAGTAGACGTTCTGTTTCAATTGTTGGTAGATCTCGGTATATATCTGCGATTTTCATTATTCCACTCCCCATCTACCTCCTAGTATACCAAAGGGCGAAGGGGAGAAGTTGAAAAATTCTGTTTGTTAGGTCAATTCTTTTCGATACACCATGTACGAATAGAGAACTGGAACGATTACAAGAATGCCAATAATGGGAATCATAATCCAGTTAATAAGGGATGTGGATAGAAAAACGAGTAGGAAGAAGATGATTCCTGAAACAAAGTAAAGCTTTGAAGTGAAACGATGAGTCTTGCGCCAGACGCTATCATTGCTCAATGCCCAAGGTGTGCGAATGCCAACGAAAAAGTTCGGTCGTACTTTCGGCATAAAGTTTCCAATGACTAAAAAGATAATTCCTAACACAATGGGTGCAATACGAGTCATTGGAACATCATAACCCGCATTCCATAGTACGACAAAGATATTTACGCCTGACAGAACGAGCATAATGACACTCGTCATAATCCCATAGCTAGATGAAAAGGCTTTGTAATTATTCTTTTTTGGATCAATTCGCGGGGCAAAAATAAGCAGCACATACAGCAGGATCAAAATCCCATTTAGCATGAAAAAATTAGAGATCTTTGAGCTATAACCATCTACTTCTCCAGAGCCAATTGACCAGTGACTTGCCATTTGATTTGGCAGTGTGCGGTAGAAAAATCCCCAAACGCCCAAACTTGCGATAATCGCCAACAGCGGTAAAATGTGTTTTTTCATGAGTAAGTCCCCCTTAATCATTTTTTTTCGCGAAGCCAAGAGCCCAGCTCATAATATCTTGAAAAACGGTCGTGTTGAGTGAATACAACACATATTGCCCTTGTTTTTCATCGTGAACGAGGTCCGCCTGCTTTAGAATCTTCAAATGCTGAGAAATACTTGGTTTAGACATGTTGAAATGATCGGATATTTCCCCAGCAGTCAAATCCTTTTCTTTTAGAAGGTCAAGAATTTTTCTTCTAGTCGGATCAGAGAGGGCTTTAAAGGTATCATTCACTACATGACCTCCTTAATTAGTTATTTAAGTAATTACTTAATTAATTAAATTATATGTCAAACAGTAAAGTTTGGCAAGTGACTAACGCCTAAAAATGAAACGAAATGCAAATAAGCGAAATTACCCCCTCATCCAAATAGCCAGGTAACTTCGCTTATTGTTACTAATAAGTGCAACTGTTTCTCTTTACTTACTTCCTTTTGCATGATGAGCGCGCTCCACTTTAATCGTAAAGTACGTCACAAGAAAAGCTGTGACAGCAGCGAGCAAAGAGAAAAGGGTTTTTACCTTCTTCAAGGTCAACCCTCCTTTTCATCGTTCATAGTCTATATCTGGAATAAAAACCGTCCTTAATGATCATACCCTATTTTCCTTATTTTTTAAAATACTTTGTAGAGGAAGAAGATGAAGTAACTTTTTTCTGAATAATCGTACAATTATGTTTTAAAATGTGCTATGCTATTAAACAACTTTATTTTTTTGAGGTGAACATGATGGAAATTACAGTGACTTCATACAATCAAGGGTGGCCGTTACTTTTTCAATCTGAACAGGAGCAGCTAGATCAACTTTTAAAAGATGTACATCCCACAATCGAACATATAGGCAGCACGTCTATTCCCGGACTGTTAGCCAAACCTATTATTGACATGATGATTGGTTTAAAGCGCCCTGAAGAAATAGAGCTTGCAACAGAAGCATTGGTGCAGGCTGGATACATTTACGTTGAATCATTCAATGCTATTATTCCCGAACGACGATTTTTTATCGCTTTAAAAGACGGTGTATTCCGTGAGGATTATCCGAATATCATTACAAAAGATCCTGACATCCATATTCCAAGCCATACACACCGATTTGCTCACATTCATTTAACTCTTGTGGATTCGCCATTTTGGACGGATCATCTTGCATTCCGAAATTATTTACGAGCGAATGAGGAAGCACGACATGATTATGCTGCATTAAAGGAAGAGCTCTCAACAAGACAATGGAAAAATGGGAATGAGTATGCAAAGGCGAAAGGCGCTTTTATTGCAGATATTCTACAAAAAGCTAAAAGTGCCGAAAGTATGACGCCACATGTCAGCTGATTACAATCGCCGTTTAGGTGTATATGCAATTTGTGAAAAGGATGGAAAACTGCTGGTCGTTGATAAACGAACAGGACCGTATAGGGGACGGATTGACCTTCCTGGTGGAGGAATTGAATCATTTGAAACGATTGAAGAAGCGTTAAAGAGAGAAATTCGAGAAGAAACAGGACTGAATGTAATTGAATCTGTGCGACTTGGAATGAGCGATTTCTTACTCCCATTTTCCAAGGAGGAAACGGGTTATCACATGGCCATTATGTACCATCTTTTATCTTGGGAAGGGAATATAACGGCTGTTGCCAAACAATTTTCTGGTCAGGATGCTGACGGTGCAAGATGGGTACACCCTTCAGATATCATAGAGGAAACCGCTTCTCCTCTTGTGATTGAAGCGATGAAGTGGCTTAAAACCGGATCTCTTACAGAGAATACGATCGTTTTTGATCGTTTTAAAATTTATTCAAAAATGACTCATCACGATACGTTTTAACGAAAAGCGCAAATGGCTCTTTAACGCCTGAGCGCTTTTTTTGTTGAAATTTTATTCATTGAAAAAACTCGTCTCTTGTTGCAGGTAAGATGCCCAACGAATATATAGATAAGGATTGCATCCAACAGCATCGAATATTCAAAGGAGCAGGGAGAGATTGGATGAATAAAATTAAAGCAAAGATTATTTCCGTTTTTTTACTCGTTAGCCTCATACCATTACTTGCTACCCAAGTACTTGTTTATATGAAAACAACGGTCTCGGTACAGAATGAATTTACAGAGGATTTGTCAAAAGCAGCAAGTTCGAAAAAAGCGCAAATCGAAAGCTACTTTTCAAAGCGAAATAAAGATGCCGAGCTGCTTGCAGAAAACTCAATGACAAAAGAAGCGCTTCAGTCATTTACTTCTGCTTTTAAAAAAGGGGGACTAAATGATCCTTCTTATAAACAAGCACAGAAAACATTTCAATCCTACTACAACAAGTACGTAAAAGACTATAAGTATTACGATTTATTTTTAATTGATCCTAATGGAAACATCGTATTTACGGTTGCGAAAGAGTCTGATTTGAGTACAAATCTTTTAAATGGTCCTAACAAGAACACAAACTTAGGAAAGATTTTTAGAAAAAGCCTCTATGACCAAACAACATCTGTTGGCGACTACCGCTATTATAAGCCATCTAAAGAGCCCGCTGCCTTTATCTCAACACCTATTTTAAATCAGCAGAAGCAGGTTATAGGGGTGTTGGCGTTTCAACTGTCTGATGCCGATATTACGTCCATTATGAATGCTGATTTAGGTCTTGGAAAAACGAGTCAAATGGTTTTGATTGGTTCAGACTATAAGCTTCGTTCAAATACACCTCTTGTTCACAAATCAACAATTGGAAAGCAAACCATCCGAACAACGCCCGTGCAGCTTGCATTTGGAGGGGAAAAAGGGGTAGGAGAATTCAAAAGCTTCTTAAAGCATGATGTTTTTAGCGCATACACGCCCGTCAATATAAAAGGATTAAAATGGATCATCCTCACTGAGACGGATAAGGCAGAAGTTATGCAGCTCTCCAAAGAGCTTCTTCAATATCAGCTTATTATTATGGGAGTTGTTCTTCTTTGTGTGATGGGGATTGCCTACTTATTCGGAGATCGGCTGAGCCGTCCAATTAGTATGCTAGCCGAAGCATCTAAAACTGTGGCAGGTGGGGACTTATCCTCCACAGTCTCTGTTACCTCTAAAGATGAAGTTGGTTCATTAAGTCGATCATTTAATGAAATGATACAGAATTTAAAAGACATCATTATGGGAGCTAACGACTCCGCCTTGCATCTGTCGTCCTCCTCACAGCAACTATCAGCTTCCTGCGAAGAGAGTGCTAAAGCGGCTGAATTAGTTGTCAAGTCCTCACAAAACTCCGTAGATGGTATCCAAGTGCAAAAAGCAGAAATCAATGAGATGCGCAAGTTGTTAGGGGATATGACACTAGGATTCCGACAGATGGCGGACGATTCAAAAACGATGGTTCGTTTTTCACAACATTCAAATGATGCAGCACAAAAAGGTGGGATGGCAATTGATAATATCGTGACACAAATAACGGATATCGGGACGTCATTCCATGAAACGAACGCCATCGTACAAGATCTAGTAGAGTCATCTACGGAAATTGGAACGATCATTTCCATTATCAACAATATTGCGGAACAAACGAACCTGTTATCATTAAATGCCGCCATTGAAGCTGCGCGCGCAGGTGAGAATGGAAAAGGATTTGCGGTAGTGGCAGAAGAAATTCGTAAGCTTGCCAATCAGTCACAGGCTTCGTCAAATCAAATTTATGAATTAATTACAAAGATTCAGCGTGAAACGTCTCGTGCGATGAATTCATCCAAAGTGGGACTTGAAAACGTCGAGAAGGGCATGGTGTCCTCGCAAGAAGTGAAGGTGGCATTTGGAGACATTACCTCATCTATTCAACAGCTGTCAGACAAAGTCCAGCAAGTGTCTGGATCACTTGAGAGAATGAACGAGAGCGGCAATAAAATTGTTTCCTCCACAGAGCGAATAGATGAAATGGCCAATCGAAGCTTAGATATGAGCCAAGAAAGCATGGCAGCAAGCGAGGAGCAACTCGCAGCCATTCAAGAAATAACGTCTGCTGCACAAATGCTTGCAGGCCTTTCTGAGAAGCTCCAACTCATGCTTATAAAGTTCAAATTGTAAACACAGCAAAGGACAGCCGACAGGCTGTCCTTCTTATTCTTTCTCCCATTTGTTCAGTATTACGGCGTTTGCTGCATTTCCAACGACGTTAAGCATTGTGCGGAATCCTTCTGTAATCCGGTCTACGCCCGCTACTAATGCAATGCCCTCAAGCGGTAAATGAGCCGCTGTTAGCACCGTTGTCATCATAATGATACCTGCTCCAGGAACACCTGCTGTGCTGAACGAAACCAAAATGGCACTAATAAAAATAGCTCCAATTACGGCAGGTGATAACTCTACGTGAAATAGCTGAGCAACGAAAATCGCATTAAATCCTTGTAAGATCCCTGCTCCGTCGCGTTTTAATGCCGTTCCAAATGGAATTGCAAAGCCTGCAACGTCTGATTTTAAGCCGTATCCTTGCTTGGCATTGTCAAGCGCTACTGGAAGCGCGGCATTTGAGCTTGCTGTTCCGAAAGCAATGCTAAAAGCAGGCCAAAAGCTTTTAAAGAATCGAGATGGTGATTCTTTGATGAACAAGATAATTAGTGCATAAAGCAACATCATCACTAAGATGGCAACTAAAAGACCAATAATGTAAAGTGCCAGCTTTTTCACTAAATCGAAACCTTGTGTGGCAATGACGGAACTAATGAGTGCAAATACGCCAATTGGCGCCACGCGTAGAATGACACCGATAATTTTCTCTAAAATTGCATGTAAACTTTCTGAAAAGGCAATGAACGGCTTCGCCTTTTCACCAACTAAACGAATGCCGATAATGATTAGAACAGCTGAAATAATCACCTGTAGCAAATTTGCTTCTGCAAATGCTTGAAAGGGGTTAGTCGGAATGATCGATACGAGCCAATCAATTAAGTTTTGTCCTTTTTCTGCCTTTGGTGCTTCTAATCCGCTTGCACCGCTTACACCTTGTCCTGGTTTTAATACAAAGGCGGTAAGTAAGCCAATCGCAAGTGATACGGCACTGGTTACAATATATAAGAGAAGCAGCTTTGTCGTATAAGCGCCTACTTTGCTTGAATCACGTAACCCTGTAAAGCCGATGAGTAGTGACGTGAACACAAGAGGTACAACAACAAATTGGATGAGATGTAAAAATGCCTGCCCAATAGGGGTTAAAATATATTTGTCTAAAAAACCAACGTGATCAGGGAGGAGCCCATTTAATAAGGCCCCAACAATGATTCCTAAAATAAGGCCTAACGTAATTTTTGTTGAGAGTTTCATCATTTTTCTCCTTTTAATTCATAGTATATATATAGGAATTGTATTATTACTAACAATGGTTTATCATACAATAGTCTTCAAAAAAAATCCACTATTCTTTTTACGGTTTATATTCCCCCATAAAAGGGAAGATAACAGATGCAGTGAGGATCTTTTTGCCAGTTTTGAAAGGAAATTCACCTCTTTTTATCGAATACATATGTGTAAGAGTAGAGGCAAATTGACTGCTGTAACAGGGGGATATAAAAGTTTGACAGGGTAAATTAACATGTGTAATATAACGAAGGATAATATGAAAAACAATAGCGCTCAATCCGAATAGGAGCGGGGGAACCACGACAAGTACTTTGTGTACTAGGGGTGAATTCTAGGCATAGCGAGGCATTTCAACAGAAATTACCTTCGCTTTTTTCCATGCCGCCGTTTTTGCATGTTTCATACAAAAACGAAGAAAGGGCGACTCTCACTAGCCCTAACCCGACAGCTAACCTCGTCAGCGTAATGAGAGAATCGGTGGACACGCCATTCATTCATTGCAAATAACCAATCAAAAACCGTTCGTTCAGATGGTTTTTGGAAAGACTAAGAAGGATCGAGACAAAAGGAGACTGGGAAACAATGAATGTTGCATTTTTTTTAATTCCAAAAATTGAAGTCGTAACCGTAAACATTCATTCATCAATGCGTCAAGCGCTTGAAAAAATGGAGTATCATCGCTATGCAGCGGTTCCGCTTATTGATGATGAGGGGAAATATGTTGGAACATTGACCGAAGGGGACATTTTATGGAAAATTAAATCCCTCGGGAATTTTAATATGTTCGAACTAGAGGATATTCCAATTTCAGATGTGGCACGCAGACAAGATAACAAACCTATTTCAATTAATGATGAAATGACAAGCATTATTTCACAGGCAGCGGAACAAAACTTCGTGCCGGTTGTGGATGATAACGGTGTATTTATCGGGATTATCCGTCGACGTGAAATTATTGAACTATACGCAAGTGAGCTATTACAAAAACAAAATGGATAAACAATAGATTGCACAATATTTTCCAATGTGCTATGATCAGAGAAATTACGATCGAACCGCGATGAGGAAGAGGAGTAATCATTTAGTCGAGACTACAGAGAGCTGATGGATGGTGTGAATCAGCGTCGAGCGAATGATGAATGGGCTTCTGAGCAGCAAACCGAACCTTTGTAGTAGGCTTTGCCGTGAACGTCCACACGTTACCATGGACACCGTATCATGTTGTACGGGTGATAAGTGATTTTAAAGCGCGCTTTAAAATAATAAGGGTGGTACCACGGTCCATTCGTCCCTTTTCGTGGGGACGGGTGGGCTTTTTTGTTTGCCATTTTACTCCTCCGGCCATAAGTAGATCGTAATTATTTATAAGTGGAGAGGAAGAGGAAGAAGAACATGAAAACAGTTTTTTCAGGCATTCAGCCAAGTGGAATTATTACGATCGGTAATTATTTAGGCGCAATGAAGCAGTTTGTTCCCCTACAAGAGGAGCATGAAAGTTATTTCTGCGTTGTCAATCAACATGCCATTACCGTTCCACAGTCACCGACGGAGCTACGGACGAATACACGTCGTTTGGCGGCTTTATATTTAGCCGTTGGACTCGATCCGGAAAAAGCGACCATTTTTATTCAATCAGAAGTACCCGAGCACGCAAGACTTGGATGGATTGTCCAATGCTTAGCTCATATGGGAGAACTCGAGCGAATGACTCAATACAAAGAAAAGTCCCAATCACGGGCAGAAGCTATTCCAGCAGGACTTCTTGCTTATCCAACGCTGATGGCAGCTGATATTTTATTATACGGAGCAACGGTGATTCCTGTAGGTGACGACCAATCTCAGCACATCGAGCTCACACGTTTGTTAGCACGACGGTTTAATCATCTTTACGGAGACTTATTTATCCTTCCAGAAGGATATAACTCTCCGTTTACTGCTCGCATTCGCTCGTTACAAGATCCTGAAAAGAAAATGAGCAAATCCGACCCGAACCCTCAGAGCTATATCTCGGTCTTAGACACACCGGAAGTCATTCGAAAAAAGGTAAAACGAGCCCAAACCGATTCAGAGGGAATGATTCGCTTTGATATGGAGAACAAACCAGGGGTATCAAACCTGCTTAGTTTATATAGTGCCTTTAAGAGAATTTCTCTTCAGGAGGCAGAGACCCATTTTAATGGCAGGGGATACGGCGCCTTAAAAGAAGAGGTAGCCGATGCCATTATTGAAGACCTTTCACCGATCCAAGAGAGATTTCATCATATTTATGCGTCCAAAGAACTTGACGATATTTTAACGCAGGGTGCAAAAACGGCTTCAGCGAAAGCCCGTCTCATGCTTCAAGAAGTCGAGAAACGAATTGGCTTTACCCGCTGAATTTAAGTGGTCAGTATGCGAAAGTTCCCTCATATATATAGGACAGGAAGCGCTGCATTTAGAATAAGGGGGAGCGATAGGATGCAAAAATTAAATCTGAAACAAGCGGCGAAAATGGCGGCCAAACGACAGCATGACGTTCCGTATGAATTATTTTCAGCTATGTCAAAGCGTGGCATTTCGCTTACAAATAAAATAGCAGTCGATATGGGATGTGGAAGCGGGGCATTGACGAGAGAGCTATCAAAACGAGGAGCGCTCGCCATTGGCATTGATTCGGAAAGAAGTACCCTAGAAGAGGCAAAATCATTTCCATCTTCTGAGCGCATTCAATATATAGAAGCTAGTGCAGAGAAGACAGGTCTTCAAACGTCAAGTATCGATGTAATTACGATCATGAGGGCATGGCAGGAGTTCAACCGTTCAAGAGCGATCAAGGAAATCAACCGAATCTTAACTTCTCGTGGCTACGTCATGATTATGGATGGTGGGTTTTTGCCACGTGATCCGCTAATTAAAGAAACGTTTCAGCTCATTCAGCCATACATGCCAACCAACTTATTCCGAAAAGAGCTTTCAAAAAACGAACTAAAATCAGCAACCGATTTGCTTCCGATTGAATGGTATAAAGAGTGGCAGGATGGTGGTCTTCATGTCATCGACACAAGTCGAATCGAATACAGCGTTTCTTACTCAACGGAAGAGTGGTGCGGTCGGGTATACTCGTTATCATGGCTTCAACACCTGCCTGAAGCGATTCGCGATCAGCTGTTAGAAGAGCTTTATCTTACGCTTCATACACAGGACCCACACGCTAATCACCGCGTTCTGCATGGATGCAACATGGTGATTTTACGAAAAGCGAAGTGATTGTGAAGAGGACTTTAGTTATGGGCAACGAATCATTTCAAAGATGAATCTGTAGAGATGAGGGACACATTTTGCTAAAATTCTTTGACTATAACTGGCAAGTACGAGACGAGTGGTTTGAGTGGTGTACGCAACTTGATGAAGAAGAACTGCTCAAGAAACGAAGCGGTGGTGTAGGAAGCATTTTATATACGCTGTTTCATATTGTTGACGTTGAGTATAGTTGGATTCGCGGTATTCAGCAAAAAGAAGACATGCTGCTTGAATTTGAATCACATCGCTCACTTCAGCAAGTTAAGGATTTTTCTAATCGCTGTCGAAAAGAAATTTACGAATTTCTCTTGAAATGGGACGATCATAAAGAAAAAAACGTGACCGTGTCATGGGATAGCACTCTTTATACGATCGAAGACATTATTCAACATGTGATTGCCCATGAGATCCATCATATTGGTCAGCTGTCCGTGTGGGCACGAGAGTTACATTTAGAACCAGTCAGCGCCAATGTAATTGGACGTTCATTTCAATCCTTTAAAAAAGAAGGGTCTCGCCGGTGAGACCCTTCTTTTTTTCGTTAATTAGGACTGCCAGGTGGCAGATACGGAGGTGGAATACGTAACCATCCGCGCTTTTTCATTAAATTTTTGAGAGGGGCAGCAAATTTCATTAAGTGTACTTGAATATCAAAAAACATAATACCTACATCGCTCCGCACGGTTTTAGACATAGCCTGGGCACAGTAAATAATAGAAGAAGCAACTTTGACAGAAATTAAATTAGCAAGCTCATCGTCTGTTAGTTTGGCTCCTTCAGGTATACTGTTTGCTTTTGAAACAGGTTTGTTTGGATTTACAAGAGGCAGAGGAACCCCTTCATGCAATAAAAACTCTTCAATCATCTTTGTATCTTTTCGACTCGTTTCTAGCGCTTGCTCTAGTACATGAATTAAATCTTGATCAGTTGTGCAATTAATCCCGACTTGATAGAGGGAATGTGCTTCATGAAACGCTGTGTACGATGTCCATAAGTCCATCACCTCTCCTACATGCAGAGGTGGCTTCGGTTCTTCATCTATAAAATTTTTCAGAAGTGATGCGAGTGCTTCAATTCCTTTTGTCATTCTTTACCTCACCCTAGCTTTCTGACGTTTTTTCTCATTATCTCCAGTACAAGTAGAAGTATTCAGGTACTTCTTGAGGAGAAGTTTCTTGTTTGAAGAAACGAGGTGTTGGCAAAGCTTTTAATAGGTTTTGTTTAGATAGGAGGAGTTTGTAGACATGACAGAAGAACCTAAAAATCATCTAGAGCCTTATTGGAGAACAGAGGTTGACCCTCCACGCTACGAAGCGCTAAAAGAAGACATAGCGGTGGATGTATGTATTGTAGGAGGTGGCATAGCAGGAATTACGACCGCCTATTTGTTAAGTAAAGAGGGAGTAAAAGTTGCTTTATTAGAAGCCGACCGAATTGTGAACGGAACAACTGGTCATACGACGGCAAAAGTGACCGCCCAGCACGGGTTAATCTATGACGAGCTGATTGAGCATATTGGAGAAGAAAAAACAAAACTTTATTACGAGATCAATAATGAAGCCAAAAACTTTATTGCTTCTGAAAGCAAGAAGCTTGGCCTTGACTGTGATTTTGTAAGTGAAGCAGCCTGTATTTATGCGACAACCGATTCTTATATGAAGAAGATTGAGAACGAATATGAAGCTTACCAACGATTAAATATCCCAAGTCTTTTTATCGATGACATTCCTTTGCCTTTTGATATTAAAGGTGCCGTTGTGATGAAAGATCAAGCGCAATTTCATCCCGTGAAGTACATCATAAAATTAGCAGAAGAAATTGTGAAAAATGGTGGAAAGATATTTGAGGGTACGGTAGCCATCGATGTAGAAAATGAGGAACAGACAAAAGTGGTGACAAAAAACGGACCGAAAGTAACGTGTACATATGTCGCAGCATGCTCGCACTTTCCGTTTTTTGATGGTAATGGATTTTACTACACGCGAATGTATGCGGAGCGCTCCTATGTATTAGCGGTAAAACCTAAAATTGTCTATCCCGGGGGCATGTATTACAGTGCTGAGAGCCCGACGCGCTCTCTTCGCTACACTCCCTATCAAGGAGATAAGCTGATCTTAGTCAGTGGGGAAGGACATAAAACAGGGCAAGGATCTTCAACGAGCGCTCACTATAAAGCGCTTGAGGATTTTAGTCGACAAACAATAGGAATAGAAAGTATTCCGTTTCGATGGTCGGCACAAGATTTAATTACGTTAGACAAGGTACCGTACGTAGGACCGATTACCGACGATAAGCGAAACATTTTAGTTGCCACAGGATTTCGAAAGTGGGGAATGACAAACGGTACAGCAGCGGCCTTTTTGCTTCGGGATATTATTCTGAAACGAGATAATCCGTGCAAAGAGGTATACAACCCATCTCGTTTCTCAATTGACCCAAGCCTTAAAATGTTTTTCAAAAACAATTTAGACGTAGCAGGTCACCTTTTAGCTGGTAAGCTTCAAACCCCTGATAAAAAAGCAGAGCACTTGAAAAAGGATGAGGGAGCCGTTGTATCCGTGAATGGAAAACGCTGCGGGGCCTATCGTGACAAAGAGGGGACGCTCCATTTTGTTGATACAACTTGTACACATCTGGGCTGTGAAGTGGAATGGAATGACGGTGATCGTACCTGGGATTGCCCATGCCACGGGTCACGTTTTTCTACTAATGGAGATGTGATTGAAGGACCAGCGAAAAAGCCACTTGGAAAAATCGACTAAAGATCATTTCAGGAAAAAGATGAAACCAAACGTTTCTTTACCCATATAATACAGCATCACATAAAAAGCAATATGTCTAAATAGCATATTGCTTTTTAGTTTACGTAGGGGGTAAGGAGAGAGCATATGAACAGGTTTATGAACCTCATTCTATCTGTCACACTCATATTAGCACTTTGTAGCGGCTGTATGGATTATAAGTCTATCACAACGATTGACAGCGTAAAGGAGTCCGTCTTTACTTCATATATTGGAACAAATATCGGAGAGGTTTCGAACGTAAGTGCACTGATCAAGCAGCTACCTGGAGGGGAAACGTTTAAAAAAATAAATATAAATGGTGAGTATGTACAGATTACGTATGGATACAGCCAAGGGGATATTCCAGATGGACAAATTGATAACTACTGGTTTGGAAAATCTTCGACATTGACGGAAACATTTTTATACAATGCCATTTATGAAGCGATTCTTATTCCAAATGCAAAAAACTATGAGGTTATAGTGGATAATCGTCGGTTTGAGGTGTCCAGAGAAGAGATGAAGACGTGGCTTCAGCAACAATTTTCGGACTTTCCAGAGGATCTTTATAACGGAAAAGAGGTCAACCACTTTTTAATAAAACATCAGCAAGACATTCAACAGCTCGTTAAAACGCCGTCAATGCGAAAAATATTCTTTGCTCGCCACCCAATCACAAAATTTTAACAAAAAACACGCCCTCACTGCTAAATGACAGAAAGCGTGTTTCATCTTATAAACAAAACCTTCGCAATCTATTGTGTTCGCTGTGTTTGTCCGAGTGCATATTGAATTCCTTTGTTCAAGTTTGCAAAAGTTAATACATTAAGCGTTACGCCTAAATTTACGAGAGTTTGTGCAATTTCAGGACGAATGCCAACGATAATGCACGTAGATCCTAACATATTAGCAGCTTGGGTAGCCTGCATTAAGTAATTGGAAACGTACGTATCAACAACTGGAACACCTGTAATGTCGATTAAGACATATTCACTGCGTGTTGAGATGATTCCATTAAGCAGATTTTCCTTAATTGTCTCTGCGCGCTCGCTGTCGATTACGCCAATTAGCGGAAGAACACAAATCTTGTCAAAAACCGGGATGATTGGCGCCGTTAGCTCTTGAACGGTTTGTTTTTGTTCCTCAAAACGTGTTCGCCAGCTTTCTGAACAATCGTTAACAAGGTGCATTAAAATAGGATCGAACCATCCGTCAATTTCTTCATAGAATGTCATGATTTCCTCGCGTGGGATATCTTCCTTTAGGATGATCTGAAGCGCACTTCGCCTAAATTGTTGAAAAGCAGACGTTAAATAATTGAGCGACCATTCTTTTTTCAACAGCTTGTTATAAAAATCACGTAGCTCAGAAAAATCTTCTGTATCGTACTTTTTAAGACTGTTTATGATCAAGGAAAATGCTTCTTCATTTAAAGAATGATTACCTTTAAATTTTTCTATATGAGGATCTGTAATAGAGTTAAGCTGCTCCTTCCAATCGTTGTACAGTGAAGCTTTATTTTCTTCTAACAAGCTCACAATTGATGTGTTCACGTTTGCTGCCTCCTCCCCAAATAATCCTTCTTAGTGTTCCCTTGCTTGTAAGGTTGTAAACAGAACAGCTAAGTTATTTAATTAGAAGAGCAATTGATAAGAGATCTAGCGCGGCTAAAATGGCAGGTAAATGGAAAAAGCTAGCTATCTTAAATGCGATAGCTAGCTTCTTCATTCTATATCATTCTATATTAGGAACGACGGGATCTGCGAGAACGTCTAGATCTGCCACGAGAGCGGCGAGATCTACGAGAACGGCCAGATCTTCCTCCAGAACGGCGGGATCTACGAGAACAGCCAGATCTTCCTCCAGAACGGCGGGATCTACGAGAACGGCCAGATCTTCCTCCAGAACGGCGGGATCTACGAGAACGACCAGATCTTCCTCCAGAACGACGGGATCTACGGGAGCGACCAGATCTTCCTCTAGACAAAGGACCAGGGCACATAGAAACAGGTTCTTGGTATAAGAATTCTTCCATTCCGTTTTCAATCATTGCTTCTACGGCTAAGGAAAGGTCTTGTTCAGTATAAGTTTGCATAGTATACATACCTCCTTAAAAGAAAGCTACGCTACATCTTTTCAGATGCAACACTATATTCTATGCATCTAGCAATCTATTAGGAAGTAAAAATACGTATTTTAGGCGGAAAAAGGAGCATACATTTTAAATGAATTCATCCATTTTAGAATATAATGGAAATGTATGAAAGAAGGAGGATGAGAATTGATGTACAAACGACCAAAAGAAAGTGAGTATAGCCCGTTTTACCATACGTATGTGAAGCACGTTCCAGAAGGAGACATTGCACCTCTCTTAAAAGATCAGCTACAGCACACAATTAAACTAGTAAAAAACCTTACAGACGAGCAAGCGCATTTTCGTTATAAAGAAGATAAGTGGTCAATAAAAGAAGTCATTGGTCATATGATGGATACGGAACGCATTATGAGTTATCGGCTTCTTTGTATCGCACGAGGAGATCAAGCGTCGCTTCCAGGATTTGATGAACAGAACTACGCGAAACATGCTAATTTTAATGAACAAGAAATCGGAGTGCTAATCCAACAGTTTGAACAGCTTCGTCAGTCTACTATTTACTTACTGAAAAGCCTTGCAGATCACGTATGGAAAATGGAAGGAACGGTTAGTGATCATCCCATCACAGTGCAAGCACTAGCTGCTATTATTTCCGGACACGAACTGCACCATCGACATATTCTCATTGAACGCTACGGATTAAGCGAATAAAGAATAAGGAAGGAAACGAAAAAGCCGAACGAAGGAAATAGCTCCTTCGTTCGGCTTTTTCATTAAAATATAGTATGTTGCTAGATTATGAAACGACTTTCTTTTCTTCGTGTACGTGTGTAATGGCAGCAGATTTTGTTACTAAACTGACGATCACCAGCACAACAATATTAATGACAAGGGCAACAACCCCGACATTTAAATCCTTCACTACTTGTGGAAGTGAAGGGAACATCGTAGCGATGGTCGAGCTAGAAATTGTGACATATGCTACGAATGCAATACCTGCTAAAATACCAGAAGCGGCACCGTACACCGTTACAAATGGCTTTTTCGCAAGGCTCAATACGAGAGCAGGGAAGAGCTGCGTCACAATGCTATAGCCCATTAGGAGAAGTGCCCCGATCGTATCGCCGCCTTGAAGCGTAAAGAATACAGCAATTAGCGCAACAACTGGAACAGTCGCTTTGGCAGTGAACGTAACCTGTTTATCTGTCACAGAAGGAGCGAGCGTTTTATACATATTTTTTGCGGCAAGCGTTGCGGCACCCATTAACAGCATTGATCCAGGAACTAACGCTGTTAATAGCCCAGCCCCACCAATGACCCCAATAAACCAAGGATCAAATGTTTGCAGTGCAAGACGGAACAATGATAAATCCGCATCCGCACCTTCAAGACCAGGTACTTTTAAAATCGCAGCGAATCCTGCAAAGAAAACAAACAGTAGAACGAGAGAATATAACGGCATAATCGTCGCATTTTTTCTAAATACCTTTGCATTTTTTGCTGAGAAAGAAGAGGCAAAGGTATGCGGCCACATGTAAAATCCGAGCGCCGTCAATACAATGGTGGAAATAAACCAGGAAATGCTCATGCCCGTTTCCGGAAGGGCAATAAAACCAGGTTTGGCTGCCTCAATTTGCTGAAACATTTCCCTAAAGCTTCCATAGTAATGAATAGGTAAATAAATCCCTAAAAATAGAACGATTCCAAGAATTAACACGTCTTTTAGTGCCGCTGTCCAAGCAGAGCCGTGAATACCTGAGATCATCACGTACACCGTAATAGTAGCAGCCCCAATCCAGACGGCGACCGTTGGAGAAATACGTCCATAAGATGCTTCTGATACAATAATTCCAAGTCCTTTAAGCTGTAGAACGAGATAAGGAATGATTGCGACAATCCCAACGACTGCTACCATAAATCCGAGCGCATTGCTTTTGTATTTGGCAGCAAAGAAGTCTGGCTGTGAAACGAGGGAATGTTCTTTCGCATACTTCCAAATTGCCGGAAGTAAAAAATAAGAAATGACATAGGCTAGCGCACCGTACGCTAAAATATAGAAAGTAGGACCACCTTTTCCGTATGCCCAGCCGCTTCCCCCTAAAAACGTAAACGTTGTATAAATTTCACCAGCCATTAGAAGGAATACGAATACCGATCCAAAGCCACGTCCACCAACTGACCACTGCTCAAGATCCATGTCTTTTCCTTTTTGTGCACGAATGCCTAAAAATAGTGATAGAAGTAAAAATGCTGCTAAGATGATTAAAGCTATCATGAGTCGATTTCCTCCTTATTTTTAGGATCAAGTACATATAGAACCGTCATGCAGACAGAAGTTAGAAGAACGGCGATTAAAATATAAAACAGTAAAAAGGGCATTCCGAGAACATACGGCTCGACGCTATTAGCGAAAACAGGACCTACTACTAACAAAAAAATGGGAATGAGGCCGATTAGGCGAACTTTATTCATGTTAGACAGCCTCCTCATTTAAAAGATCCATAGCGGCTTGTACAAATAAATTCTTTCCGATGGATAGTGCCGCTTCGTCAATGGTGAAGCGAGGGTGGTGATGTGGGTAGGTGCTTTCCTCTTTTTCATTACGCACCCCGACAAAGAAGAAGCAGCCGGGCGCATGTTCAAGATAAGCAGAGAAGTCCTCACCGGCCATAGTTGGCTGTGTACGAACAACGCGCTCTTCACCGAACAATTCTTTTGCCGTCTGTTCAATTTTCGCAGTAACGGAATCTGTGTTAACAACAGGTCTGTAGCCGTATTCAAATTCAAACGAATAGGTCGCTCCGTGTGCACCCGTAATTCCTTTTACCATTTGCTCGATGCGATTAGCCGTATCCTCGCGAAGTTCATGCTGCATGCTGCGAACCGTACCAGCGATTGTGGCGCTGTCTGGAATGACGTTGTCAGCTGTACCAGCGTGAAACTGCGTAACGGATACGACGAGAGGGCTGAAGGGGTCCGTTGTCCGCGCGACGATATGCTGAAGATTTGCAACAACTTGAGCACCGATCGCGATGCTATCAACAGTTTCATTTGGCATACCGCCGTGTCCACCTTTACCAGAAATGGTAATACGGAATACGTCTGGTGAAGCCATTGCACCACCATACACGATACCGATTTTCCCCACTTCAAGCGGAGACCACAGGTGAGCACCAATCACATAATCCACGCCTTCCATGACGCCAGCATCAATTATTTCCTGCGCCCCACCTGGGAACACTTCCTCTGCGTGCTGAAAGAAGAAGCGCACTTCGCCTTGAATAGAGTCACGGCGATCTGCTAGCTCTTTAGCCGTTCCTAGCAAAATCGCTGTATGACCGTCATGTCCACATGCATGCATGACACCAGGATTTTGAGAGACGAACGAAAACGAGTTTTCCTCTTGAATCGCGAGGGCATCCATATCTGCGCGAATTGCAAGCACTTTACCAGGCTTCGTCCCAACTAAACGAGCCATCACGCTATACTTCGTTGGACGCGTCACGTCTAAATTCGGAATTTGGATGAGCGTGTCGTAAATAAACTGCGACGTTTTTTCTTCGTGAAAGGAGAGTTCTGGATTCATATGTAGATGTCGTCTCCATTCTACAAGCTGTTCCTGTGATACAATCTGTTTTTGGGTCGTTTCCATACTTGTCATCCTTTCAATTTGTTTTTAGATCGGCGAAGGTGAGTGTAAGATTTATGTCACTCACCAAAAGAACGCTTGATGCAATATGTACTAAAAATTCATAATTTATGTGAAATTATACAATATTAAGACTATTTAATCAATATCGTTTAGTAGATAAATGTTTTAGTGGAAAAATAGTTTAAACCACAAAAAAGCCCTTCAAAGTGAAAGGGCTTTTAAAACATGCTCGTACTGCAGAAGATGAGTTTGTTCACCTCGATACATGTCTGTTCCGTTTTGGCTAATCTGTTGAAAAGAAAGCTTTGTAAGAATTTTTTGTGCGCGTGTATTTGTTGCATTCGTTTCTGTACAAAGACAGCGAATGGCCAGCTGTTTCTTGGCATAGGGAAGGAGGGCCTGTACTGCTTTTACGCCCCAACCGTTCGCCACACAGAATGCTACGTCTTTGCTCCATTTTAAAATAGAAGGAAAATCGTCCATTGTAACGGGTCTCAGCATCAGATTTTCTATATTAACGGCCCTTGGCGAACAATTCAGGATCTAATTTTTGTAAAGAGGACGGTATATTTTGCAGAAACGGATACCGATCCGCTTCCTCCTCCGTTAGCTCAGGAGTCTTCGCCACCTCAGCTAGCCACTCGTTTTCTAACTGTGCCACGTCTTTTCCATACACGTCTTTTAACTTCTCATTTAACGGTGACTGGTTGTACACGCGCGTGAATTTTTCTCGACCATAAACATCAAGCAAATAGGTGGCAAAAGAACCTGCTTCAACATAACTAATTTGGCGCAGCGTTACGTTTTCAGGAGCATCTAGCAACGGTCGAAAATAGGAAGAGGCGACTTTTTCATCCGTGAGACGAGACAAAGGTACCCGGGCGTGCATTTTTATAAAGTAGCGAACAAATTGGTCCACCGACAATTTTAAGTCTCCGTATTGATTTTCCATATACGTCGCAAGCCCTTCTTGTGTAACATAGCCCTTATCATCGTCATAGCTAAGAAGGGTATGGGTCATTTCATGAATTAATTCATATGTACCACGGTCGGCATTTTCCAAGCGAATAAAGTTCTTTCCTCCAAACGATGGGTTATTGCTATCGGGATTTAACATAACCATAATATTCGCTGGCGGAGTATAGCCCGTATCCGTAAAGTGGCGAATGACGTTATAGCCCTCATGCAGCTTCTTTTTAACGTTGTCTACCTGCTTGGTGGATAAGTGAGCGCGATTAACGAGCTTAAACGTCACTTTTTGATCATCCGTTACGACCGTGTTCTGATCAATTTTGCTCTCTTTTTTCTTAGTAGTCGCTTCAGGAGATGAGCAAGCTCCCAACAAGAGAAGGGCTGATGTACTGATCATCAGGGCTTTTCGTGCTCGTAAAAACATAGGCATGACCTCTCGTTTATAGTTTTTCTTTCTTTAACAGCTCCTCAAGCTTTTCAAGAAAATGTGTACGCAGTTTTTCGCTTTGTTTAAGACTCGCTACATCTTGTTGGCCAAGAAAGTCGCGAATGACTGGATTAAACAAAATCAGCTTTCCATACCGGTTAAAAAGAGACTGAAACCAGCTTTCTTTTTGAAGCTGATTAAAATTCTTCTTGGCAACTCGATGTTTTTTGGATGGAACGGGTACAAAAATACCTGTTGCATCTAATAATAATGCGGTAACGCTACTAATCATTACATAACCTTCTCTCGATGTTGTTTACTTCGTGTGATAAAGCTTTAAGAATCGTTCAATGATGGGGCGCTCAGGAGGACTAATCTCTGATGGAAGCTCGTCAAGGGAGAAAAACCTCAAATCCTTTACTTCAACCGGATCAGGATTCAACTCTCCCTCATAGTCCCGGCAAATGTACGTAGAGACTACGTTATACACTTGATCGCCGTTTGGATACTCATAATAAAACTCTTTCCCTGAAAACGTGTGGAAGAGGGTAAGCTTATTCACTACAAGCCCTGTCTCCTCATAAACCTCGCGCTTTGCTGCTTCCTCAAGCGTTTCATCAATTTCTAATGATCCACCTGAAAGTGCCCAGCAGTTATTGTCTGTTCGTAGCTGTAACAAAATACGATTCTGTGAATCTAATAAAATGACGTTTGCCGCAACCATGAGGAGCGGACGACTTCCAACTACTTTTCGAAGCTCCATTATGTAGCCGATGTTGATCACCTCTTCTCTATAGAAGTATATAGAATAAATCTTAAGATAAGTTTAACTAATTTGGAAATAAGAGTAAAACGTTTTAAGGTTTGTAGTGTTCAAATATCAACAAAAAAGACGCATGCCATCATGCGTCTTTACTCTATTAATCTATAAATCCACCGTCTGAGTGAATAATTTGTCCAGTAATCCATCTAGCGTCGTCACTCACTAAAAACCCAACAAGTCGGGCTGCATCGTCAGGCGTACCGATTCGGCCCGTTGGAAACTTTGGCTGTAAAAAGCTCTTGATTTCCTGAGACATCCACCCAGAATCGGTCGGACCTGGGTCAACGGCGTTTACCGTAACATGATAAGGAGCAAGCTCTAGCGCAAGGGTTTTCGTAAAAGCTGAAATGGCTCCTTTTGTTGTGACGTATGCGAGATTTCCAGGCTCTGGACTTTTATCCTGACCGGAAACAAAGTTCACAATTCGCCCGAATCCAACCCTCTCAATCCGCTTGGCAAATTCCGCTGAAAGCACGGTAGGACCCGTAATATTTACGGCACAGTGCCTTGCGATAATATCAGTTGTAAGTTCCTTGTAGCTTACTTCTTCACAGTGTGTTGCGTTGTTAATGAGAACGTTCGCAGTACCAAGCGTACGCTCAACCTCATCTAGAAGAAGCGTAGGGGCATTTGCAGTCGACAAATCAATTTCCATGCTTCCGACACGAATGCCATATTGCAATAGTTCTTTCGTAAAGATCTCTGCCCAGTTGTCCTGAACATCATCATAACCAGTTTGAACATCGTAGTGGGGAAGATACGTAAAGAAAATATGAATTCCCTTTCTTGCAAGTTCCCGGCACAGTGCCGCACCAATTCCATTCGGCCTGCTGGCACCCGTAACAATCGCTATTTTA
This sequence comes from Priestia koreensis, assembly GCF_022646885.1. Classification (GTDB taxonomy): domain Bacteria; phylum Bacillota; class Bacilli; order Bacillales; family Bacillaceae_H; genus Bacillus_AG; species Bacillus_AG koreensis_A. Next base: position 2,774,277 of record NZ_CP061868.1, on the reverse strand, counting down.
GATAAATGATTCATGAATTTATTCCTCCTAGTATGAAGGAACGCCTATGGTAAAAGAGATGTAGAAACTAAAAAAAGCAACATACACATAAGGTAGTTGCTTGTCTTCTCACTGCTATGTGAGACAAAAAAAGCAAACCATGCGTTCCTTTGTATGATCGTGAACAAGACACACGTCTCCCTTGGCCTTAAAAGCGCAGAAATAAAGGACGTGTACTGTTTGAACTCATGACAAAGTGATCCACATCGTTTTGCTTCAATCTCCTTTCGGTACATCTCTTTGTTATCATTATAAAAGCGTTCTCATTTTTTGGCAAGAGACTTGGAATGAAGAGGGAAAAAGGGCTGAGTCCTCAAGACTCAGCCTTATCTCCAAATAACCTTTCAATCTCTTCTTCAACTCCACTAAGCTTCTCCAACGTTTCACCAACCATCCGCCAATCTTCATAAGAGGCATACGTATAGCACTCACCGAAGATCTCAGCCTGTGCTTTTTTTAGCGAAGAAAAAGTAGGAGAGGATTGTTGAAAAAACTGAGAAAAATCAAGTGCTCGTCGTGCTCCGACAGGGAAGGCGAAGTGTCTGAGGTGCTCTTTTTCTCCCATGGACACCAGATCTCTCTTCATGTCTGTTGCTTTTTGATAAATGATTGAACTACCTGCTTGATGCTCTTTTTGATGACAACGATATATTTCTTCGTAAAAAGATAGCAGGCGCTGAGCGAGCACTTCATTAGACGGAGCTTCCATTCGTTTCGGGGATGTCCAATAGCGATAAGCACCGCTGCTCCACGTAATGCTTTTCGCTCTCCACGCATTTTCTAGCTGGGCAATCGGAAACCAAACGTACGGATAGCCGGCAGGATCGTGAAGGAGAAGGCGATCACCTTCTATCTTAATAGCGAGTACGTAGTGATCACAGCCATGAAGAAAGGGGTGATTGGGCAAATAGGTCAGCATCCCCATATCAAGAGGACCTAAAAGAGCCGGTCCGTTTTTTAATGCTTCAGTTAGTTCGGCAATGGGCATAGGCGCATCTTTGTCTTTAACGTTTTCTGCAACTTGAAATCCTAAATGATGAAAAGCACGGTTTAGCGCCTGATCAGGGCTGCTCATAGCTTGGTCAAAATGAAGAAGGTTATGGCGTACCAAGCTCGCACCAAGTGAGAATCCGCTTGCCACCTCGAGAAGAGAAGGAGATACGGTTTCGTCAATGGAAGCTAAAAGCATAGACCCTCCGTTTGCATAGCAATAAGCGCCGTTTCCTTGATAATTCGTCATTTGACAGGAATCCAAATTTCAGAGTACAGATTAGGACTCGTTGGATCTTCATCCGTATACACTTCAAGTTCTGGTGTACCAGCATGGCGATAGCTGTTTGATGGAAACCATTCTTGGATAATTTTCTTCCACGTATTTTGCATCGCATCAGGCATTGGTCCACGCACCTCAAAGATGGCCCATTTGGATGCCGGGATTTCGAGAGATTCAAATGGATCTGGTGCTTCACCCTCATGAGCAGTAGCGATCCAATAATCCATGAGAGGGGATTCTTCCTTCGTATCACAAACGCCAAGTACGCCCTTTACCACCCCATCATTTAACTGAAATAACGTTGCATCCGTTTTATTTCCATTCACTTCATTCCAAAAGGCTGGAATTCCACTCAGGTTTTCTCCATTTTTCACTGAAAACGGACGACGTAATCCAACAACTTGAAAGCTTTCTTTTTCTACGATTTTATAATTCATCGGTTCGGCTCCTTTTATGCTTACTTGAATCGTTAAGCGATTATATGATTTTAAGTTTCTAGCATTTTTTCTTGCTTCACTTGGTTTAATGCCATGCTGCTTTTTAAAGGCTTTTGAAAACGATTCGGGCGTATCGTACCCATACTTAAGCGCAAGATCAATGATTTTGATATCGCTTCGTGTTAAGTCCTCTGCGGCAAGGGTTAAGCGTCGCCTTCTCATATATTCTCCAACCGAGATATCGGTAAGAAGAGAAAATGTGCGCTGAAAGTGGAAAGCAGAAGAGTGGGCTTCTCTTGCGATTTCCTCTATCGACACCTCCTCAAGTAAATGGCCTTCCATGTATGCAATTGCTCGCTGTATTCCTTCAACCCATCCCATATTTCTCCACCTCTTAAATGTATCTTAGCAATTTTTTCTATGTATGATCGGTCATTTTCTGCTCTCTTTAGACCGCTTTATGAAAACTTTTCAATTAAAAATTGGATGATCCCAATGACAACAAGAGAAACCGCAATACATTCAATGATTTTCCACAGCAATTTCATCGTGAAGCCTCCCTTAAAAGTATCTTCTAGCATTATATCAAAAATTTGGAAGTATATAGGATGGAAAGGGTTAAGACAAAAAAACGCTTGGAATCCTATCCAAACGTTTTTAAGAGGGGGACGCAGACTTTACTGGTCAACGCCGTCTTTAAAGTTTTTGTCCCAATATTTATCGCCTTGATGTTCAAAGTCTTGTGTTGTCTTCAAAAGAACATCAATAATCGTACGCTTTGTTTCATTCACAAAATCAAGGTAGAGCTTTTCCGTTTTTCCGTCCGGATTAATACCAGCTAACGCATTGGAAGCCGTTAGTAAACGATGCTCTTCAACTTTATGATCTAATTCTTCAAAAATGTGCTGTGCAAATTTAGCAATATCCTGATGCTCTTTTTTTACACGACTTTGTAGTTCTTCTAATGTTTTGTTCATCGTCTGTTCTCCTGTTCCTTGTGTCTTAAAAACCCATCCCCGTTATTTTATCATAATGCTGGGTTTTTAAGAAAATATACCCTGTTTTTCATGGTGATGAAACGATGCTTTGACGCCTCTGTTCTAAAAAACGTCATTATACGATGATATTGACATAAAAAGACATTTTTTTCTAATAGCGAGAAAAAAAGAAGGGTTTACTTCTGTTCACAGAGAATCAGTTTATCTTACTTGAAAATGGAGGGGATCAGATGACGAGTCATTTTTCAGACTATTACGCAGTGATTTTCACCTCTACTCGCACGCCCATGCAAAAAGGATACGAGGAAATGGCGATTAAAATGGTGGAACTTGCGGAGCAGCAAAAAGGGTTTTTAGGGATTGAAAGTGCACAGGATTCCTCACTTGGCATTACCATATCCTATTGGCGATCATTAGAAGATATTAATCAATGGAGAAATCATGCAGCTCACAAAGTGGCACAAGAAAAAGGGAAAAGCGAATGGTACGACTCGTTTTCACTACGCGTATGTAAGATAGAGCGTGAACATCATTTTAAGAGAGAGAGGCTAGAGTAGATATGACAACGAAAAGCAAAGGCTTGTTGCTAGAGCATGCTGAGATTGATTGTTTAACATCGCGTCTTACTGCGATGCAACAACTCCCAGGAAACCCGATGAATGTTGAGATTCAACAATTTGGACGTGCAACTGCTTTTTCTGTTCAAAGCATCCCAGGTCCAAGCTTTAATACCGTAAAAGGTTTACAAGACGGAGATGAATCGTATGTGCCAGACATTCTTGCTTTTTATAAAGAAAAGGGGATACCCGTTCGCTTTGAACTAACGCCTGCACATGTCTCGTCTGACTTATTGACCTATTTAGCTAAAAAAGGCTTTTATCAGCATGATTTTCATACCTCGTTTTATAAGCCGCTCATAAAAGAAGAAGCACAAATGAATGCGTCCGTTTCCGTTCGAGAATTAAGAGAAGATGAATTTTCTCTATTTGGTGAATTGTATACAAAAGGATTTTCAATGCCGCCTTTTTTAGCAAATGGGGTAGCTTCAAACAATCAAATCCTATTTGGAAAAGAAGGATGGTCGTTTTATGTTGCAGAAGCAAACGGGGAACCAGCGGGAATTGGCGTCTTATTTTTGAAAGATGGAATGGCGACGATGGCTGCTGCTGCAACAATTCCTGAACAGCGCAGAAAAGGTGTGCAAACGGCCCTAATACAAAAGCGATTAGCAGAATCGCTTAATCAAGAGTGTTATTTAGCTGTTAGCCAGGCAAGGTTTGGTTCAGTAAGTCATGCCAATATGGAACGTATGGGCTTTCAGATTGGGTATACGAAAACGATTTGGATTCAAGAGTAATACATAAGAAACATGAATCTACACAAGCGATTTGATCGAGGTTTACCTTCCACCTAAATGGGCTACATACATAGTAAACACATTTCGAGTAGCAGACACGCATAATGAACAGTCATCGTACTACTCTTAGGAGGAATTCTGATGGAGCAATACAAGCTTGAAATGGTAGACGGAAAAGACGAAGAGCTAAAGGTTAAAAACGACCCTGAACACTTAGACAAGAAGCGATTAGTAGATCATCCAGAGAGTGATTTGACGGTTGATCATATTCCAGAAGAGGAACTGAAGCTTGACATAAAGGGCGAAAAAAACAAAAAAAGCACGCGCGATGAGTCAATCAGTGACTAAGTACGGGAAAGAGTGCCCTCTGGCACTCTTTTTTCCTGTTTACAGCGCGCTTCTTTTTCGCTACAATGATCAAAACATAAGAAGGGATGACAGCAATGAGTATTGTGACAGTCAACACAAGTGAACAACTAAAGGATGCCTTCTCCATTCGCAAAGCCGTCTTTATTGACGAACAGCACGTACCAGAAGCGGAAGAGTTTGATGAATTTGATCAGCTTGATGGCTCATGTGACCATATTTTAGTGTACTATGATCGTCAACCGGTAGGAACAGGTCGTGTGCGCATGATCGGTGATGTAGGAAAGCTTGAACGTATTTGCATATTAGAGCCTTATCGCAAATTCGGTTTAGGAAAAGGCATTATTGCGGCGTTAGAGGAGCTAGCTAAAAGAAGACAAGCGACCTCTGTTAAGCTGCACGGACAAACGCAGGCAGAAGGCTTTTACCACAAGCTTGGCTATGAAACCATATCAGAGCCGTTCATTGAAGCAGATATTCCACACGTTTGTATGACCAAGAGCTTTATTTAATACATAGAAGAAACAAAAAGCTTCAGAATCATTTGAAGCTTTTTGTTTCTTTTTTTGTCACGATTTTTAACCCGTCGTGCGATACATTGACCGTAAAAGTTGGTAAAATAGAATCATACTTTCGGTTCGGCAAGAAAGAGGAAAGACGGTAGACTTGATGTGTTAGGAGCGTGTAATTATGAAACGAATCGTAATTATAGGAGGAGGCATCACAGGCCTCACGACTATGTACGACTTACAAGGGTTAAAAAATCAGCAAAACCTTGATATAGAACTTGTATTAGTTGAAAAAAATGACCATTTAGGTGGGAAAATTCACACCGTGGAGCAAGATGACTTTTTAATGGAGACCGGAGCAGATTCCATTGTCACACGAAATGAGAGCGTTGCGCCGCTTGTAAAAGATCTGCAGCTAGAGGACGAAGTCGTCTACAATGCGACAGGGTCTTCTTATCTTTATTCTCACGGGGCACTGCACAAAATTCCAGAGGATACGATTTTCGGTATTCCAACGAATGTAGACTCTCTTTTTAGCAGCACGCTCGTTTCGCAGGAAGGAAAGGAGCGAGCGCTACAAGATTTAGAATCAGAAAACAGTGCGTTCACGGTTGATAGTCCAATTGGCTCGTTTTTAAAAACGTTTCTTGGCGATGAGCTTGTTGAAAACCAAATTGCCCCCGTCTTATCAGGCGTGTACTCTGGTGATTTGGATAAACTAACCCTTGCGACGACGCTTCCTTACTTAGTCGACTATAAAAATCGATATGGTAGCATCATTAAAGGGCTCGGGGCAAACAAAGAGCGCTTTCAAAAGTCTGGAAACAAAAAGTTTCTCTCCTTTCGTAATGGTCTATCAACGATTATTGATCGACTAGAAGAAAAGGTCAGCGAGTCGACGATTTTAAAACGAACAACGACAACCTCCATTCAAAAGATGGGTGAGAAATATATGATTTCATTCGACAATCATGAAAAAATGGAAGCAGATTATGTGGTTCTCGCAACGCCCCATGATGTCGCACAAGCTATCTTAAAGGATAGCGTACTTGATCAACATTTTAATCAGATGAAAAACTCGTCGCTGACAAGCGTCTACATTGGCTTTGACGTACCAGATGAGGAACTTCCTGCGAACGGAACGGGTTTTATCGTATCAAATGGGAGCGATCTTTCTTGTAATGCATGTACATGGTCAAGTAGAAAATGGACGCATACGTCTAAAAAGCGTCGCTTGCTTGTGCGTTTGTTTTATAAAAGTACGAACCCTGCCTACGAGCGCTTAATTAAGTTGCCAAAAGAGGCGTTTATCGAAGAAGCGCTGAGCGACGTGAAGAAAAGTCTCGGTATTAAAACAAGTCCAGCATCGGTTGAAGTGACATATTGGAACAATCTCATGCCGAACTATACGCTTGATCATAAGCAAGCTCTTCAATCGTTGACGGAGGAGATGAAGATGCATTTCCCAAATATCCTGTTAGCCGGCTGTTCCTATTACGGCGTAGGAATTGGAGCATGTATTCAAAATGGTCGTGATACTGCGAAAGAAATTCAAAGTTCTTTGACGTGTTTATAGAAGAAATCGTCCCCGTTCTTTTTAAAGAATGGGGTTTCTTATGAAAAAGGGTCCAAGCATCACATCAAGGCAGCATGGAGTGAAATGACGGAAATTTTAGGGGCTAAACAATACGAAAAAGACATTATTCATCCCATAGTTAGACAATTTTAGGAAATCAAAACTAAAAAATGAAACTTTTCTACTACCTCATTCGTATACATTTTTAACCAGTTTATTATGATAGGGAGGATTAGTCATCATGGGGAAATTTTTTCTTGTCATTCTTATTGTTTTATTAAGCGCTACAATTTTATGCTTTGCATTTAATATTCAGCCAGCAGGCTACGTAGTTGGCTTTTTCTTCATAAGTATTGCAATGGGCGTTAGCCGCGTCTATTCAGCAAGTGATGAACGACAGAAGCCGTCTAATCTATAAGTAGGGAAAAACAAGCGGTGCGCATCGCTTGTTTTTTTATGCGCTATTTCTCCATAAAATTAGCTTAATTTCCACCATTTTGAAACCTTTCCTAAAACTAAATCGTATTACCTAGTAGTAACCCAAGAAAAGGAGATTTTTATGAAGAAAAAGAAACAAAAGCAAAGCGCCTCCTCGATTTTAATTAGTTTAGTTCTTGGAGGAGTTTTAGGGTTTGTTGGGGTTTTATTGTTAATGAATACGAATGATGAGTGGGTAATGAGCTTACCTCTTTGGAGTATACTCGTCTTTTTGGTGCTCTCTTATTATGTTCAAATATTCGTTCACGAGCTAGGTCACTTACTAGCAGGTCTTACTCAACGCTTCCACTTTCACTCGTTAAACGTAGCTGGATTCACCGTTGATCGAGAAGGAGAAACGTTCAAATTTAGCTGGAATCGTGCACAAGGTTTAGGCGGTTTTTGCATTATGCTTCCGACTGAGAAAAAGGCGTCAGAAATGAACTTTGGTATCTTTTTATCTGGAGGAATTGTCATGAATGGGCTTGCGGCGCTTTTGGGAGCGTATCTACTTCTCTCTACATACATCACGCAATCTGCGCCTTATCTTGCTTTATTTATTTTAATGAACACGATTTTTGGTGCCTTTTCTGCCGTCACGAATTTGCTTCCTTTTCGAGCAGGCGGATTCAAGTCTGATGGCGCAAACCTTTTAAGCCTGATTCGTAAGTCGCCGAAAGACAAAGCAGAAATTCAGATTGTAATGATGACGTATGAAGTGAGTGGTGGTGTAAATCCACTAGCGATGGAGGAGGACATATTTACGGAAAGTGGATATTTTTTAGATCATGACGTGTACGGAATGACGCTGAATAATTACCGCATGTTTCGTGCCTATGTTAATAGTGATCTAGAGCGTGCCGGGAATTACGCAAAGAGAATAGAAGAAAACCTTCACGGCTACCCAAGCGTATTTCGTTATAAAATGGTCTATCAAATTCTTTTTTATTACGCATGTATTGAAAAAAATGACGAAATGTTTGCGAAGAATTTCCGAGAGGTGGAAAAGCCGTTAAAGCGAGACTCTTCTATTGAAGCGGAACGTGTTCGAATGCTAAATTCCTACATGAAAGGTGATGCTGAAGAGATGAACGCACATTTTCAACGTATGAAGCACTTAGCTCACAGCGCAAAAATAAAAGGGGACGCAAAAATGGAGCTGCAAGTAGCAGAGCAATTTCTTTCTAAGGTGGCATAGCAACAATCAGGGAGGCAAAGTCCCTGATTAGCTATATGGTTTAATGATCGAGAACAGAATAAATAGCATAACCGCGAACAAAGCCCCTTGGAGCACATAATTATTTTTATTCGTTTTCATAAAAAAGCGCGATAAAATAGCAAAAAGCACCCCAGCAATAATGGATGCGACGATGGTTTTGACTAGCATAGACGAGCTCCTTTCATTGGTTATCAGACCCCTTCACCCTAACATAACATGTAAAATTCATCAAGGGTTGTTAAGGTTTGGATAACATGTTAGCGTATAGGAAAAGGTTGTGTGCAGTATGAAAAATTCACTTTTTTGGAAGAAACGCATGATTCCCGTCTATTTTTTAGTCGCCATCCTTGATTTTTGCTTTTACCAATTCTACTTAAAAACAAATGTGATGATGACCCTTAACATAACGTTTCCACTAATCGTGCTAGGATTTATCTCCATTGGCTATAACTACAGGTGGAAAAAAGAACAAGATGAATACGAAAGACAGCTCAATAGTGGGAATAGGAATAAAAACGACGCATAGACTTTTACTAGAGGTACAATGACCGACACGAAAGCATGAGCTACAGATACTCATGCTTTTTTCTATTAAAAAGGGGGAGCTTCAAATGGTGGGGTTTGCCGTCGTTTGGTTTATTATTCTACTACTGGTCTGTTTTTTTGTTTTCTCACTATTAAAAGATAAAACAAAAAAAACAAAGCGTGTGATTTGGGGATTAATGACGATGTTTGTAATTGCGCCACTTCTTTCTGGAACAGGCGGCATGATTCTAGCTGCCACTTCTGATCACGGCATCGGTGGGGGAGCGCTGATGATGCTACTATTTCCGCTTCTTTTTTTAATCGGCCTTCTTATATTTGGCCTAGGTATTCTTAAAAAATAAAAGTCTAGCGAATAACCGTAGACTTCTTTAAGGCTTGCTGTAATCGCTCACTGTTGGTAATACTTAGCTGCCGAAGGTTAATAGAAACTTCATGTTCATTTCTTAGAATTAATACCATTTGCTGATCCATAATACGGCCTTCCTTCACATCCACCAACTTAATCTTTTGTCTAGGACGAACAGGACCTTTATGAATGGAGATGATTTGATCATCTATTCGTACATAGTCCGTTTGCTGAACGCGAAAGCTAAAAAAAGCGGCCATTAAACACAAAATCATCGTTACAACAGAAAAAAGGGGCAAGATCCAGGTGAAATTCGTCGCACTGTCACCAAATGAGACATACATGACGCCCAAATCAGCTAGTAACACAAACAACCAGATGCCACCCGCTACTTTCCAGAGAGGGTGGTTTTTATATTTGAATTCCATATTATTCCTCCTTTCGTTTCATTGTAACATAGTTTGAAAGATTGGTTTGAAAAGGATCGTCTTCCATTTATAATCATTATATGAATACATACAAGCGAACAGCGACGAACTTATTATACAAGTAGGAGGAGAATGCAATTGAAAATTCGTTCTGTAAAAAGCACTGACTACTACACCATTTCACCGCTCATTAACGATTGGTGGGGTGGGCGAAATATGGTTGATATGCTCCCAAAATTGTTTTTTGATCACTTTCAGCAAACGAGCTTCGTTGTGGAAGAGAATGAGGTCGTAGTTGGCTTTCTCATAGGCTTCTTATCGCAATCAAACGCTGATGAAGCGTACATTCATTTTGTAGGCGTTCATCCGAATTGGAGGAAACATCGTATTGGGAGCAAGCTGTATGAGCATTTCTTTCAAGTCATACAAAACGAAGGACGACATATTGTTCGCTGTATAACGTCTCCTGTCAACAAAACGTCCATTGCCTATCATACAAAGTTAGGTTTTGAGGTTGAAGAAGGTAACATGAATATAGACGGGGTATCTGTACATCAGAATTACGATGGGGAAGGAAAAGAACGTGTCCTGTTTGTGAAGAATTTGAAAGCGTAACAATAAAAATGGATGAGTATACACACCCCATTCCAGTAGAAAAATTTTCCAAAATCTCACGAAAATGAAGTATGATAGGGATAGAAAAAGATAACGCATGAAATTGGGGATTGGACATGAATTTATATATATTTGATTATGTGGTAATTATCTGTATATCAGGGGTTGTTACGTTTTTACTGGGAATATTAGCGTACGTAAAGCGAAGCACGTTTTCGGGGAGTACGACATTTATTCTCATTTGCATCACCTCTTGCATCTACATTTTTGGCCACGCATTAGAGTTGACAGGAAGTACGTTTACAGAAATTGATGGAATGATTAAGCTGCAGTATTTAGGGTTACCATTTATTCCACCGCTAAACTTAGTTCTCGCGATGCAGTTTTTAGGATTTGACCGTTACTTAACAAAACGAAATTTAGTGCTGATATTTGTTGTTCCGCTCATCAGCGTCACAGCCATCTTAACAAATAATTTCCATCACTTGTTTTACAAAGCCATTATTTTAAAAAACGTTGGGTCATGGGTGCTAGCTGATCTTGAAATTGGGCCTTTTTATGTCATTCACGGAAGCTATACGTTCGGCTCGCTGTTTGCGTGTATTTGCATTCTGTTTGCATACGGGAAGAATGTAAAGGCATCTTATCGTCTACAGCTCGGGGCGATGATTGTCGCCTCACTGCTTCCAATGATCGCTTCGTTTCTTTATTTAATGGGGCAAGCTCCTTATAACATGGACCCTGTTCCCGCTGTTATGTGCATCACATCTACGCTGTATGTCATTGCCATTTTATCTTCAGACATGCTTGTCATTGCACCGATCGCAAAAGAATATGTGTTTGAACATATGCGAGACGGTGTTCTTGTGCTCGATCCGTCCAACCATATCGTTGACTTTAATGCAGTCGCAGGCCGCATGCTCGGGGGATTAAATCGATTTTCAATTGGGCAGCGGGTAGAAGAGGTATGGGATGCACAAATGATTGAGACTGATCTTCCCGATTGGCAGTATGAGAAAGATGAGGAGATAAAAAGAGAGATAGAATGGAAGACTGAGAATGGAACGGAATTTGTCCTCTTTCATATTTATCCACTGTATAAGAAGAACGGCGTGCTAGCAGGAAGAACGATTTTACTTAGTAACATTACAAGTGAACGGTTGTTGCGAGAAGATTTGGAAACACGGGCGTATAAGGATGGACTTACAAATAGCTTTAACCGATCATATTTAGTAGAAAAAGGCGAGGCGTATATACGCAACTATCGAGAGGATCAGCGAGCGCTATCGCTCATTATCTTTGATATTGATCATTTCAAATCGATTAACGACACGTATGGTCATGAAGCAGGAGATGAGACGATTAAATACGTTGTGAGTACGACACAAAAATTACTAGAGGAGCACGTCATTCTCTCTCGGTACGGTGGGGAGGAGTTTGTTGCACTGCTTCCTGATATGATGCTCCACGAAGCCGTCCACATCGCAGAACAAATTCGTAAACGGCTTGAACAGCGTCCATTTTACTACGAAACGACCGCTATTGCCGTTACAGCAAGCTTCGGTGTCGCTCAGTTTTATGATCATGAGAACCTTAATGAACTGATTAAAGAGGCAGATAAAGCGTTATATTACGCCAAAAACAATGGCCGAAACCGAGTAGAGACCCTTGGTGCTCTATCATAGTGTGAAGTCGTTAGTTAGTAGGACAAGAATATTCCAAAAGGGGGAGTCATATGAGAGCCGTTCGGTGGATGCTTCTTGGCATCAGCATGATTTTAATGGGGGGATTTATTTTGGCAGATTCAGCGACGAGTCTAGCTGGTATTGAACTATTGGTCATGATTATTGGCTTTTGCCTTGTTTTATATGGATTTACGATTAAAGAAGGAAACAAAAAGTAAGTGGAAATGAGGGACAACATGAGTGAAGTATCATCAGAAACATTAGCTAAAATTGAGCAGGATATAAAGTCAGGAGATTTAGGAAAAGCTCGTGATCGCTTGCACGGGCTCATTTCTACTTATCCAAATGAGCTTTGGCTTCGTAAAATGCTCGGTGATATTTACGATCAGCTGCAATATCCAGGAATGGCAGGACGCTATTGGTATTTGGAAAGTGAAAAGACTACCGAAATGGCAGAGGCCTGTCGCCAATTTGAGCGTACATTTGGGAACAATACTCATCACATCGTAAGAGCTCTTAAGTTTAAAGGAGACCGAGATGTGATTGAGCACCTGCCGATTCACTTGGAAACTAAAGTAACTGGGCGCGTTAAAGGTCAGCTACTAGAAGATGTGGGGAAAGAAACGTTAAAAGATAAGCTTCTAGGCGTTGGTTGTCTGCTTTTTATCGTAATTTTGCTTGGAATTATGTTAGTTGGCTTGTATACGGTCGGTCAGTGGATTTTTTGAGGGGGAATTAGGATGAGAGAGTATGCGTTTCACCTACATAAAAACTGGCTAGACGATGATTTTTTTGAAGCAACGCTCTCATTGCAAAGCCATGACGCAGCAGTTAATCTTGATATCTACACTGATACCGAAGAGCTACATGACTTGTACCAAAAGTTGATTCATTTTTCGACCACTATGGCAAAAGAAGAAATGGTATGGATCACTGGCGGCGAGGCACCTACTTTCAATCACTATGTATATATGCGCTTTTTCAAATATAACGTGGTAGGAAAAATTGCCGTAGAGGTGAAAGTCAAAAAACATACAGAAGCTCCATATGCGATGAGTGCACACTTTTTCCTTTTCACCTATCTGGCTGGAGTAGATGACTTGGCACGGCAGTTAGAGAAGATGATTAGTGGCGAAGCGATAGAAGCTTTTGGACTATAAAACGAAGATAAACGCAGCAGGAGAAACGATGAGAGCTTCTGTAAAGAAGGACTCATCATACCACCCTGAAGTAAATGTACAATTGATACAGTGCAGGAGCTAATAGCGCCGCACCGATACATGTAACAGCAGCAAGCTTAAGCTGTTTGGTCACCCGCACATCTTCCTCCTTTAACGCTTGAAGAAAGCTGAGCGTAAAATAAAACCCAATGACCAAAAGAACGGCGGACGCGACATTAATCCAGCTGTTTATTCCTAATAAAGAAACCGAAGACATATTTTCACCACCTAAAATGAACCTGTTATCGTCTATGTATATTGTTAGAGAATTCGACAGCGAATGTGCTAGTTCCTGTTTATTGGAATGCAAACCGAAACATCAAGAGAAATGACGATCCTTCTTTCTACTAAACGTGAGTGGTATTTTGACTGATGTGGGCTATAAATTTGCTTATTGATAAGGTTGTTGATTAATACATACCTAACAAAAAGGAGAGACGCTAAGTCTCTCCTTATCTTATGCACGCTGTTTTTCCTTGTACATGTGCTCCTTAATTAACGCTAAAAAGCGGAACGTCTCAAGCGCTAGCAGTCCACCGCTTACAAGTACGGCACTAAATAAGTAGCTAATGGCGATATCGCTTGGTAAGAAGCGGAATAAGTAAATGCCGCTGACCGCATACAGGCCGAGAACGACGATGTACAAAACAAAAGACGTGACGCCGAGCGCTACGTTTCCGTGATGACGGGCAACCATTAGAAAGAAAAAGCTGAACACCGATAAAAATAGCATCGTACGAACGTCTGGAACCGTAGGGCTAATCATGCTTCCATCAATGAAGTAATGAAGAAGCCAATGAATACCCGTTGAGGATAGGAAAGTCAGCAGAACCGTCGCAGCAAAGAAGATCATCTCCATCCAGCGGTGCTTTCGATTAAAGAAAATAAGCACAAGCGTAATGAACGATGCAATTCCTAGCACCCACCAAGACGAGAGATTCGACATAACTTGCATCAACGTAACATATTTTCCTCCAAATACAGATAAAATAATAGCTCCTATAATCGCATCAAAGTTACCAAATTCATTGCTAATCAAGTTCTCAAGTGCGATGACCATTAAGGTAATAAACGCAATAAACAAAAGCAGAAAACTCAGAACGATGAACTTAATCTTCAACAAGCTATGGTAGCGTTGGAAAATATACTCAAATAACAGCACCGCTGATTCTTTAATAAAGGATAAGTTCGTTTTAATGACGAAATACAGAATCCCTACAATTGCTACAATAATACTTGCGACAACAAGCCATTTTTTGATTTCGCCTTCGTATTCATGCCATTTTGGGCCTAAAATATTTCCTAGCATCATGAACGTGCCGACCCAAATAAAAACGCCTATGTAAGCAAAGATCGAAAAAATTCGAAAAGGAAGATGAATGACACCGGAAAAAATGCTCGCCACGTGCCTCACACCTGGAATGAAATACGAAAACATCACCAATACACGCCCGTATTTTTCATACCATTTTTCCATTTTTTCAAGTTTATCTGGTCCCATATGCACATAATGACCGTATTTACGGAAGAACGGCGCGCCAAGCTTATAGCCAATCCAATAAGATACGCTTACTCCGGCAACTCCACCAAGTCCTGCGGACAAAATGGATAAATAAATGTTCAAATCCCCCTGATAACAAAGAACACCAACATAACTCATTAGCGCTTCGTTTGGGATTGGGACAATAATTAGCTCAAGCATTAACGAAATAAACAACACGATGTACCCGTATTGATTTAATAAATGTACAATTTCGTTCATCGCTTCACCTCCTGAAGACAAAATCATATGTAAGAAGCGGGTGCTTGTACAAACTCGCTATACTAATTTTACCATCTTTCAAGCATTTTACCCAGTTCAAATGCCGTCTAGAACGATATTCTTCAGGATACGGATAAACGATTAAAAATGGATTAAAAAAGGGGGAAAGCATCCTTTACGAATACTTTCGCATGCTCATACCTCTTCAGCAAATCGTTTAATAAGCTCATCGATGCTCGCGATGCCCACATTTCCTTCTTTATGCTTACGAAGGGCGACACTTCCTTTCACTATTTCTTGATCGCCAATTACCGCCATGTACGGCACCTTTTGCATTTCAGCTTCGCGAATTTTTAAGCCGACTTTCTCGCGTCTCTCATCAACTTCCACGCGGTATCCGTACGCTAAAAGCTTCTCCTTCACTTCGTAGGCGTAAGCTACGTGTGCATCTGCAATAGGCAAGAGCTTTAGCTGCACAGGAGCAAGCCATAGCGGAAATTCACCTGCATAATGCTCAATTAAGATCGCCATAAAGCGTTCAACGGCGCCGTAAATCGCACGGTGAATCATAACGGGGTGATGAGGCTGATTGTCTTCTCCAATATATGTGCAACCGAATTTCTCTGGCATTTGAAAATCAAGCTGCACAGTTCCGCACTGCCAGCTACGCCCTAGAGAATCTAAAAGATGAAAGTCAATTTTAGGTCCGTAAAACGCGCCATCGCCTTCGTTAACTTGATAATCCAAGCCCTTTTCATCAAGCACAGATTGTAGCGCGGCCTCGGCTTTATCCCATATTTCCACAGCTCCCATAAAGTTTTCTGGACGAGTGGAAAGCTCAACTTTGTATTTGAAACCAAAATGCGCATAAAATTGATCGATCATTGACAATACGCTGCTAATTTCCTCTTTTACTTGGTGCATCTGTGCAAAGATGTGGGCATCATCTTGTGTAAAAGAGCGTACGCGTAGTAATCCGTTTAACGATCCAGACAGTTCATGACGATGGACAAGGCCAAGTTCTGCATAGCGAACAGGAAGCTCGCGATAGCTTCTTCGCTTATGGTTAAATACTAAAATGGCGCCGGGACAGTTCATCGGTTTAATGGCATAATTTTGTTCATCTACGTTTGAGAAGTACATATTTTCATGATAGTGATCCCAGTGACCTGACTGCTCCCAAAGCTCCTGTTTCATCATAATTGGCGTCTTAATTTCCTGGTAGCCTGCTTTTTGGTGCTGCTGTTTCCAGTAATTTTCGAGTTCGTTGCGAAGAATCATTCCGTTTGGTAAAAAGAACGGCATTCCCGGTGCTTCTTCCATTGATGCAAAAAGCTCTAGCTCCTGACCTAATTTTCTGTGATTGCGTTTTTCTGCTTCTACGTGATTTGACATGTTCATTCCTCCTAAAATTTTAAAATGTGCAAATAAAAAACCGCACTCATCTCTATGACAGGGACGAGTGCGGTCGTGGTACCACCCTAAAGTTCCGCAGGCAAAAAGCACCTGCGCTCTAGAACGATAACGGATTTCCCGGTCGAAGTTAATCTGCATGACGCATTTCCCCTCAACAGCTCAAAGGTGGTAAATGACGCTGCTTTCTTCAGGGCTCTCAGCCAATGACCCCGTTCTCTGGAAAGAAAGGAAAGCGTAATTCGTGTCCTTTTCAATGCTATTATTCAAATGTTGACTACAAAATGCAAAAAAAACCGCACTCGTCTCTATGAAAGGGACGAGTGCGGTCGTGGTACCACCCTGAATTCCGCAGGCGAAAAATGCCTGCGCTCTAAAAAGATAACGGATTTCCCGGTTGAAGTTAATCTGCATGACGCATTTCCCCCCAACAGCTCAAAGGTGGTAAATTATTTTCCTTTCTTCAGGGCTCTCAGCCAGTGACCCTGTTCTCTGAGAAGAAAGACAAAAATAATTCGTGTCCTTGTCAACGCCAGCCGTGCTTTTGTAGTTGATAGTTGCGATTATAGTGTATATTTTTTACAAATGTCAAGGGGTATTTTGGAAATATTTTTATCCTTATGTTTCTACCAAGATGGTTGTTATAGATGTTATTTGTTATTTTTGAATAATTATTTCTAGCCAATCAAAAAGATCATTTACTCTCTATATAACGCTCATAAATTTTATGACTCATTGTAGCCAATGGGATAAAATGAGTCATTTATTATGTGTGAATGAGAAGGGGAATGATTTATATTTAGAGATGAGACAACACCTTTTTTATGTAAGGAGCTAATAGCTTATAGTGATTCATGATCCGCTTCTCTGTATGAGACTCGGCAACCGAACTCATCGACAGCTGCGCGGCGGAAATAATTTTATCAGGATAATTTTTAATTGATTCTTGCATGGCATTAAAAATCGTTCTCTCATAGTCAGATTTTTTTTCATTCATGAGTAGTTCAAATGCGTTTGGAATGAGGTAGGGCTGTACATCGATCGTTTGCCGATGTTCCTTTGCATAATTCTCTAATCCTTTTATCGTTCCATCAATCGTATTTGGATTTGTGAACAAGAGCAAATGTGAGTGATGATTGTTACTAATCCATTGAAACAACGGCTCGTCTATTTTGATAATCGGAACAGGATACTCCAGTTGATCGTCTAAGTGGGCTGTAAAAAACGTGCACGTGATTAAAATAGCATCCACGTGCACGGAAGCAATCCAGTCGAGCGTTGCATTAACTCGAGACTGAACAACGTCTACCGTTGTGTGAAGATCATTTTTGATCCGATCAAGACCTGGATCAACGAAATGAATCAGTTCTATTTCTAGGTCTGTTAATGCATTGTCAATTACCGCTATATTCGAATGATGTGCGTGAAAACATCCTAGTCTTTTTATCATTTCAGCAGCTCCTTATAGGTGGATAGAAGGTGATTGATATGTAGCTGTTTTTTAGTAAACCACGTGGAACATAATGTAGAAAGGAATCGTACGAGTAGTCCCCCAAAAACAACGTTCTCTTGACTGAACTCTATTATTTTTCCTACCTTCGACAATATTCTAGCTATTTCCTCTTTTATCAAGGATTTTAGGAACCGCTAAGCGAATTAAGAGAGAATCATTTGAAAAGAGGGTGACCATTATAAAAGAATCAATCTTACAGTCTATTGTTAACTGCATGGCAGTTAGTCACACACACCGAGAGATTCAGATCATTCAAACCAATCATCGACTGAAGCTAGCGGGGGCGTGGGGAATTAAAAAAGGTGACCGGTTACTAGAAGTAGGATGTGGTCAAGGAGATACGACCGCTGTACTAGCGCATTTAGTAGGTGGAGGGGGGCTTGTGCACGGTGTCGATATCGCATCTCCTGACTATGGCAGCCCGATTACAGTGGGTGATTCTATGGCATATTTGAAAAATTCTCCGCTCGGCAAGCAAATTCACGTTTCATTTGAAACGGATATTCTATCAGAGGAAGTCTACTTTGCTGAAAACGAATTTGATGCTGTGGTCTTATCACATTGCTCGTGGTACTTTCAGTCTCCTGATCAATTACTGCGCGTCCTTCAAAAAGTCCGAACGTGGGGGAAGAAGTTATACGTAGCGGAATGGGATATACGAACAACGAGTACAGAACAGCTCGCTCATTTTTTAGCCGTGCACATTCAGGCACAGTATGAGGCGTTTAAAGAGAATAGCTTTTCAAATGTACGAACGCTCTTCACCAGAGCAGATATAGAAGAAACGATGAAAAAAGCTGGATGGACAGTGCATGGTGCAGAAAGCATTTCGTCGCCTGATTTACAAGACGGAGAGTGGGAAGTTCATTACGTTTTGTCAGAGTACGACTCGGAGCTAAACGCCCTCTCACATCTGCCAGCTAAATTTATGGAGCTTTTACGATCTCAGGTATACGTGCTTAGAGAAGCGGTAAACATGCACGGGGTGAAGCCGCTCAATACGTTTACAGTAGTAGGAGAGAAACGAGGTGAGTAGAAGCAGTAGGAATGGAATTGCTTTAGAGGTGTAGACCAATAGAATACGATGATTTTAAGATAATATGTACAATATTTCGGACCATTTCGAAAGGGCTTTAGGAGGGTGAATAGAGTGTCAGAAACAAGCTTTGCGGAACAGCAAAAAGAAATTTTTAGCGTATTTAAAGGTGGTGATAACCGTTGGATAAAAGGCGCAAAAAAACATTTTCAAAGATAGCTCTTATTCTTTTTACACTAAGTATAATCTTACTTTTTTTATTGCTACTATTGCAATTTAATGGCGTGTATATACTATTAGGAACACCACCTAGAGGAATTAGTAATCAGACATTACTTAATTTGCTTATACTAACAGCGGTAATCTCCTTAACTTATTTAATGAAAGGCAAAGTATTAAAAGGATTGGTTATTGTGGTAGGAGCCTTTTTCATTCTACTGTCATTTCTTTTTACTTCTCTCATAGAGACAGACTACACATTTTTTTCCTCTCCTAATAATCAAAAAAACTTTGTAATGGTTGAAAGGGGATACGGTTCCCTATACCAATTGTCGGAATCAAAAATGTATATGGTTCATTTGGCAAACTCCCAAACAAACAACGGCTACAAACCATTCTCAGAAGGTGCATACAAATTGGAGTGGAAAGAAGCGAATCGACTGGTTGTTCATTATCAGTTTGACTACATGCACAATGCCTTGAACAGGAAAATTGAAACACATTATAAATAAATCGCTCTCGTAATAAATTTGGTTTGTGAGCTTATAAGTTCGTCCTCTCCTTTAAGAGATGGACTTTTAAAGGGTTTGGTTTTCCTAGTGTACATCTAACCAGTTCTTAGCGCCTTTGTTGTGCCTCAACCCTTATTTTCTCTTTGTAGATGTTTTCATTTAATTTCAAGAAACTTCCTTTATTTTAATCGACTACATACACAATATGTCTTACAAAAAGGAGAAGGAATGTATACCTATTTTAAGTGTATTCTTATATTATTAATAGCTTTGTTTGTATCAAGCGGTTGTTCTGGCAGTAACGATAAAACGAATAATATTTATTTACTCCCCAAAGGTTATGAGGGAAATGTGTATGTATTTTTTAATGTTGAAGGAGCTCCTTCTCTAGAGAAAGAAAAGGACTACTCTGTTTTCGATATTAATCATGAAGGATATTATGCGACCTCGGCACCAGATATGGAGTACGGAACAGTTAATGACAAATACTTTTACGTCCATTCAGATGGCAGAAGAACAAAAATTAACAAGACATGTGTTAGAACAATGGGTACTGGTTCTACATAATTCTCAACACCTAATAATGAACATGCTTATGAGATTTTGTATACAGGTATTGAGGTTCGTCTAAAGGAATGCAGTCTAGAATTTGAGACCTCTGAAAACGGAATAAAAAATGATGACTTGAACAAAATATTTAAAAAAGTAGTCAACGAGTATAACATCCCTTTCCCTTAAAGAAACTGTCTTTAAGGATCGTTCTTCACGTGAGTCACTTCTTTCCTCCTGATTTTCCGGATTTATTATTAGAAGCGCTTGACTTTATTCAGAAGAGTTAGAAGCAAGTAGGGAATTACTAATTCAAAAGTCTATTATTCTAAAAATCAGCTAATCGGTAAACGGGTGGGAGGATCAGCGTAGATCCTCCCACCCGTTTAGTTATTGACAATCTTTGCGATCTCCTCTGCCGTTTCACCAGGTGTTTTACCATTTGTATAGATGATGTATTTAGCTAATCGCTCATTTGATGGGTGAGTAACAAAGTGCTCGTTAATAGCATGTACTTGTGGATCTGTTGTTACTTCTAGCAAACGCTCATTTAATACTTGAACACTTTCTTTCTGATCTGCACTTGGTAGCAGGAGAAAGATATAAGGCTCGGCGTCTAGTGCTGTAGTTACTTTCTTAAAAAGCAGGGGATCTTCATATACAGAATGTCCGCCTCCAAAATCGATGATGTGATGTTGATATTCTCTTACAATGCGCACCGCTGCATCCGCCTCAAACGGTTTCCAGTAGCTATACACACCGTTAAATCCCTCTTGCTCACGAATTTCACGCTGCGTATCTTCGGAAAATCCGTTGTCTTTATAGTACGTGAACCTCACATCATCAATTGAGCACTGAGGCATATCAAGCTTCTTTGCTAGCAGCGCTGCAACTGTTGTCTTTCCAGAACAAATTGGGCCAATAAAAATAATTGTTTTTGTCATTATGTACATCCGCCTTTTAAAAATGATGAGTGAATAAAAGAATGATAGCTCCATTGATACATCAAAACGAAGCTTTTTTATCTTATCATATAAAAGGTATTTTTTGGTATAATTTCACATAAGTAGCTGGTTGAAAACAAGTGATTAGGTAAGGGAAAGGAGATCAGAGATGCGAGTTGGAATTATTGGAGGTGGGTTTGGATTGAGAGTGCAATATCCTATTATTCAAACACACCCTCATATGGACGTTGTCTCAGTATGTACAATGAGTAGGCATTGCTTGCATGAAACATTACAGCAAGGCATTAATCACTACAAGGATTGGAAAAAGATGATAGATAACGAGCAATTGCAGATTTTGTTCGTTAGTACGATTGCTCTTCATCACTATTCTATTGTAAAATATGCTATTCAAAAAGGCATTCATATTGTGTGTGAGAAGCCATTTATGATGAATCAAGAACAGTCTTTGGAAATTGTAAACATGGCAAAGCAATATGACGTGAAAGTAGTTGTCGACTTTGAATGGCGATACTTTCCTATTAGACAACGTGCAAAAGAACTCTTAGACAAGCAAAAGATTGGAGACATTCTGCATATTGAACACCACATATCTAGCGCAAGGTATGAGACATTAACAAATGAAGCACTAGGATGGATGGGGAAAAAAGAAAAGTTTGGGGGAATGCTTGGTGCATTAGGTACTCATATGATTGATAATGTACGATGGATGACATCTCAGGAAATAACGTACGTTCAAGGCATGTTGCATACACACATACAAAACGGTGGGGGAGAAAGACGTGATGCTGACGATGCCTTCTTCATTCATGGATTAATTAATTATCACATTTCCTTTTCACTTCAGCTTCTCTCAGGCATTCATCACGAATTTGACTCTATGCTAAAGGTATTTGGGACAAAAGGAACCTTAGTGATAGAAAACGATCAGCGAATTCTTTTAGGAGAGTCAACACAAGCTTTTGAGGAACTCAATCTTGAATTATCTCCTGTTCCATACCATCTATCCCCTGAACAAAAGGCTTACTATCCAGCGCTATATGCTCTTATTGATAAAACGTACATCTACATAACAACTGATAGGGTTGATCGTGATCTGCCGACAGCTGTGGATGGTCACTTCAATCAGCAGATTTTAGAACAGCTTTTATACAAAAGTAACTTATGAAACAAGTAGAACTGCTAATACAGGGGGTCAATGATGAAATTTATCGAATTCGGAATTGGGAATACGTGGCTGGTTCGAACGGAAACGGAACTGCAGGACGGAACGGAGTTTGAGGAAAAAGGCGTTATCGGCCCTATTAAACTACAATCTATCTACGTGCGAATATGGATTGGACAGCACGTAGGTATTCTAGATAGTAGAGAAGGACTTAAATATACACGGAAAAAACGGCGGGAGTTTAAGCTGCTCTTGGGAATAAAAAGTGGCTAAAATCACAAGCATGGTCTGTAGTATGACGAATGCTTGTAATTTTTTATGTCTAACGTATGCCACAAACAAAATAAGACTATAATTGCACATTATTTAGTTAACGTAACCTCTTCTTCAAGACGATTCAGCCATTCATGAACAAGTGCGTTAATTACATTTATTTGCTCATACTGTAGATTATGGCCTGCTATATCAAGCACAGTAAAAGTAGCTCTTGGGTATTCCTCAATTAGTTGCCATGTGTCTTGATAACCAACGATATGATCCTGACGACCTGTAATGATGAGGGCGGGATAATGGAGAGTAGTGGATATATCAAAACTAAAACCGTACCCATTTTCCTGAATATGAGTCAAAAACGCCTCATCTGCTTTTTTTGCAGGAATTAAAACGTCATGTTGAAATCTTTCCCATTCATGTTCTCCTTGTGAAACTCCCATTGAGCCGAATTCTGTGGCTTCTTCCGGTGATAAACGGGCTAATAGATTTTTATCACGTCTTAACACAGAATGGTCAGGTAAGATACGCTCATTAAAAGTTGGAACGACCATTGGTGCTAAAAGAAATGCACCGTGAACTTGATTTGGGCGAGCGTGAATAATTCCTCTAGCCATATATCCTCCATACGAATATCCACAAACAATAAAAGGTTCGTTAGGTATGATCTCATCTAACAGGTTCAATACAGCTTCTAGCATCTGATCTGAATTTTGAATGGAAGGTGAGGATGCTGATTGTCCCATTCCTGGTAAATCAATATAGATACGCTTCCATCCGATACGGTTCTCGAATAAAGGCTCTAGCGTATGTAGCATGATATGATGATCAAGGCTCCACCCGTGTAACATGACAACGGGATAGCCTTCTCCGATTACTTTATAGTAAATTGACATAGAAAAATCCTCCTTCATTTTTAATCTATTACTCTCTTACACCAGTACCTCTAGGTAATAGCTCATCACAACAAGCTCTCCCTTTTTCCCCATCGTGCGAACCCCTTCATCAAGAAAACCACATGCCTTGTAGAGGTGTTGAGCAGCCGTGTTTCGAACATTAACGGCTAGTACAATTTCATTTATATGAGGAAAGTGCTCTTGAACAAAAGAAGGAAGCAAGAGTAGGCTTTGCTTGGCATATCCTTTTCCTTGGTGATGATAGTCTGTTGAAAAAGCGCGTACTAGTAGCGCATAAGGATTTTGTGAATAAGGCTTTGGACCTTCTTGTTCGTGAAGGACAAAAAAGGTGACAAGCCGGTCGTCTTCGATTGCTAAAATAGAGTGTCGATCACGATCTGTAGCAGACAACTGAATGGCATCTCTCGGCGTTCCGGTGAACTGAAGCTGTTCCTCTGATAACGTGTAAGCATCAATGAATGATTTAAATTCTATATCGTATTTTGCTAAATACATATAAACATCTCCTGGAATTATTTTCTTGTATCCATTATAGAACAATTGTTCTCTTTTTACAATAATCAACGTACCATTTTCCATTATTTTCTGAATCAAAACAGGAAAATGTTCTCATCTTTCCAGAAACAGAGCTGTGATAAAATAATTTTCGTGATGTTCCAAGAAAATCAAGAATAGGTTATAAAATGGAAAAAGACTAAGTAAGAAAGGGAAAGGGGAAACGTCGGTGAAAACGTCTAGTAAAGCTTTATCAGGAGTGTCTGCTGCTGCACTTGTTGTAGCACTCACAGGATGTTCATCATCATCCGCAGCAGGGAGCCCACCATCAGATCCAGAATGCAAAGACTGGGACTATGACTCAAAGGATCAAGTATGGGAGTGTGATGATGACAGCTCTGGGCACCACGGAAGCTATTATCATAATGGAACGTACTATAAAACGCGCAGTAGTCTACATAAAAGCTCTAGCTTTAAATCGTATAAAAAAAGCAGTGGGTTCGGAAGTGGAAGTCGATCTGTATTTGGAGGATAAGTTAAAAAGGAGAGTGTCGTTATTTTGGATTTATTTTTAAACTACTTGGCATACGCTGGGCTTGCTTGTCTTATGCTCATTATTGGATTTGTATTATTCGAGGTGAGCACGCGCACAAAAGAATTAGCGCTTATTGGAAAAGGGAATCAAACGGCCGCAATGGTCATGGGCGGAAAGCTCTTGGGATTGGCTTTTGTATTGGGCTCATCCATTGCACATTCCATTGATCTCATGGACATGGTTATATGGGGATTTGTAGGGATCATTACGCAGATCGTTTTATATATTCTGATTGAACTTGTAACGATTCGCTTTAGTATTAAAAAAGCGGTGGAAGAAAACAACACGGCAGTAGGGATTTTATTATTGCTTGTTTCCCTGTCAGTTGGCTGGGTCATCGCTCAGTGTTTAACGTATTAATAGAGAAGGGAAAAGCAGAGGACACAATGTTCACTCTGCTTTTCCTTTATGCTGAGATTCATTCATTTACGTAAATAACATAGCATCCACGGTCTTCATCTAACTCAGTAGACGTAACTTCATACAAACCGTGATCAGGAACTTGAACGTAATCTTTTAACAAATAACGAATCGCTGACCAGTGATCACGAACCGAAGTAGCCGTAAGAAGCGTATGCTGATTCAATGAATCAATCGTTCGAAATTCAATTGGAATACCGTTAAATCCATAAAGATAGCTTTTTTCATCGATGTTGCGTTTATTTGGGCGAAGCTCTTGCAAAATAAGAAACTCTTCATCAGCTGCCATTTCGTTGTATAAAAGCTGATATTCGGTTTCATCTTTTATAAGATATGTACATAGCTGTCTTGCATATAACTCATCAGAGTCAACGTTTGAAGCTGCGTATTCATAAAAGCGTTCATAGTTTTCATTTCCTCGATCAATGTAGTACACTAATTTTTTCATGTTATGCCTCCTACGAATAGGGTTTTGACGACTATAGAATGACTCAGTCCCTATTATAGATCAAAACGAAAGAGGGTGGGGAAATTGACACATCATTTTTCAGAAACACGACACAACTTTTATGAAAATATTCCAGATTATTGGGCTGACCTCTATGGACAGGAATATAGTTTATTTGATATTCGAGAAGTAACAGAGGAGGAAAGGCGACAAAAGCATACCTTTGCTTATCGGTGCGGACAAATCTTTTTTAAGGCAGGAGCTCTGCTTCGCTCGGAACAGGTAAAGGATGAGTGGCTGGAGGAAATTGGGTACCCGAAAGAAACCATTGCGTTTCTTCGCCTGCATACGATGAGAAACGCAACAATTATTGGGCGCTTTGATTCTGTGGAGGTAAATGGCGTAGAGAAGCTACTAGAATTCAACAGTGACACGCCGACGTTTATTAAAGAACTTTTTCATGTTAACGGGAAAGTTTGCGAAGAGTTTGGCTATGATAATCCAAATGAAGGGGCGGAACTTCAGCTACAAGCCATTTTACAAGATGCGATTACAAGTGAATGTCGTAAAGTAAATAAGAACGAGATGCCTTACCTTGTGTTTACTTCTCATGCCCAGCATGTAGAAGATCGCTATACGCTGCATTATCTTCAAGAGCTTTCGGGGATCCCATCTAAATATGTTCCTTTAGAGCAGTTGACTATCATACGCGGCAAGGGATTGTTTGATGGCGACGGGGAGAAGATCGATGTATTATATCGACAAACGAGCCCAATCGAATCGCTTGTTGTAGATGAAGATCCAGATACAGGCGAGCCTATTGGACAGTACTTACTCGAACTTGTCGTTAAGAATAAACTACGAATCATTAACCCACCAAGTGCGTTTCTTCTTCAAAACAAAGCGCTAATGGCCATCATCTGGTCTCTTCATGAGGAGCGAAGTCCGTTTTTCACAGAAGAAGAACATACGTGGATTAATCTGCACTTTCTTGCAACTTACTTTCAAGCAGATCCATTTTTGGAGAACCGCATGAAATACGTGAAGAAGCCCGTGTTTGGCAGGGAAGGGGACACCGTTGAGATTTATGATGAGGACGGAGAACTTGCGATGCAAGATCCCCATAAAAGCTATACTCAATATGTGTCCATCTACCAGCAGTACGTGGACCTGCCAAAGGTAGCGTTCCAGAGCGAAAAGGGGGTTCAGGAAGGACACTTAATGACAGGAACATTTTTACTGAGTGGACGGCCAAGTGCCTTTGGGTTTCGCGTCGGTAATCAAATTACGGACAATCTATCTTACTACTTGCCGTGTGGTATACGGTGATAAAGCCTAATAGGTGAAGCCTCGTATGGAGAGGCTTCACCTATTAACGCGCAAACGAGTACGTTTTATACGAGCCTGTATCTGAAGAAAACCTTAAAATATTTTTATCTGCTCACCTTCAACAAAAATAGAGATTGTCTGCAATTTGAAAAAAATGTAAAATTTCATTACGATGATTGTTTATTAAAAAGGAGTGAAAGGAATGTTTACTGAACTAGTAGGAAAACGAGCTCGGATTGTTCCGATGGAGCGTGAACATATACAAGGATTGTATGAGGCAGGGAAGGACCTACAGGTTTGGAGTCATTTATCAAAAGACATACATACGGTAGAGGAAATGGCGACATTGGTTGAGGAGGCGCTTTTGAAGAAAGCAAATCGTGAGGAAATGCCTTTTGTTATTTTGGATCGTGAAACGAATAAAGTAGTTGGCTCAACGAGGTTTTTAGCACTTTCAGAGGCGACTAAAAGTCTAGAAATCGGCTGGACATGGTACAACCCATCTGTATGGGGAACAGATTTTAATACTGAATGTAAATACCTTCTCTTACGCTACTGTTTTGAGACGCTGGGCCTCATCCGAGTACAGTTTAAAACAGATAACCAAAACATTCGGTCACAAAAAGCGATTGAGAAAATTGGCGGGATCAAAGAAGGCGTCCTACGTAATCATATGATTCGTAAAGATGGTACGTATCGTGACTCTGTATTTTTTAGCATTATTAATAGTGACTGGGAAGGCGTGAAGGAGAAGTTAGAAGCGCGATTAACGAGTAGTCAAGACAGCTCACAGTAAAGAAAATGCATGAAAAGGGAAACGTCTTTGATTACAGGCGTTTCCCTAAATAGCTATGATTAGATATAAGAAAGCTTAATGGAGTACGTAAGATCCTTAAGTTAAATTAGTCAAAAAAACCATTCTTTTTCTGGACACGTTACACTTATTCTCTTTTTTCTACTTTATGTCAATTTTCTGCATAAATCGTAATATAACGTTCACCTTTTAGACTGTCACTATAGCTGTCAAGATAGACACGTTTGCCATCTTTCTCAAACAAAGGAGTATTCTCTCCATCCGGTGATATATCTAGCCTTTTCCATCCTGCTAATGTAATCGCCAATTGGTAACGAAGAGGAATTTTGTATTCATCCATATGATCAGATCCCCACACATATTGTTCGACATTTCTCTTTTTATTTACCCCGTGGTCCTTTGCATGATTGGGAATTGGAAATTCACCATTGTATTTGGAATGATGATAACTAAATGGCATTGCATCCGTTCGATAAATCAACATCCCAACTCCTAAAATTAAAACTGCATATAAGGGTACCCTCCCTATTTTCCCACGTTTGCTCATTCTGTTTCTTTCCTCCTGTAAATATGTATGATTTTTTCATTTTTTAACATTCACTCCATTATTATAGTAAAATGGATGAATAAAGTAATAGGTTTAAAGACTCAAAATACAAATCGATTCTCCACTATTTTTAATCGGAAATGATAATAGGAAGAGAATGCAGGGATATAAAGTGTAGGGACAAATAGTTGGGAGCTCAACAATGCGACAATAGTCTGTTTAAAGCATGCGTGTTTTCTCAGTAAATAGCGCGAATTTTTGGAGGAAGAAGGACATCATAATGGTTTGAGACGGTGTTCTTTCTCAGCTAACACCCATTATGACAAATAAAGTTGATCGTTCCAACGATAGGCGGGTTCATTCAATAGTGAGAAGGAAAAGTATGAATTTAAAAGAACTATTCTACATAGAGGACGAATTAAAAGGAGAGAAGGCAATGAGTAAATCATTTATTGATCAAGTACATTATATTCGAATTCCTGTAAAAGATTTGGAGCGGTCTGCACGATGGTATACAGATGTATTGGGGCTTCAGTTAGTGAACAATACAGAGGAAATGGCAATTTTAAAAGTAAATGAAGGTCCCTTTCTACTGATCTTAGTTCCGACCGAAGATAAAACATTTTCCCATTTTACAATCAATCATCAACCAGAATTCAGCATTGGATTCACTAGTCCAGAACTATCCCAATTTCATCAACACTTACTTGACAATGAAGTGAAGGTTGAGGGGATAAAAAAAGACAATGGCCATGCCTTTTTTCACTTTTATGATCCAAATGGCAATAAGCTTCAGGCACACTGGTAAGCAGCTGCAAGGAGATTAATAGAAAATAGGGGAACGTCTAAATTGAACGCTGCCCTATTTTTGACCAAAAACTAACCAGATGTTTGTTTATTAAATCGTACTAGCATTACCACACGTGATGAGAATGCCAAGATCCTTGAAGTTTTCTTAACACGATAATCTGTCCAACGTGATAAGCATTGTGTGTCGTTACATTTCCTATTACCTGCCACCAGTGGACATCCTCTGAAAACCCTTGAACACTATCTTGAAGCTGCGACTCTGTCATAAGCTCCTGCCAATTTAGAAGAGTAGAAAGCAAGGTGGCCTTCATTTCCTTAAAGGGTAGGGCATCTCCTAGCTCAAAGCTTTTATTGTTGTCTCCAATAGACGGAACAGCATGAATATCGTTCGCCATATATCTCATTTGCCATGTTTTATTCCAGTACAGCAAATGCTGCACAATTTCAGCAATGCTGTTTACTTCATGAGTTGGTTTCCAGTGAGCTTGTTCTTCTGAAAGTTGTGCAACGGCCACAGAAAAGGGCTCATACCAACTTCGATCGTTCGCGTTTGCTAAAAGCTGATCTGACAATAGATCTTTCACGTAGGTCACGCTCCTTTTACTAATACATTCGATATCTTTTTTTTGATTCCTTTTGTAAAAATCTATGATCAACAATTCGGATGGTAGTTGAATGAAAATGAACGGTTGTTCTGTAATCTAACAAAAAGAACGAAAGCGTGTTGCTACAAATCGTATTGAAGGAGAGTTCGAAAGTTAGTCATAACCGGCTTATAAATCTTTATTTCTATCAGCATAGGGGAGGGATGTTTTTTGGGGAAAGAAACCATTTATAAAAGTGAAGGGAAAAGACTTATTACGCAACATTACGATAATTATCTAAAGTCGTTTGATTTTGATATCGAGCAGATCTATGTTGATACAAGTTATGGTAAAACACATATTCTTGTAGCAGGACCACCAGAAGGAAAACCCATTTTTATATTTCAGGGTGGTAATTGTATAAATCCAATGACGCTGTCTTGGTTTTTACCACTCGTAGATCAATACAGAGTTTATGCACCAGATACAATTGGTCACCCAGGATACAGCGATGAAAATAGAATGTCAGCGAAGGACGATAGTTTTGCGCAGTGGATAAAGGAACTAATGGATTACTTTACTATAAATAGTAGTGCATTTGTTGGTCCGTCCTATGGTGCAGGTATTATTTTAAGATTAGCCACATTTATGCCCGACAAAATTGACTGCTCTGTCTTGGTATCACCAGCAGGAATAAGATTAGGATCTAAGGTGAGAATGGTTAAAGATATCTTACTTCCCTTAGTCTTATTTAAAGCTACTTCATCACAAAAATATCTCAATGAAATAACGGCTACGATGTCAGATAATGGTATGAGAAAAATGGATAAAAAAATTATTGGAGATGTATTTAAATATATTCGACTTGAACAAGAAATGCCTAAATTAACTACGAAGGAAGAATTATCACATTATAGCGCACCCACTTTGATCTTGGCAGGAAGAAAAGACATCTTTTTTCCTGAAAGTAAATTAAATAAAGTTGCTAGAGAAATCATTCCAAATTTAATCGCATTTAAGACTTATGATATGGGACATTTCCCATCTGAAGAAAATCTAGTAAAGATTAACCATGATATTGTAGAGTTTTTAAAGAATCATTACTAAAGCTGTATCTTTTTTAAACTTATGAAGATTTTATGGGAAAAGGGAACTCCAAATCAATACGAGGTCCTAAAGATCTACTCTATTGATTAACTCAGGGAACACTACATAAAAAACCCCGCTCGGATCGCCTCCAAGCGGGGTTTTGTTATCTTATAAAAACATTCCAATCAATGAGTACACGATAACCGTTGAGAATAGCGCGGTCATGTGAATGAGTGAGAAAATAAATAATGTTTTTGCCCATTTTTTTGTATCGGCTTTATTGTAAATACGTAAGCTTAGTATTAACCAAATAACACCTAAGATCAGCGCAACAATTGTTAATCCCCAACTTAGTGGAGCCATTAAGAAGCTTGATGCAATCAATAGTACAAGATAAATATTTGTTTGCAGGTATGTTCGCTTCATGCCTTTAACAACTGGTAGCATTGGTACGTTTGCTGCTTTGTACTCATCATATTTACGTAGTGCAATAGCATAGAAGTGAGGCATTTGCCAAATGAGCATAATGAAGAATAATCCCCAAATTGCCGGATGGCTAAGGTCTGGTTTAATAGCTGTCCAACCAATTAATGTTGGAATGGCCCCAGAGATACTGCCGACTTCTGTGTTGTAGATCGTGCGACGTTTTGTCCACATTGTGTATGGGACCACATAGAAGAACATTCCTAAAAAGCCCATTAATGAGGACAGAGGAGATGCAAAATAAAGTGCTCCTAGTCCGACGATCGTCATAATAATGGCCAGCCACATAACCGTTGCTGGCTTAATCGCACCTGTTACGGTAGGGCGATTTTTCGTACGTTCCATGACGGAATCAATGTCGCGGTCATACAGATTGTTGAATGCACATGCTGCACCAATAACGAGTGCCGAACCGATAAATGCTAGAATGATGTTCGGAAGTTTTGGGAGCAAACTGTAATGATACGTATATAAGGCCAGTGTGAGACCTGCGAGCATTGGAATTAAATTTGATTTAATGATTCCGACCTTCACGGTTTGGGAAAGAATGCTGAGCAAGCTTTCTTTTTCCGCTGTAGGCGAATCCTCTACGTTTGTATAAATGTTTGCATTACTTTGCATTAGTACGATATTCCTTTCTCTACTTACAAGATTATCAAACCTTACTATCAGTATACCGAAAATGGGCCGATAATAACACATTCCCTGCTTAAAACTACGTAAGGCATGAAACACTAATTAATTTGCCTATCTAAATAATAACAATTTTAAACGTCATTGCTCACCCATTGAAGCTTATGTTCACAAAAAATACATTTTTGAAGAAAAATTTTCTAGCAAAAAGGGAGTTATTAGGATAATTAACTCTTATAAGTGCGAGCTTGTTGATTGTAACATAGGAAAAAGGCATCGTCAGTTCAATTTTGAATAAAAATGTGACAAATTATAATAGGTAAGAATTTCGTATGTATAAGAGAAAATGATGGAACAGCTTGAAGAAGCTGTTCCATCATTTTATTCTGCAAGCTTTCTTCGATCAGCTGCTTGCGGTGGCTGTTCCATCCAGCCGTTTTCAATCATCATATGCGCTCCGTCTGCCGCATAGTTTATAATCTCCGCGCAAAGGCGTGTATACAACAATCCCAGATCATGACGGGGACTCGATGAGATGGCGGCACCGTATTGTCCAACTGCTGATGCAATGAGGGTAGTAATGTGATACATCATCAATTTATCTGAAAAAGGAGGCTGTTGAGAGTCGGTCACTTCACTAGTGAGAAGGATAGAACCTTCACCTATATAGTCATCATGAAGTTTCTCATTAAACACTTTGAAATGCTTCCCCGCAATTTCTCGCCCGCGGGCAAAAAAATGACGAACCTCTTTTTTCTCTGCTACTTGTGCAAATCCCTGAATAAGAGCTTGACCTAGTGCATTTCGAAGCGAGTTATACCACAGGTTGGCAATTTCTACACCGAGAAGAGGACGACTCTTTTTTAAAAACGATTTGTTTTTGACGAAATCAATACCTCTTGGTGTCGGAAGACTTGGATCATGCGTATAGATCCCTTTTTTCTTCATTAATTTCTTACCCCAATTGTGGAGCTCAATCGTCTCCTGCATAGCCGTTGAATAATAGGCAACAATATCATCTCGACTCGATGTAGACAGTGCGACACTGTAGGCAGTTAGCCCAAACTTTCCCATATTGGCGATGTAGTGTAAGTACAGAACATCAGAAAAAAGGCGGGGTGCCTGTAAATTAACATCTTCTTCTGTAAAGCCTTGGGGTAGCGGATATGTTTCTTCATTGAAAATAGCCGTTACCTTAGCAACGTGGCGCTTTGACATATCTAGGGCAAACTCTAACAGCTTTCGAATTTCCTCATCTTCCACGTGTTCAAGGAAAAACGAAATCCCGCAAGTTGCCATAGAATCGTTTAAATAGGATGTCCAAAGTAAGGATAATTCTGATGCGGTTAATGGATTGTGAGGATTAATGTTCAAGCAAGGACAACCTCCTGTTATTTGTTACTTATAAAATCTCCAAAAAGAATGAGAAATAATCACGAGTAAGTAACTCATATAGCACATTTTGCTTCCAGGCCCTATCTTTTTCCACAAGTAATGAAGGTGGGGCACCAAATTTAGATAAACTTTATTTTTTTAAGAGACTCAGAAGTGCCGTCTTTTCGCTCTTCATAACCCAGCTCACACAATGTACACCGCATGATCGATGTTTAAATATGTGTAACGTAGCATCTTTTTGATAAGTAAAAAGAATCATTCTTCACATAAATAAAACCAGGATGATATTCACCGTTTTTAACATATTGGCTTTACATATGTAACAAGTGTGTAAAATTATTTCTTGTTTTTTCTGCAAATACATCTACTAACAACTACTGTCATAACAAGGGTTGTTTCCGTTTTCGGTTTTTAAAATGAAAGCGTTACATGACTTTTTTGAAAATAGGGGACTTTGAGCGCAGGAAAGGAACACTGTTGGGGGACTTTTCAAACAGATCTAGTTCATTTGATTGAATTGACGTTCTTGTGTCGAACAAGTAATGT